>PLXO01000041.1:0-63091 GCA_003151425.1 Acetobacteraceae bacterium
ACCGCCGGCAATGAGATGCGCGCGGGCGGATTCTTGGTCCGTCATCGGATCGCCTCCCCTGAAGTTCGTCGGTCGCAAAAGGTCGGTGCCAAGCTTCTCATTTTCGCTGCGTTTCGCCTAACGTAGGGGGGCCGTTCGCCTGATGAAGGACAGGTTCTCTCGTTACGCCGGTTCGATGCGAGATTTCTGACCAGATGCTCACATCATCGCTCCGGGTCGCCTCCATCCAAGCCCTTCTGCGACACGCGGACGGATCGCTCAGAATGGCGGCTTCGGATCAGCAGCCGACCGGCGAAACGGCAACGCCGACGGTCGGCCCCCCGGCCCATTGCGAAAATTGAAGCTGACTCACGATCGGCCGCAGCCGATGGCAGATCAACGCTGCGCGCTGGCGGAAGCCCCGTGCTGTCGGGACCCCTCCCGCCGCCCTTGGTCCGCTTCGCGGCCCAAGCCCGCAAGCGGAGGGGGAGTTTTTTTGTCAGTGCTGTGCTTCGGTGTAGGGGTAGATCACGTTGCCGGTCTTGTCCTTTGGCGGCCAGAGGATCACCTCGGTGTTCGGGTCGGTGAACTGGCTGACCTCGTTGGTCTTCAGGCCGCGGAACTGCACCTCCATCACCTGCGCCTCGGCCCATTCGCCGCCGGGCGCGAATTTGATGTCGCCGGCGGTGGTCTTGAAATTGTGCGTGCGCAGGTAGTCGGCCAGCTTGTCCTGGTCGAGGCTCTTGGTGCCCTCCACCGCCTGCTGCAGCACCTGCAGGTAGGCATAGGCGAACGGTGGTATGTAGTAGCCGAGCACGTCGACACCGGCGGCCGCCGCGCGCGACTGATAAACCTTGAGGAACGCCTTGGCCTCCGGCGTGGCGAAGCTCGCCCAAGGGAGCCAGAAATCATAGTCGACGACGCCGTTCAGTAGCGGGCCGAGCTGTGCCTTGATCGCGGTGCTCTGCAGCCCGACCATGCCGCCGCCGAACAATTTCGCTTTCAGGCCGACCTCATGCGCCGCGCGGATCATGCCGACGGTATCGGGCGGATAGGAGGCGACAAACACCAGATCGGGCTCGGTCGCCTGGATCGCGCGGACGATCGGCGTGTAGTCGGTGGTGCTCGGCGGGTAGCTTTTGTCATACACCACCTTCAGCCCGGCCTGCTTCGCCAGCGCGCGCGCCCCATCCAGCGCGTTGTGCGGGAACTCCGCATCGGCGCCGACCAGGGCGAGCGTCTTCGGCTGCGGGTTCTGCTGCATCGCCACCTCGAAGAAGCCCTTCGAGAAGCTCTGCTTCGGTTGCGGTCCGCCGGTCGGGGTGAACGAGAAATAGTTCGGGTAGTTGAACTCGGTGTTCACTGCCAGGCCGAACAGGCTGAGGAAGGTGCGGTTGTGCTGCATGATCACCGGCAGGGCGGGGGCGACCATGTTGGTGGCGTAGCCGCTGACGACCAGGTCGACTTTGTCCACGTCGAGCAGCTTGGTGTAGAGGCCTGGGATCGTCGCCGGGTTCGACTGGTCGTCGTAATAGATCAGCTTGACCGGCCGGCCGAGCANNTCGCCAGCAGCGCCGCCTTGCCGATCGGCGCGAGGCCGCCGGTGAGAGCCATGCCGAAGCCGATGGTGATCGGCGCCTGCGCCCGCGCCGGCCCGGTCAGCAATCCGATCAGCGCACACGCCAGAATCAGCACGAGTCGCATGCCGACATCCTCCCACTATGTTGCTTGCCGACGATCCTATGCGGCGATACGCGGCGGCGCCAGAGGGTGTCCGAACCGGGCGTCTGGCGCGATTGCGCCGGCGATGGTGGCGCCCCGGGCCGGAAGGCCAGCCGCCAACGTCGCAAACAGCCAGTTCGGCGACCGATCAGTTCAGTGCATGATGCAAGTCACGGCGGGAGATGAACGCATGCCGCAGCGCCTGTTCCTTGAGGACCTGGCCGAGGGCCAGCGGTTCGTCAGCGCGTCGCGCATGGTTTCGGCCGCCGAGATCACGGCGTTCGCGGCGCGCTACGACCCGCAGCCCTTCCATCTCGACGATGCGGCGGCGATGGGCACGCTGTTCGCCGGCCTGGCCGCCAGCGGCTGGCACACCGCGGCGCTGATGATGCGGATGGTGATCGACAGCGTCCCGGTGGCCGGCGGCATCGTCGGCAGCGGCGGCGAGCTGATCTGGCCGCGGCCGACCCGGCCGGGGGATACACTGCACGTCGAGACCGAGGTGCTGGAGATCACGCCCTCACGCTCGCGACCGGAGCGGGGGATGGTGGTCGTGCGCTGCATCACGTTGAACCAGCACGGCGAGGCGGTGCAGATTTTCACGCCCAAGCTGGTCGTGCCGCGGCGCCCGGCCGGCTGATGGCGCAGGCGGAGGACATTGGCGAGCGCGTGCGCATCACGGCCGAGGCGCTGCGCGACGGCTCGCTGATAGCGGCCGCGCGCCTACGGGCATCCGGCGACCCTTCGCTGCTGTCGGATGCCGCGATCGAGGCCAGTCTGCACGCCATGCTGGCCGCGCATCCGACGAATGAGGATGTCTGGCTGTTCGGCTACGGCTCGTTGATGTGGAACCCGGCCATGCACTACGCCGAGAACCGGCCGGGCGTGGTGCGCGGCTGGCATCGCAGCTACTGCCTGTGGGCGCATATGGGGCGCGGCACGCCGGAGGTGCCGGGGCTGATGCTGGCGCTCGATCGCGGCGGCAGCTCGGCCGGCATGCTGTTCCGCTTCCCCGCCGCAAGCTCGCGGGCCGAGCTGCTGCTGCCGTGGCGACGCGAAATGTTCACTGGTGCCTATCTCGCGCGCTGGGTGCGGGTCGACACCGAGGCCGGTCCGGTGCGCGCCGTCAGCTTCGTCGCCAACCACGCGCACCCGCGCTACGCGGGGCGGTTGGACGAGGCGACGATCGCCGCGTGCCTGGCGGTCGCCGGGGGCAGCCTGGGGACGTGTGCCGAGTATCTGATGCACACATTGGCGGTGCTGCGCGCGCATGGTCGGACCGACCACCGGCTGGAGCGGCTGGAACGGCTGGTTGCAGAACGGCTGGTGCTGCGTGCATCCGCCGCGTCGGCGGGATAAGCTGGGACCAACGCTTAAGGAGGGGAAGATGCAGGACCTTGACGAATTCACGGCGACGGACGCCGCGCTGGCGCAGATGGCGGCGACGCCCGACCCTCGGCTGAAGGAGATCGCGGATGCCGCGGTGCGGCATCTGCACGCGTTTGTGCGGGACGTGAACCTGACGCCGGCGGAATGGCTGACGGGCATCGCGTTCCTGACCCAGGTCGGCAAGGCCTGCACGCCGGTGCGCCAGGAGTTCATCCTGCTGTCCGACGTGCTGGGCGTCAGCGCCGTGGTCAACGCGCTGCACGACAAGAAGGCGCGCGAGCTGGGGACGCAGAGTAGTTTGCTCGGGCCGTTCTATCGCGAGGGCGCGCCGGAGTTGGAGCTGGGCGCCTGCATTGCGCGGCATCCGTCGTCGGCGCAGATCGTGCTGTATGGCCAGGTGACCGACAATGACGGCGCGCCGCTGCCGCACGCGCTGGTGCAGGTGTGGCAGACCAGCGAGCACGGGCTGTATGATCTGCAGGCCGCCGATCATGAGAACATGGATTTGCGCGCCAATTTCCGTTGCGACGCGGAGGGGCGGTATCATTTCCGCACCGTCCGGCCGCTGGGGTATCCGATCCCGATGGATGGGCCGGTGGGGCAGATGGTGCGGGCGCAGAACCGGCACGGGTTCCGGCCGGCGCATATTCATTTCCTGATCGGCGCCGAGGGGCATCGCGAGCTGGTCACCGCGCTGTATTTCGGCGACGACGACCATATCGATTCGGATACGGTGTTCGGGGTGTCGGGGTCGCTGGTGGTGACCGCTGCCGAGGATCCTAAGTCGCCGGTGCCGGGGTTGAAGGCGGTGCATTTCGATTTCCGCCTGGCGCGCGCGGTGGAGGGCGAGATGGGGCGCGTTGGCGCGGATCCGGCGCGGTTGGCGGCCGAGTAGACGGGGGGCGGTCGCGTGGGGCGGCGGCTGGTTGATATCTCGGTGCCGCTGAAGGCGGGGATCAAGAGCGATCCGCCACATTCGTTGCCGAAGATCGAATATCTCGATCACCATATGACCGCGCCGGCGATGGCGGCGTATATGGGCGTGCGCGTGGATCAGTTGCCGGACGGCGAGTATGCCGCGGTGGAACGGGTCGCGATCAGCACGCATAACGGAACGCATCTGGACGCGCCGTATCATTACTTCTCGACGATGAACCACGCGTTGGTGGCGGGGGGTGAGCCGTCGTGGCGGATCGATGAGGTGCCGCTGGAGTGGTGTTTTCAGCCGGGGGTTAAGTTGGATTTCCGGCATCTGCCGGATGGGTACGTTGCGACGCCGGGCGATGTGGAGGCGGAGTTGCGGCGGGTCGGGCATACGCTGCGGCCGTTGGAGATCGCCGTGGTGAATACCAGCGCCGGGGCGAAGTATGGCGCGGACGACTATGTCGATTCCGGATGTGGGATGGGCAAGGCGGCGACGCTGTGGATGCTGGAGCGCGGGGTTCGGCTGGTCGGGACGGATGGGTGGAGCTGGGATGCGCCGTTTTCGTTGACACGGAAGAAGGTGGCGGAGACGGGGGATGCGGGGTTGATCTGGGAGGGGCATCGGGCGGGACGCGAGATCGGGTATTCGCATTTGGAGAAGCTGCATAATTTGGAGCTGCTGCCAGCGGATGGGTTCGAGGTGGTGTGCTTCCCGGTCAAGGTGCATCGCGCGTCTGCTGGGTGGACAAGGGCGGTGGCGATTCTTCCGGGATGACGGGGGTTTGAGCCCCGGGGCGAGCGCGTTGTGACGCTTGAACCGCCTCGCTGACGTTCGGAATGCGGAGGCTACGGTCGCGCCCGGCCGGCTGGCGTACGGCGGACGTATGATTGTCAGATGGGTAGGTCGACTGCACCCAAGTCATAAGTGCTCGATTGTCGCACCATTTTCTTTAGAGGGATGGCTCGCATGCGACACATGTCACGCATCATTGATTCGTCGTTTGATGAGACATCGGTTCCGAGGAGGACAGCACTTGGTTTCGGCATGCGAAGTTCCGAATTCGCGTAAGGCGCCCCTATTGCGTGTACTATCCTCCATTCCCTCTCGTAGGTCCATTCGTCTTTCTTGATTAGACACATCAATTGTCCAAAAAAGATATTGAATTCCGATACATTTGTCAGCGCCATATAACGGGTCGCATCACGCGGCTTCCGAGTGTAAAATACGGGAAAGCAAAGGCGCTTCCGTAGATCGTGATAGCCGAGTTTCGAGAAGTCATACTCTATCACAAATCCTTTATGAGAATTCGAATAGTGCGACCACATCAGCACAGATGAATAGCTCTCTGATAGGGAAAGGACGCTATAGTTGTTTCTGAAAAACACACCCATTGCCATGATCATATCATTATGCTGCTTCTTCAGGAGTCCTCCTAGCACCTCACTGATCTGGTCTCTCTCCGACACCGGGTAGCTTTTTAACATATCCTCGGATATCTTTCTGCGCCAGTCGCCCGACCGAACAGGACGCACAATATTCCTGGGCTGCCACGCAGCTGCTGCCTTGGCGTTTCTCTCTAACTCTTCCAGGCTCGCCATAAATTCTTCAAGCGACTGGTCTTCCACCAGGAATCGATTCGGATCGAAGTGTATTGTGGTGTCATATGGGTCGTTAAACCGATCAGGAGAAGACATCCAAAGCACGTTCTTTTTCAGAGCATCGATGTGGTTTGAAGAAAATTCTCTGTATTTATAGAGACTCGTTGGGATATGCGGATGCTTTGCCAGAAACGCTCGCTCCATCTGCACACGCGATGCTGAATAGGGAAACAGATCACGGATAAACTGTCTTTTCCAGGGATCCATTCAGATTCCATTCCTTCCCATCGTGTCTAGAAACTGGGCGGCTGGCACCACACACATGCCGGCTTGAGCCATTGGTTCTGCAGGAGCGGCAGCGCGTTGCCACTCCCGATCGGAAGGGCGAGGGGAAAAGAAAGGAGTAATGGTTCGCTCATAGAGTCCGAAACACAGTCTCAACGTCCGTCATTGACGTGGTGTTGCTGAAGCTGTGGAGCGTCACGCCGCTCTGCGTTCGATCTCGTATCTCGATTTGTCCTGCGGTGTGATTGTAGACGAATGCGTACCGCCTCCCATTGATCGTCACCCATAGCACGTTGGCGGGACTGCCTGCATACTGTCTGATCTCGATCGAACCGGGATTGCCGCGCCAGATGATTCCTCCGAGCAACGCGAGTGCGACACCTGTCACTTGACCCGCATGATGGTCAGCACGATTCATCACTCCCTCGGCATACTCATGGAGTACCCGCACGTCATTCGCTGTTATTGGCATCCTGTCCTTCCTTCAGTGACTCCACTCATGGATGAGTTGCGCGTCCTGGATGCCTTGCGCGGTCAGGCTGCCTTTTTCGGCCGCGTCTTTATCCGACCAGCCGACATAGCCACTGCCCAAGTCCACAACGCAGCCCGCCGCGCGCAATCGTTCGGCAACGAGTTCCATCTGGTCGCCGTCGCGGTCACCCCAACCGGCCTTGACGGCTCTGTCCATTAACTCAGTCGCCCACGCAAAGCTCGGAATGCGGGCCTGGCCGCGTGCGGCTTGAATGCTGCCGTCCTCGGGCCGGCGCCACACGAAGCGGTAACCGTACTGAGGTCCGTCATCTAATCGATAGCAGCACCACTGGAAGCAGAGCCTCCAGTCGCCCACGTCGCCGCCTTGAACCTCTCGGAGAACCTCCACTCGCGCCATTCTCTTCTCATCTGCTATCTGATGCGATGCCTTATCAGATATCTCATTAGTATGCATATCAGAGACAGTCAAGGTTTTTTTTGGGTCCCGCCCCTCCATTAGAACTGAGACGCCAGACACTGAGATCGCCGATCTGGACGCATCTGCGTGCATCTGCGGTTGATTGGCTGACTTCGATGGCGTCCCGGCCCGCCGGCGTGGCCCGCGTGGGACGTCGGCGCGAGCGCGCCCCTTCCTATGCGGTTGTTGTGGCGTTCCGGGGCGATTGGATGTAATATAATCTAACTGACATATAACGCACCAGGATCGCAGATGACCCCCATCACAGCCCCCTCCCCCGTCATCTCCCCCGACGCCATTGTCGCGATGCCGGACGACCCCCGGCCTTCGCCGGGGCAGGACTCCCGGGTCGAGTGCCCCGGGGCAAGCCCCATGCAGAGCCTGCCCGCGGGCCTAACCCGCGGGGCGATGGCGAACGGGCGATCCAGGATGCATGACCGGAAAAGCACCGGGCCGTGGACGCGGGAGTGGTTCGCCGCGCTGGCGAGGGTGCACGCCACGCATGGGGACCACGGCGCGGCGTCGCGGGCGGTCTACCGCACCCAAAGGGCGATGATCGTCCGGTCCCGGCTGCGAGCCGCAGCGTGTCGGCTCGGGGCGCGTCTTCCGCCCGAGTTCGCGGCGGCTGGCGCTTGGGGCGGACGAGCGGGCGGCACCGCCGCGCCCCTTCGCGCGGCCGGTCGGATGCGGACAAGCTTCCACGCATCCTCGAACAAGGGGGCGCGACCCGCCGAACACGAACAGGATCCTATGAAACGTGAGACGGTGCGGCTGGACCGGGTGAAGGCCGGTGTGGGTTCCGTCCCCGGACTTCGCCATGGACCAGGGGCACGACCCGACGAATGCGAACAAGAGTCCATGAACCGTGAGACCGTGCGGTTGGACGGGGTGGCCGCCTGGGTGAGGTCGGCCTCCGCGCTCCGGCAGGGAGGGACGCTTGGGCAACCGGCACGGTCCACGGACAGCGAACAAGAGTCCATGAACCGTGAGACGGTGCAGTCGGGCGGGGTGGCCGCCAGGGTGAGGTCGGTCGCCGCCCTCCGCCAGGGATTGACACTTGTGCAAGCGGCCGGGTCCGCAGAAAGCGAACAAGAGTCCATGAACCGTGAGACGGTGCAGTCGGGTGGGGTGCCTGCCTGGGTGAGGTCGGTCGCCGCTCTCGGCCAGGGCGGGACGTTTGGGCAAGAGGTGGGGTCCGCGGACAGCGAACAAGAGCCCATGCGACGTGAGACGGTGCAGTCGGGTGGGGCGGCCGCCTGGGTGAGGTCGGTCGCCGGCCTCCACCAGGGAGGGACGCTTGGGCAAGTGGCGGGGTTCGCAGATCGCGAACAAGAGTCCATGAACCGTGAGACGGTGCAGCCGGGCGGCACGGCCGCCGGGGTTGGGTCGCTCCCCGGGCAGGCGGCCGGGTCCGCGGACCTCGGACGACACCCCATACAACGGGCGGCGGTGCAGCCGGGCGGGGTGGCCGCCGGGGTTGGGTCGCTCCCTGGGGAGGCGGCGGGGACCGCGGACCTCGGACGACACCCCATACAACGGGGGACGGTGCGATCGGATGCGGCGGCGGCCAGGATGGGGTCGGTCCCTCGGCAGGGGCGCGGTCCGCGGACCTCGGACGACACCCCATACAACGGGAGACGGTGCGATCGGATGCGGCGGCGGCCAGGGGTGGGTCGGTCCCTCGGCAGGAGGCGCGGTCCGCCGACCTCGGACGACACCCCATACAATGGGAGACGGTGCGGTTGGACGGCGTGGGTGCGGGGATGGGCCGGGTCTCGGTCTCGGTCAGGGCGGACCGACAGCCAAGCGTATGGTCCGCCGAACGCGGACAAGATGCCATACAACGTGGGACGGTGGGGTTCGCGGCTGGGAAGGACGTCGTGGAGGGCCGGCCATGACGTTTGGCGTCGAGGATCTCGAAGCGGGGCTTCACTGCCCCACCAGGTGTTGCGGCGCACTCAGCTCGCGCAACTTCGAAAACTCGGCGAGGCGCGCGGCGTTGGCCTTGATGCGGAACAGGCGCACCCTCGTAGCCCGGCCCCGCATCGTGCCAGATCAGCTCCCACTGGTCCGGGAACAGCCGCGCCGCCTCGGCCACCTGGGCAACATGGGCCCATTCGTCGCCGCCGTCCCGCGTGCGCAGGATCACCAGCGGGATCGCGTACGCGTCAATCGCCGCCATGACCTCCTGTGGGCTGGCGTAGCGAGGCAGATAGTCGGCGCGGTTGTAGCCGCCGCCCCCCAGCAGGCGGGTGCCGCGCACCGCGAACAGGCTGGGCCGATCCGGGTCGAGCTCGGCCAGCGCCGCCACCGCCGCGCCCTCGGCGGCGCCGTCGGCCGCCACCAGGACCGCGGGATTGGCCGGCGGCCGGTTGGTCCAGACCTGCGCCGCGGCCTCCAGCATGCCGAACCGCTGCTTCGGGGCCAGCTCGATCGCGGCAGGCAGCAGCGCCAGGACCAGCACGGCCATCGCGGCGGCGCGCCACAGCGGCCGGTGCAGCAGAAGGGCGACCACCCAGGCGACCAGGATCAACAACGGCGGCAGGGCAGGGGCGAGGTAGCGGTCCTGGATCGCCGCCGGCACCACGCTCTGGAACGCACACACGCCGGTCAGCAATGCCGCCATGCAGAGCACGGTCGGGTCGGCGCGGCGCGGCCGCACGCACACCACGGCGAACCCGAGTACGCCAGCCATCAGCAGGGCCGGTCCGGCGCCTTCCACCAGGATCGCCGCATTCTGCCGCAGCGCGTCGCTGGTGTAGGCCCAGCCCCAGCTATAGCGGAACCCGGCCTCGACCTGGCCGTAGGTGACGGCGTACCAGGGTCCCGCCAGCACGCCGACCACGGGCACCGGCAGCCAGAACGACCAGCGGCGCAGCAAGTCCCAGCGCCGGCCGATCAGCACGACGAACGGCGGCAGCAACGCCAGGCAGGCGCCGTTGCCCTTCACCAGCAGGGCGGCGCCGGCCAGCAGGGCGAAGGCGAAGGCCCAGCCCCACCAGGCCTCGCGCAGCCAGGCCGCGTAGGCCAGCGCGGCGGACAGGCACAGCAGCGCGATCGGCAGGTCCAGCATCACCGCGCCGCTGCCCGCCTGCACGATCGGCGAGACCACGAAGGCGAGCCCGGCCAGCACCCCCAGCAGGCGTCCGGCGTGCCGCGACGGCATAGATCAGCGTGCCGGTTGCCGCCGCCACCACCGCCGACAGCGCCAGCGCCGCCGCGCGGGACGGGCCGGCGAGCAGCATCCACACCGCCTCGATCCCGTAATACAGCGGCCCCCAGTGGCCGATGCCGACCAGCGGGTAATGGCTGTGCCAGGTCGCCAGGAACCGCACCGGCGACGTGCCCAGCCCGTGCAGCAGATAGTCGTGGATCATCAGCCCGGAGGCGTAGTGCGACGCCTCGTCGTAGCCCAGCTCGGCCCCGTAGGCGCCCATGTGGTGTTGCGTCGCGACGCTGGTTGCCAGCAGCAGCACCGCCACCACGGCGGTCGCCGGCCAGCCGGTCAAGCGGGTCACAGCGAAAGCCGTCCCTGCCGCTCCGGCTTGCCGCCGCCATCGGCGGTCGCGCCCACCTCGCCATCGGCGAAGCGCAGTCGCAGCCGCGCGCCCGGACGCACCGCGGCCGAGGTGGTCAGCGGGTGGCCGCCCGGATCGGTGACCAGTGCATACCCCCGCTGGAGCACGGCGAGCGGCGAGACGGATTCCAGCCGCCCGGCCGCCCCGTCCAGCCGCGCCCGCGCCTCGCGCAGTCGTGCCCGCAGCGGCGCCGGCGAGACTCGTGCGAGCACTCGGATCGCCCGATCGCGGCGAACCGCCAGCGTGTGCCGCAGGCCGCCCATCAGTGTCGAATGCGCCAGCTCCAGCCGCGCGGCCGCGTGGCGCACCAGATCTCGCAGCGGCGCCGGCGAGACGCGGGCCAGCACTCGGGTGGCCCGATCGCGGCGGGCCGCCAGTGTGTGCCGCAGCCCACCCACCAGCGTCGAACGCGCCAGGCCCAGCCGCGCGGCCCAGTGGCGCACCAGGTTCGGCAGGGCCAGCCGCAGCCGTTCTGCCCGGTCGTCCAGTCGCTGCCGCGCGGTGCCCACCAGCGCCGGCAGATCGGGCAGCCCTCGTTCGGCGCGCGACAGTCGCAGCCGCCGCTCCTGCGCCAGCCGGTTCAGCGCGCCGATCAGCCGCGCGGCGGTGTGCGCCAGATCGGCCAGCAGGTCGGTGCGCGCCGGAATCGCCAGCTCGGCGGCGGCGGTGGGTGTAGGTGCCCGCCGGTCGGCAGCGAAGTCGATCAGCGTGGTGTCGGTCTCGTGCCCGACGGCGGAGATCACGGGGATGCGGCACGCGGCCACGGCGCGCACCACGATCTCCTCGTTGAACGCCATCAGGTCTTCCAGGCTGCCACCGCCGCGCGCCACGATCAGCACGTCCGGGCGGGGGATCGGGCCGCCCGCCGGCAGCGCGTCGAACCCGGCGATCGCGCGGGCAATGCGCTCGGCCGCGCCCTCGCCCTGCACCGGCACGGGCCACAGCAGGATCGGCCGAGGGAAACGGCGGGCGATGGTGGTGCGGATGTCCTGGATCACCGCGCCGCGCTCGCTGGTCACCACGCCGATCACCGCTGGCAGGCCCGGCAGGGGGCGTTTGCGCGCGGCGTCGAACAGGCCCTCGGCGGTCAGGCGGACGCGGAGTGCCTCGATCCGGGCCAGCAGTGCGCCGGCGCCGGCGTATTCCATCCGCTCGACGATGAGCTGGTACGAGGAGCGTTCGGCGTAGGAAGAGATGCGGCCGGTGGCGATGACCTCGACGCCGTTCTCCGGCTGCATGCCGAGCCGCGAGATGGCGAACTTCCAGATGATGCCGGAGAGTTTGGCGCCCTCGTCCTTCAGGGAGAAGTAGATATGGCCCGATGGGTAGCGCTTCAGCTCGGTGATTTCGCCGCGCACGCGGACGCGGCCGAAGTTGCCCTCCAGCGTGCGCTTCACCGCCCCGGAGATTTCCGAGACGGTGAATTCCGGTATGTTGCTGATCGGGTCGAGCCGCGGATCGTCCATCGGCGCAGCCTATGCTAGAGGCGCCGACGATTACACTCCCCCTCCCCTTGAGGGCTTGGGCCGCAAAGCGGACCAAGGGGCGGGGAGAGGGGTTCTGCGGGCACCAGCCTTGGGGCGCCCGACCCCTCCACCCAGCCCCCTCCCTCAAGGGGAGGGGGAGTGATCGCACACCCACTCTCTACTTCCCTCGCGGAGGCGATGCATGCGCGTGTTGGTGATCGGATCCGGCGGCCGCGAGCATGCGTTGTGTTGGTCGATCGCCGCCAGTCCGCTGCTGACCAAACTCTGGTGCGCGCCGGGCAACCCCGGCATCGCCGCCGTCGCCACCTGCATCCCGATCGGCGCAATGGACATCGCCGCGCTGGTGGCGTTCGCGCGCGACAACGCGATCGACCTCGTGGTCCCTGGCCCCGAAGCGCCGCTCGTTGCCGGCATCGCCGATGCGATGGAAGCCGCCGGCATCCCGTGCTGCGGGCCAACCCAGGCCGCCGCGCAGCTCGAAGGCAGCAAGACCTTCACCAAGGAGATCTGCGACGCCGCCGGCATTCCGACCGCCCGCTGGGAGCGGTTCGAGGATGTCGCGGCGGCGCGCGCATTCGTTCGCCGCCGCGGCGCGCCGCTGGTGGTGAAGGCGGACGGCCTGGCGGCTGGTAAGGGCGTCGTGGTGGCGCTCACCGAGGACGCCGCACTGGCCGCGATCGACGCCATGATGGACGCTCGCATCTTCGGCGAGTCCGGCGCCGCGGTGGTGATCGAGGAGTGCCTGACCGGCGACGAGGTCTCCATGTTCGCGCTCTGCGACGGGACGCACGCGGTGCCGCTCGGCTCGGCGCAGGACCACAAGCGGGTCGGCGACGGCGATACCGGTCCCAACACCGGCGGCATGGGCTGCTATGCGCCGACGCCGATGTTCGGTGCGGATCTGGAACAGGCGGCGATGGACCGCATCATCCGCCCTACGCTGGCCGAGATGGCGCGTCGCGGCGCGCCGTTCCGCGGCATCCTGTACGCCGGGCTGATGCTGACCGCGGACGGGCCGAAGCTGATCGAGTTCAACGCCCGCTTCGGCGATCCGGAATGCCAGGTGCTGCTGCTGCGGTTGCGCTCCGACCTGCTGCCGGCGCTGCTGGCCGCGTGCGACGGCGAGCTGGCGCATTTCGATTTGCGCTGGCACGGCGGGGCGGCGATCGGCGTGGTGATGGCGGCGCGCGGCTACCCGGATGCGCCGGAGCGCGGCAGCGAGATCCGCGGCCTTGCGGCGGCAGAGGCCATGCCGGGCGTGCAGGTGTTCCACGCCGGCACCGTGGCGGATGCCGACGGGCGCATTCGTGCCGCCGGCGGGCGCGTCCTGACGGTGTGCGCCACCGGGGCGACACTGCCCGCCGCGCGCGACGCTGCCTATGCCGCGGTGGACGCGATCGACTGGCCGGAGGGATTCTGCCGCCGCGATATCGGGCATCGGGCGCTGGCGCGGTGAGTCTGCGGCGGCTTAAGAGCCCGCGATCGTGGCGGCGCCGCCGTGTCACGGCCCGTGCGGCCAAGCCAGCTCGGATACGGCCACTGCCACGCGGGCAATCACGGCGTCCCAGTCGCCGAATGCCGGCTGGCGGAACACCCGGACATGCGGATACCACAGCGGCCGTCCGTCGCGATCGGTCAGCCAGCGCCAATCCAGGGTGTAGGCGCCGAGCAGCCAGGTAGGGTGACCCAGCGCGCCGGCGAGGTGGGCGACCGAAGTGTCGGCCGCGATCACCACGTCCATCAGGCTGACCAGAGCGGCAAGGTCGGCGAAGTCCGCGATCTCGGCGTCATGCCTCTGCAGCCGGGGCCAACGCGGCAGCTCGGCCAGGTCGTCGGCCCGGAACATGGTCTGCAGCACGTGGAACGTTCCGGCGCCGGCGCTCAGCAGCGGCGCCAGGCGGGCGAGCGGCAGAGACCGATTGGCATCGTTGAAATGCTCGGGCCGGCCGGACCAGGCGATGCCGATGCGCGGCCCGTCCGCCGGACCCAGACGCTGGCGCCAGAGAGCGAGCCGCTCGGCGTCGGGGCGCAGGTACGGCAGATCGGCGGGCACCGAGTCGGTCGTGGTGCGAAACGCCAGCGGCAGGCTGAGCAGCGGGCATTGCAGGTCGGCGGCGGGCAGCGGCTCGCCGACCGCGAGCACCGCGTCGACGCCTGGCATCCCGGCCAGCAGCGGCTTCAGCGCCGGCTGCACCTCCAGCACGACCCGCGCGCCCAGGGCGGCCACCATCGGCGCGTAGCGGACGAACTGGATGGTGTCGCCGGAGCTCTGCTCGCGATGCAGCAGCACCGTGCGGCCGGCGATCGCACCCTCGCCGCGCCAGCGTGGGATCGCGTCGTGGCGCGCGGCATCCGGGCACAGCGGCGCGTAGCGCAGGCGCGCCTCGTATTCGGTCCAGGCCTCCGGCAGCACGCCGAGGCGGAGCAGCACCAGGCTCTCCAGGTAGCGCGAGATCGCCATCTCCGGCCGCAGCCGCAACGCGGCACGGATGGCAAGGAAGGCTTCCTCGTTGCGGTTCACCATGTGCAGCGCCATGGCGAGATGATGCGCGGCCGAAGCGGAGTTCGGCTGCAGCGTCATGGCCCGCTGGTGCGGGGCAACGGCCTCCTCCATGCGGTTCAGTCGTTGCAGGATCACGCCGAGCAGCAGGTTCGCATCCGGCATCTCCGGCGCCAGCGCGAGCAGTTCGGTCGCGCTGGCATGCGCCGCGTCGAGATGGCCTTGGCGAAGCTGGGCGGTGGCGAGCAGGTACAGCGCGCGCGTGTCCTGGGGGGACAATTCCATCCAGAAACGCAACACCGATTCCGCCTCGGCCGGGCGTCCTTCGCGCAGGCGGCGTATCGCGCGCTGGATCATGGCGCGGACTGCCGTGGCGCGCGGCGCGGCCGGCGGCGTGTTGCCCCCTGTACGGCGATGGTCACGTCAGGCTGCGCATCGTCGGTGCGCCGAGTCGCCGGATACACGACACCAGCCCGTCGCCGGCGGTCCCGCGCGGCGTCGAGGCGCAACTGGATGGCGCGCGTTCGCGTCTGGTGGGGGCCGATCTGCACGAGATAGCGAGGCATCGGCGGGCGGCAATCTCCTTGGGCGGATACAAGCCTACCCGGAGCGCACCGGCGCCACAAACCGCGGTCAGCGCCGATCGCCGAAGAACGCGCGCAGCAGGGCCGCGGCCTCGGCTTCGCGCACGCCGCCCACCACTTCCGGGCGATGATGGCACGACGCCGCGTCGAACACCCGCGCGCCGTGCTCCACGCCGCCGCCCTTCGGGTCGTAGGCGCCGAACACCAGGCGGCGGATGCGAAACAGGCTGATCGCCTGGGCGCACATCGGGCAGGGTTCCAGGGTCACCACTAGGTCGCAATCGGTCAGCCACTTCGCGCCGCGCACGGCTGCCGCGCCGCGCAGCGCCAGCATTTCGGCGTGGGCGCTGGGGTCGTTGCGCGCCTCGACCTCGTTGTGGGCACGCGACAGTATTGTGCCGTCGGCCGCGACCACGACGGCACCCACTGGCACCTCGTCGCGCACGGCGGCCAGGCGTGCCTCGGCCAGCGCGAGCTCCATCGGCGTCATGTGGGCGCGGTCGGGCGCGTCAGGGCTGCGCACCGCACCGGACTCGTGCACCCTGGCGCCAACGCGTCCCTCGACAGGAGGAAACCCATGCCCCGCATCCCGCTGGTGTCCGAGGCCAGCATGACCGACGCGCAACGCCGGGTCTACGAGGCGATGATGAACGGTCCGCGCCGCTCGCCCCCGGTCGGGCCGCTGGCGGCGGCGATGCACCGGCCCGACCTGGCGGAGGCGTGGTCGGCGTTCGGGCTGGTGCTGCGCTTTAACTCCAGCCTGCCGCCGCGGCTGCGCGAGTTCGTTATTTTGCTGGTTGGCCGGTTCTGGGATTGCCAGTTTGAGTGGTTCTCCCATGAGGGCGAGGCGCGCAAGGCCGGGCTGTCGGCACACACGATCGAGACATTGCGACAGGGCAGTGCCACGTTCGCGCCGGCGGACGAGCAGGCGATCCACGACTACGCCATGGAGTTGCTGCGCCACCACCATGCGTCGGATGCGACGTATCAGACCGTCCTGGCAACCTACGGCACCGCCGGGATCGTCGAGCTGACCGCGCTGATCGGCTATTACTCGATGGTCGCGCTGACGCTGAATGCACACGAGATCGGCGTGCCGGACGGCGCGCAGCCGCCGCTGCCGGCCTTGCCCGGCCACGGCTTGAAGGGCTAGCAACGTTCCATGTCCAAACGACCCATCATCGGCGTGACGCTGGATTCCGAGCAGCCCGGTGGCTACTCGAAATACCCCTGGTATGCGCTGCGGCAAAACTACGCCGACGCGATCATCGCCGCCGGCGGGCTGCCGATGGCGCTGCCGCACGACGCGGCGCTGGCGGCGGACTATCTGGACCGGATCGACGCGCTGGTGGTGACCGGCGGTGCCTTCGACGTCGATCCCTCGCTGTATGGCGACGGCGAGCGGCACGCGACGGTGACGCTGAAGGAGGGTCGCACCGCGGCGGAACTGGCGCTGACGCAAGGCGCGCTGGCGCGCGATCTGCCGGTGCTCGGCATCTGCGGCGGCGAGCAGCTTCTGGCCGTGGCGCTCGGCGGCACGCTGGTGCAGCACATCCCGGACAGCGTCGCCGCCGCACTCGAGCATGAGCAACCCAATCCGCGGCATGAGCCGGGCCATCCGGTCGCGGTGGTGCCAGGCACACTGCTGCACCGCATCGTCGGCGCGAACTCGATGCAGGTGAACTCGGCGCATCACCAGGCGGTGCGTGCGCCCGGCCCGCACGCGGTGGTCAACGCGACCGCTCCGGATACGGTGATCGAGGGGCTGGAGGACGCGCGTTACCGCTTCTGCCTGGGCGTGCAGTGGCACCCGGAGTTCTTCATCGATCCCGGCGACCGCCGCATCTTCGATGCGTTCATCGCCGCCTGTCGCGGATGAGTGAGGCCGAGCGCGGCGAACGTATCGCGAAGTGGCTGGCCCGCGCCGGCGTCGTCAGCCGGCGCGACGCCGAGAAGCTGATCGCCGCGGGAGAAGTGCGGCTGAACAACACGGTGGTCACCCACCCGGCGACGTTCGTCGGCCCGGGCGACCTTGTGCTGGTCGGCGGCAAGCTGGTGGACGCGCCGCAGCGCACACGGTTGTGGCGTTACCACAAGCCGGACGGGCTGATGACGACGCATCGCGATCCGCAGGGCCGCCCCACCGTGTTCGACAAACTCCGGGAAACCCTGCCCCGGGTGATCAGCATCGGTCGGCTGGACCTGAACAGCGAGGGGCTGCTGCTGCTGACCAATGACGGCGGCCTGGCGCGCCAGCTCGAGCTGCCCTCGACGGGTTGGCTGCGCCGCTATCGGGTGCGGGTGCACGGAAATCCCGACCCGGCATCGCTCGCCGCGCTGGCCAAGGGCATCACGATTGACGGCGTGCGCTATGGCGAGATCGACGCCGGTCTCGACTCGCGCAGAGGCGAGAACGCCTGGCTCACCGTCAGCCTGCGCGAGGGGCGCAACCGCGAGGTGCGCCGCGTGATGGCACATCTTGGGCTGGCGGTGACGCGGTTGATCCGCATCGCCTACGGCCCGTTTCAACTCGGTGCGCTGCCACGTGGCGAGGTGGAGGAAGTGCCGGCCCGCGTGTTGCGCGATCAATTGCCGCGCCCAAGCTGATGCGACCCGCCTGATGCGCCGTAGCTGACGCGGCCAAGCTGATGTGCCCAAGCTGATGTGCCCAACCTGATGCGTATCGTTGCCGGTGTTTGGCGGGGTCGCGCGCTTCAGGCGCCGCCGGGCGGCACGACGCGCCCCACCGCCGACCGGGTGCGCCAGGCACTGTTCGACATGCTGCTGCACGCGCCCTGGGGCGGCCGCGACGCCATCGAGGGCGTGCGCCTGCTGGATGTGTTCGCCGGCACCGGTGCGCTGGGGCTGGAAGCGCTGTCGCGCGGTGCCGCATTTGCCACCTTCATCGAGCAGGAACGCGCGGCACTGGCGACACTGCGCGCCAATATCGCGACGCTCCGTGCCGAAGCCCGCTGCGCCGTGTTCTCCGGGGATGCACTGGCCGTCGATAACCTCTCCGCCGACTCGCCGGTCGCCTTGGGCGGGGCGCCGTGTGCGCTGGTGTTCCTCGATCCGCCCTATGGCGCCGACCTCGTGCCCCGCGCGGTGGCTCATCTGACCGCGCGTGGATGGATCGCGCCTGGCGCCCTGATTGTCGCCGAGACGGCCCGCGCCGACCCGCCATGGCCGGCTGACCCGCTGGCCGAGCGCGTGCACGGGGCGGCGCGGATCACAATCTGGCGAGCGCCGACGAGCGGCCCATAGAGTCTGCAACCCGTGACGCGGCTGCCCGGAACCCGTGACGCGGCTGCCCGGTTGCGCTTGATGCCGTGCTATCCGATGCGCGGTGCCAGTCTGGGGGCCGCGATCCCAGCGTGGAATTCGTGGTACCGGAGGGTCTGCGCCCCAGTGTCCCTTCGGCTACGCTGCGGCGGGTGCTGCTTTGCCTGCTGTGCAATGCGATCGAACACGCGCCGGACGGCCAAGTATTCGTCGGCGCGATGCGCGCCGACAGCGAGATGCGAGTCATCGTCATCGACGACGGGCCTCGCGTGGCCGAACCCTTGACCGGCGATGCGCGCACCTCGCTCGCCCGCCTGCTGGCGCTGTCCGACGCGTCGCTGTTCGTCGATCATCGCCCGGGCGACGGAACAACGGTGATGCTCACTCTGTCCGACGCGGGGTAGGATCGGCGAGCCTGCCACCCGAATCCGAGGTCCGCGATGCCACGCCAGCCGATCGTCTCGCCCGCGCTCGCCCAACCGAGTGGCCATTTCTCGCAGGGCATCATCGTCGAGGCGCGCGGCCGGCTGGTGTTCATCTCCGGCATGGTGGCCCGCCGCGCCGACGGCAGCATCGCCGGCATCGGCGACATCGAGGCGCAGACCCGGCAGGTGTGCGAGAACGTCAAGGCCGCGGTCGAGGCCGCCGGCGGCACGCTCGCCGATATCTGCCGGGTCGATGTCCATGTCCGCAACATGGAGCATTTCCCGATCATTCACCTGGTGCGGCGGCACTATTTTCCCGATCCACCACCGGCCTCGACGATGGTCGAGGTCAGCAAGTTCACCCATCCCGACTACCTGATCGAAATAAGCGCGATCGCGGTGCTGCCGTAGTGCCGCGCTTCGTCGTGCAACATCACGCCGTGCTGGCCTCGACGATGGACGCGGCCCGGGCAGGCGCGCGCGACGGCGCGCCGGACGGCACGGTGGTGGTGGCGGGGCGGCAGACGCGCGGCCGCGGGCGACACGGGCGTGACTGGTTCAGCCCGGTTGGCAATCTGTACGCCTCGATCCTGCTGCGGCCGGAACTGCCGCCGTCGCGCCTGAGCGAGCTTGGCTTCATCGTGGCACTTGCCGCGGCCGAGGCGGTGGACGCGGTACTGCCGGGCGGGCGTGCCAGGCTGAAATGGCCGAACGACGTGATGGTCGACGGCGCCAAGGTCGCCGGCATCCTGGTCGAGATCATCGAGGACAGCGCCGCTGTCATCGGCATCGGCTTGAACGTCGCCCGGGCGCCGGAGAGGGCGGCGTATCCGGTCGCCTGTCTGCGCGATGCCGGGGCGACGACGTCCCCGCAGGCGGTGCTGACGCATCTCCTGGCGGCGCTGGAGCAGCACGTGGCGCACTGGGCGGAGCACGGATTCGCGCCGTCCCGTGCGGCCTGGCTCGCGCGCGGCCCGGCGCCTGGAGATGTGGTGCGGGTGCGCATTGGCACGCGCATCGACACCGGCCGGTTCGCGGGACTCGACGCCGATGGGGCGCTGCTGCTTGCCGAGGATGGGGCGCTGCTGCTTGCCGAGGATGGGGCGCTGCGCCGCGTGATCGTCGGCGATGTGGTCGCCGCGTAGGGCGTGCTGCGGACGCCACTCCGGGCTGCTTCGGTTCACGTGGCTGGCGAGCGCAGATCAAGACCGACCAGACGATCGAGTGCGGCCTGATCCTGCATCAGCGCGTCCGAGCTGCCGCGATGGGCGATGATCCCCCGCTCGAGCACCACCACGTCGCGCGTCAGCGATAGCGCGATCTGCGCGTGCTGCTCGATCAGGATGACCGCCGTGCCCTGCTTGGCGATCATGCCGGCGATCGCCCCGGCGAGTTCCTCGACGATGATGGGGGCCAATCCCTCCAGTGGCTCGTCCAGCAGCAGCAGCGCGGGATTGGTCATCAGCGCCCGCGCGATCGCCAGCATCTGCTGCTCGCCGCCGGACAGATGCGTGCCGCTATTGCGCCGCCGCTCCGCCAGGCGCGGGAACAGCTCGTAGACGGCGCGCAGCGTCCATCGCCCGACGGGACGCTCGTTGGAACGTTCATTGGGACGTTCGTCGGAACGTTCGTTGGGACGCTCGTTTCGATGTTCGTTGCGACCGGCACGGAGGCCGGCCGGCCGGGCCGCCACCGTCAGGTTCTCCTCGACCGTCAGCGACGGGAAAATCTCCCGCTCCTGCGCCACCCAGCCGATGCCGAGCCGCGCCCGTCGATACGGCGCCAGCCGCGTGATATCGCGCCCGCGCCACAGGATCGCGCCGGCGTGCACGCTGGTGCATCCCATCATCGTCGCCAGCAGCGTGGTCTTGCCGACGCCGTTGCGGCCCAGCACGGCCAGGCTCCCACCCTCCGCCAGTTCGAGCGTCACGCCGTCGAGCACGATCGACTCGCCGTAGCCCGCGCGCAGGTCACGCACCGCGAGCAGCGGTTCAGCCATGTCGGTCGTTGCCATGTCGGATGTTGCCATGTCGGATGTTGGCGTGCGAGACACCACCCAGGTACACCTCGCGCACGCGCGGATCGGCGGCGATCTCCGCCGGGCTGCCTTCCACCAGGATGCGCCCGCCCAGCATCACGATCACCCGGCTGGCGAAGCGGAACACGATGTCCATGTCGTGCTCGATGAACAGCACGGTAAGGTCGGCCGACAGGGCCTCGATCGCCGCGAACAGCGCGCCGGCTTCCTGGCGCGGCACGCCGGCCGCCGGCTCATCGAGCAGCAGCACCCTGGGCCGCGTCGCCAGCGCCAGCGCCAGTTCGAGCAGCCGCTGCTGCCCGTAGGCCAGCAGGCGCGTCGGCCGATGGCACACCGCGCCGAGCCCGAGCGAGGCAAGGATGGCATGTGCCTCGGCCACTGCCGTGCGGAATGCCGGCACCGGCCGCCACCAGTTGCCGGCAACCCCCAGACGCTCGCACACCGCGAGCGTCACTGCCTCCAGCGGATCGAGCTCGGGGAACAGCGTGTTGATCTGGAATGTGCGCGCCAGCCCGCGCTTCACCCGCAGGTCCGGCGCCAGCGCGGTGATCGGCTGCCCGTCCAGCAAGACCTCGCCGGCGTCGGGACGCAGGGCGCCGGTGAGCAGGTTGATCAGCGTGGTCTTGCCAGCGCCGTTCGGGCCGATCAGCGCGTGGCGCGCGCCCGGCGGCAACGCGAAATGAATGTCCTGCGCGACCACCAGCGAGCCGAAGCGCTTGTGCAACCCGCGCGCGTTGAGGGCGGGGGTCATGGAAATTGCTGGTTCCACCAAGGATTCAGGACACCCATTACGCGTGGCCTCGCCTGGTTAGCGAGACAGCAAGATCCACCGCGGAGATCGCGGAGATCGCGGAGAAAGAAAGTCAGCGCTACGCGCGAAGCGCTGATCTGCCTTCTCCGCGTGCTCCGCGATCTCCGCGGTGAACCTGCTTCCTTGCCGTCGATCGAGCGCCACGGTCGCACGACCAGAGCGCCCCGACCGCGCCGCCGCATCGCGCAACCGCCCGACGGTTCGTCGTTGCAGTACCGCGCACTCCCACGCAGTCGCCGATATATCCATTGCACCGTCGGTATCATGCCGCATCCCGCCCACGTGGCAGCAGTCGCGCCAGTCCACCCAGAATCCCATTGGGCAGGAACAGCACGACGCCCACCAGCAGCAGGCCGATCCAGAAATACCAATATTGTGGATTCATGTCGGCCAACTGGTCGCGCGCGATCATAAACACGATGGCGCCGACGATGCCGCCGTACAACCGCCCCGTCCCCCCCAACGCCAGCATCACCAGCAGGTCCGCCGAGCGCTGGAACCCCAGCGTCGAGAGGTCCACGAACTGCGTGGTCTGCGCCAGCAGCCCGCCGGCGATCCCGGCCATCGCGGCGGCAATGGTATAGACGGTGTGCAACCGCGCCGCGCTCGGTGCACCGATCGCCGGCATGCGCCGCTCGTTCTCGCGGATCGCGCGCAGCGACAGGCCGAACGGCGAGTGAATCAGCCGCCGCGCCATCAGCACCAGCAGCAGCAGCACCGCCAGCGCGTAGCCATAAGCGGTGGTGCCATACAGATCGAACTCGAACCGACCGAACAACCTCCAGATGACCACCCCCTGCAGCCCGTCATTGCCGCCGGTCAGCCAGCTCTCGCGATTCGCCATCTCGTACAGCAGCAGGCCGATGCCGAGCGTGATCATGATCAGCGCAAGATGCCGCACCCGCACAACGACAAAGCCGGACAGCCAGCCGAACAGCCCCGCCGCCGCGCCGGCAACCAGCAGGCCGGACAGCGGCTCCCCCCAGCCGGCTTTGGCCAGCAGCCCGGCGGTGTAGGCGCCCACGCCGAAAAACGCCGCGTGGCCGAGCGAGACCAGCCCGGCATAGCCCAGGATCAGATCGAGCGAGACCGCGAAGATCGCGGTAATGGCGATCTGGCTTGCCAGCGTCAGATAGGTGGGCAGGACCACGAATGGCAGCAGCGTCGCCAGCCAGAATGCCAGCTCAACCGGCCGCCAGCGCCGGCGCTCGGACAGATGCCGATGCGGATCGATCGCCCGGCGAGCGCTCGCGGTTTGCGCGCTCACGCCTGGGACCTTCCGAACAGACCGGACGGGCGCCACAGCAGCAGGCTGATCATCACCAGGTAGATCAGGAACGATCCCAGTGTGGGAGCGTAATATTTCCCCGCGGCGTCGCTGACGCCCAGCAGCACCGCGGCCAGGAACGAGCCGCGGATCGATCCCAGTCCGCCGACCGCGACGACGATCAGCACATAGATCAGGTAGGTGAATGCGAAGTTCGGATCGAGGCCGACGATCTCGATCGCCAGCGCGCCGCCGAGCCCCGCCAGGCCACTGCCGAGCGCGAAGGTGACGGCGAACACCAGCTCGACATTGATGCCGAGACCCTGCGCCATGCGCTGGTTGTCCACCGCGGCGCGCACCTGGGCACCGAAGCGGGTGCGCTCCAGCGCCACCACCAGAACCAGGGTCACCGCCAGCGCGACCGCGATCAGGAACAGCCGGTAATGGCTGAAGTTGACGCCCAACACTGTGGTGTAGCCGCGCAGGTCGTCGGGCAGCCGGACCGGCTGTTGCTGCGTGCCGTAGAAGAAGGCCGCCGCGGCGACCGAGATGAACACCAGCCCTATCGTCAGCAGCACCTGATCGAGCTCTCGCGCGCGATACAGCCGGCGATACAGCGTGCGCTCGAATCCCACGCTGACCGCGCCGGTGACCAGAAACGCCATCGGCAACGTGGCCAGGAACGGCCAGCCCAGCGCGTTCATCAGTGTCGCGGTGACGTAACCGCCGAGCATGGCGAAGGCGCCGTGCGCCAGGTTGACGAAATTCATCAGCCCGAGGGTGACGGACAATCCGACCGACAGCAGGAACAGCAACATGCCGTAGGCGAAACCATCGAAGATCACGCCGACGGCCGGCGCAATCATCGGCGGAAACCGCGACCAGGAGTCGGATCAAGCTCAGCCATGACCTTGCGAACGTCAGACATCTTGGCTCCTGACCGTCGATCGATTGGTCAGGCGAATGCTCGGGCGGGACAATAACCGTCCCGGCTGCGGAACGGTCTGCAAGCAAGGAAGGTTCACCACAGAGGTACAGAGGCACAGAGCAGCAATGGACTGCGCTTCGCGCGACGCGCCGCTGTCCTCCTTCTCTGTGGCTCTGTGCCTCTGTGGTGAATCTTCCTTGCCGGCGGTCCAGCGCCCAGGTCCCATTACGAGAGAGCCCCGGCCGCGCCCCTCACTTCGCCATGCGCGCCTTCAAGGGGTCCTTGACGTCGGGGATCTTGTCGAACTCGACGTTCACCAGCTTGCCGTCGACCTTCTCCACCCGGCGGATGTAGACCGTCTGCACGATGTCGCGGGTATCCTTGTCGATGGCGATCGGCCCGCGCGGACTTTCCCACGCCATCCCCTTCGCCGCGTCGATCAGCGCCTGGCCGTCGGTGTTGCCACCGGTCTTTGCCAGCGCATCATAGATCAGCCGCATCCCGTCATAGCCGCCAGCCGAGAAGATGTCGGGGTTGCGCCCAAACGCCTTGTTGTAGGCGGCGACGAACTGCTTGTTCAGCGCCGAGTCGTGATTGGGGTCGTAATGGAATGCCGTGATAATACCGATCGCGTCGTCCCCCATATTCTTCAACGCGTCCTCCATGGCGATCTCGCCGTTGCCGAGGATCTTGGTGTTTTTCGGCGTGATACCGCGGCCGGCCAGCGCCTTGCCGAGCGCTGCCGGCTGCGCGCCGCCGGGCACGAAGATGAAGATCGCGTCCGGATTGGTGTCCTTGGCGCGCTGCACGAAGGCGGAGAAATCCGGGTTCGCCACCGGCACCCGCACCGAGCCGACCGCCTTGCCGCCGGCCGCCTCGAACCCGCGGATGAAGCTGGTCTCGGCATCGATGCCCGGTCCGTAGTCGGACACCATCGTGTAGACGGTCTTGATGCCCTGCTTCGCCGCCCAGTCGCCGAACGCCTCGTCGATCTGCGGCAGCGTCACCGAGGTGCGTGCCATGTAGGGCGACTTCGTAGTGACGATCGAGGTGGCGGCGTTCATCACCACCATGAACTTCTTCGCCTGCGCCGAGACGTCGCCGGCCGCGAGCGCGTTCGGCGTCAGCGCGAAGCCGGCCAGGATGTCCACGTTGTCGCGCACCACGAGTTCTTGCGCCAGGCGCTTGGCGACCTCGGGCGCGATGCCGCCGACATCCTTGCGGATCACCTCGATCTTCTTGCCGGCGACGGTGTCGCCGTGCTGCTGCATGTAGAGCTTGATGCCGTTGTCGAGCTGGATGCCGGTGTCGGCGAACTGGCCGGAGAACGGCAGGATCACCCCGATCTTGATCGTCTGCTGCGCCCGGGCTTCGGGGGCACCGGCGAGCGGCACGCTGGCTAGCGAGCCGATGACAAGCACCGGCAGCAGGCGTAGGCACGCCGCGATCAGCCGCTTCATTGGTCGTCTCCCCGAGATTGCTTGGTGTAGTTGGTGCGAGGCGATGGAACGGCCTCGGTCATAGGAAACAGGAAGACTCTCCCCCTCCCCTTAGAGGGCTTGGGCCGCGAAGCGGACCAAGGGAGGGGGAGGGGTCGACGCGTGAATGAGCTTCGATACGGCCCCGGCACCAACCCCTCCCCCCAACCCCCTCCCTCAAGGGGAGGGGGAGAACAAGAACGCCTCCCCTACTCGGCGGCGATGGCCGGGTCGTAGTCGATCGCTTCGTTGCACCAGCCTTCCTTGCGGAAGCGCCAATATGACTCGCCCAGCTTCGCGGTGACCGGCCCGGGGCGGTCGTTGGACAGGATGCGCCCGTCCAGCCGCGTCACGCCGATCACCCCGCCGGCGGTGGACGAGATGAAGATCTCGTCGGCGCCGCGCAGTTCCTCGAGCGGCACCGTCCGCACTTCGCAGGGCAGTCCGAGCTTCTCGCACAGCTCGATCACCGCGCCGCGGGTGATGCCTTCCAGGATGCCGCGATCCGGCGTGGCGACCTTGCCGTCGGTCACCGCGAAGACGTTGAACCCGGGACCCTCGGTCACGTTGCCGGCGAAGTCCAGCAGCACCGGATTGTGCGCGCCCTTGTCCTCGGCCTCGAACATCGCCCGGGTCATGTCGGCCCAATGGAAGTTCTTCGCCCGCGGGTTGACGCACTCTTCCGGAATGCGCGGGTTGGAGGCGACGATCAGGTGCATGCCCTGCTCGCGGATCTCCTGCGGCACCAGCCAGACATAGGGCACAGCGTAGGCCAGCAGGTAGGGCCGCGCGTTCACCGGATGGCGGCGCAGGTTGGTCGGCGCCGAACCGCGCAAACAGTCCATCGCCACGTAGGCCTCGCGCAGCCCGGTACGGCGCACCAGCTCGTGCAGCATGGTGCGGATGTCCGAGTCGCTCTCGCGCGGGACCAGGCGGAAGTATTCCATCGAGGCGCGGAAGCGCTTCAGGTGCTGATCGAGGCGGAAGAACGCGCCGTCCCATACGCTGACCACGTCATAGGTCACGTCCGATCGCCGGTAGCCCCATTCGGTGACCGGGATCGACGCCTCGCCCACTGGCATGAAGCGCCCGTTGATATAGGCCGCGCCCGTCGGCCACATCGCATCCATTGCTGCCTCTCCCCGTATCGGTGTGACGGGAGCATAACAGCATCCGCGCGCCAAGCGCACCCGTCCGGATCGCATCGCGCGGAGGAAAATTCAGATGCCCGAGTCCACCAAAGGTCCCGACTTCGCCCACGGTCCGGTCGTTGTCCTGGGGCCGGAGGACGGCGACGCGTTCTGGCAGCCGCTGCCCTCGGTCGGCTATATCGTCAACAAACTGACGCCGTACAACACGCCGTACGACAGCTTCTCGATGGGCCTGCAGGTGCTGGAGCCCGGCGCGCATATCCGCCGTCACGCACATGAGCGCCAGCACGAGGTGCTGTTCTGCTACCAGGGCACCGGTGTCGCCGAGGTCGGTGCCGAACGCCATGAGGTCGCCCCGGAAACCATGATCCTAGTCGGTCGCGGGGTGCAGCACAAGGTAACGAATACCGGCGCCGGGCAGATGCGCCTGCTGTGGATGATCGCGCCGGCCGGGCTGGAGGACTGGTTCCGCGCCATCGGACGCCCGCGCAAACCGGGCGAGGCGATGCCGGCCCCGTTCGAGCGGCCGACGGACATCGCCGAGATCCAGGCGCGGCAGCGATTCGTGCGGTCGGAGGAGGGGTGACACGTCAGTCTCCCACGTCATGGCCCGCGAAGGCGGGCCATCCACGACTTCTTGTAGTGCTGACCTCGACCAATCAGTAGATGGATCAGGCAAGCCACCCGCCAAAACGTCAGAAGGGCAGGCCGGAGCCTGCCCTTCGATTTTGTGCCCTGAAGGCTTGTTAACGGCTGCTAGGCCCGGAGGCCATCGCCAACGGCGCGCGATCTCCTATCGGCTAAATATTTGATACGGACGCCCCCTATCCTAGGCCGGTTACGATACAATGACAATGGGAAATAGCCGATAAGAGATCGCACGCCAGCCGCAACTCTGCGCCATTCGACTTAGGTTGAAGGACATCAATTCGGGGGGCGTTGGCGCGAGTGACGTGTGCGGCGGCCTCAGTGGAAGGCCGCCGCCGCTGGGGAGGATTATCGCATGAACCAACCATATCGCCTTGGGCTCGACGTTGGCACCAACTCCATCGGCTGGGCGGCGCTGACGCTCGACCCGACGGGGCGGCCGAGTGACATCCTCGCCCTTGGCGCCCGTATCTACAGCGACGGGCGTAATCCGAAGGATGGGACCTCACTCGCCGTCGCGCGCCGCATGCCGCGCGGGATGCGCCGGCGGCGCGATCGCTATCTGCGTCGGCGCGACGATCTGATGGAGGCGTTGATTGCGCTGGACCTGATGCCGGCAGACGAGGCGGAGCGCCAGGCACTGGTTACGCTCGATCCCTATGTCTTGCGTGCGAAGGCCGCGCGCGTACCACTGCCGCCGAACGAGCTTGGACGCGCCCTGTTCCACCTGGATCAGCGCCGCGGCTTCAAGTCGAACCGCAAGACCGACACGAGCGACGACAACAAGCTTACCGACAAGATCGAGGCGCTCGATCGGCTCATCGGCGACCGGACACTGGGCGAGTACCTCCACCGGCGTAGGCTTAAAGGGAAGATGGTGCGTGCGCGGCCGGAAGCGGCGTTCTATCCGCATCGCGCTCTGTACGAGAAAGAGTTCGACAAAATCCAGGAAACCCAGGCACCGCACCACACTCTGCGCCCAGAACAATGGGCGCACTTGCGGGACATCATGTTCTTCCAACGCCCACTGAGACCGGTCGATCCGGGCTGGTGCCTGCTTGAAGAAGGCGAGCAGCGCGCGCACCGCGCCCTGCCCTGCGCACAGGAATTCCGCATGGTGCAGGAGGCGAACAACCTGCGCATCCTAGTTCCAGGCGAGTCAGGACGGCCGCTGAACCGCGACCAGCGCGACCGGGTGCTGAAGGAATTGCGGACCAAGAAAGAACTGAAGCTCGACGGTCTGCTGAAATTGCTCAAGCTACCGTCAGGCGCGCGGGTCAATCTGTTCGACGAGAATCGCAAAGCGCTGAAAGGCGACGAGACGGCCGCGCGCCTCTCGCACAAGGACTCGTTCGGTCGGCTCTGGCACGCCTTGCCGTTCGCGCGGCGGACTGACATCGTCCGCAAGCTGATCGAGACCGAAAGCGCCGATGAGATCGAACGGATCGCGCGGGCCGAATGGAAACTGGATACGGCCGCCGCGAAGAAACTGGCCGCGACGTCTTTGCCCGAAGGCTATGCGCGGCTCAGCGAAAAGGCGATCGGCAAGCTGGTCCCGGTGATGGAGGAGCAGGGCCTCAACTATGCCGAGGCAGTCGCGGAAATCCCCGAGTATCGACATCACTCAGATTTCCGCCCGGATCGCGAGTTGGATGAGCTGCCGTATTACGGCGCCATCCTGACGCGTCAGGTGGTTGGGACCGATCCCACCAAACCAAAGGAAGATGAGGTTGGGCACTACGGACGCATCGCCAACCCGACCGTGCATATCGGGCTCGGGCAACTCCGACGCCTCGTTAATCGGGTGATCACGGCCTACGGCAAGCCGGCGGAGATTGTCGTCGAGTTGGCGCGAGACCTCAAGATGAACAAGGAGGAGAAGGAAGCGGAGCGAAAGCGGAACCGGGAGAACGAGCAGGCAAACCGGATCAGGGAAGAGCAGATCAAGTCCGCCCATCGGGTGTCATCACCGCATCTGCTACGCAAGCTGCGGTTGTGGGAGGAGCAGAATTACGGCTCCTGCAAGGTTTGCCCATTCACGGGCCAGACGATCTCGTTCGAAATGGCAACGGATCACCGTACTGAGATCGAGCACATTTTGCCTTTTTCAAAGACGCTTGACGATTCCATGGCGAACAAGGTGCTGGCGCTGAAGGCGGCGAACGACGCCAAGGGTGATCGCTCGCCGTACGAGGCGTTCCATACCAGCCCCAGGATCGGCACGATCGAATACGACTACCCAAATATACTTCGATACGCCGACGCGTTGCCGCCGAACAAGCGCTGGCGGTTTCTTCCGGACGCTATGGAGCGATTCGAGAACGAGAAGGAATTTCTGGACCGCCAGCTTAACGAGACGAAGTATCTGTCACGCACAACCAGGCTATACCTGGCCCACCTGTACAACGAGAGGGCCGAAGCGCGTCAGCGGGTGCGAGCTATTCCAGGCAAGCTCACCGCCATGCTTCGCGGCAAGTGGGGACTGAGCGCGCTGCTGCGCGACCACAACCGGACGGGCGGTGACGGCGACGACGGGCCGGCGCGGAAAAACCGCGATGACCACCGTCACCATGCGATCGATGCCTTCGTGATCGCCATGACGGATCAGGGATTGCTGAAGCGCATCTCCGATCTGAACTCGGATCCCGAGCGGACGCGGCTGATCGAGAAGATGGACCCTCCCTGGCCCGACTTCTCCTACGAGCAATTCCGCGAGCGCTCGACCGTATGGTCGTGTCGCATAAGCCGGATCACGCAGAACGCAAGCAGAAGCGCAAGACGCCTGGGACGCCAGGCAAGGTTCCAAGCGAGCAGGGCAAGACGACCGGCTCGCTGCACAACGACACCGCATACGGCTTTGTCAAAGATCGCGACGGCAACATTGCCCCCGGCAAGAACGGCACATGGACGGTCGTCTCACGTGCGGCCTTGAGCAGCTTCCTCACGCCTAAGGACATGGACAAGGCGCTCATGGCCGTACGCGACAATGCTCTGCGCGTAGCGCTGACGGCGGAATGGGAGAGGTCCAAGCAAGCGGCACTGGCCAACGAAGGTGCCACCCCCGGCGACGGTGAAAAACGCAAGCAGAACCCCGCCGCGCTGTTCGCCGATCGTGTCGAGAAAAAAGGCATTCCGCTCAACGGGCGCACCGTGAAAGTCCGCCGCGTGCGGATGGTCGAGGAGCTGGCCGTGGTGCCGATCAACGATCGCCGCACCGGCAAGCCCTATAAGGCTTACAAGCCGGATGGCAACGCCTTTGCCGACGTCTACCGGCTGCCCACCGGGCGGTGCACCGCGGTCGTCATCCGGCGCTTCGACGCCAACCAGCCGGCCTTCGACCCGGCGAAGTTCCGGCCGCATCCCGCCGCGAAGAAACTCATCCGCCTGCATATCGACGACATGGTCCCGCTGGAGGACGCCGGGCAGCGCAAAATCCTGCGGGTTGTGAAGATGAGCGGCCAGACCGTCACCCTGGCGGAACACCACGAAGGCGGCGCGCTGAAGAAGCGCAACGACGACAAGGATGATCCGTTCAGGTACCTGGAAAAATCGGCGAACATGCTGATCGGCATGGGGCTGCGCAAGATCGGCGTGGACGAAATCGGCCGCCTCAGCGATCCGGGGCCGCGCGTCGCAAGAAACACCTGATGATCGGCCGCGTCGTGGAGATCGCCAGCGACCGGCGCCACCTGGCGCTGTCGCGAGGCTTCATGACGGTTTCGACCGAGGGCAGCGAGGTCGGGCGCGTGCCGCTCGACGACATCGGCGTCCTGCTTTGCAACGCACACGGCCTCACGTATTCGAACAACCTACTGCTGGAACTGTCACGACGCGGCGTCGCCGTTGTGCTGTGCGGTCCGGATCACATGCCGGTCGCCTGGGTTTGATGACGCCGGTGCGCCGCCTGGCAAAGTTTAGCCGATAGGAGATCGCGCGCCAGCCGCAACTCGATCTTCGACCGCCCGACCAAGTTCACCAGTTTAGCCGATAGGAGATCGCGCGCCAGCCGCAACAGCGTAACGTCTGTCGTCGTGTCGGACATTAGTTTAGCCGATAGGAGATCGCGCGCCAGCCGCAACTCGGCCACACGCATGTCGTGACGCTGCCGGAGTTTAGCCGATAGGAGATCGCGCGCCAGCCGCAACTGGATGTCGCTGCTGACCTTCTCCGGCACCAGTTTAGCCGATAGGAGATCGCGCGCCAGCCGCAACGCTGTATGTGCACTACCCGCGGATCCTGCAGTTTAGCCGATAGGAGATCGCGCGCCAGCCGCAACACCGCGTGACCGCCGGCGATCGCGTCGGTCAGTTTAGCCGATAGGAGATCGCGCGCCAGCCGCAACGGACAGGCTACGCGCGCGCTGGGGCGATGTAGTTTAGCCGATAGGAGATCGCGCGCCAGCCGCAACCAAGGCACCCAAACCAACCCGATCGGCGGCAGTTTAGCCGATAGGAGATCGCGCGCCAGCCGCAACACGAGCTATACGGCCGCAAAGCCGCCTGAAGTTTAGCCGATAGGAGATCGCGCGCCAGCCGCAACTCGGGCAATCGCTGGTGACAGCACGGAAAGAGTTTAGCCGATAGGAGATCGCGCGCCAGCCGCAACCGTAGAGATGCGCGGCCAGCGAGGGCGCCAAGTTTAGCCGATAGGAGATCGCGCGCCGGCCGCAACACATACCGGAGACGAACGCCTTGAAGTGGAAGTTTAGCCGATAGGAGATCGCGCGCCAGCCGCAACGCAGCGCCACGTCGCACACGCGCTCGACCGAGTTTAGCCGATAGGAGATCGCGCGCCAGCCGCAACTTGCCAGGTCGAGGCGCGCGACTACGCGGGAGTTTAGCCGATAGGAGATCGCGCGCCAGCCGCAACCCTGCGCCCCGTGCGGCCCCACCAGTTTAGCCGATAGGAGATCGCGCTGCTGCTCAATTTTAGGCGATATGTCACTTGCCAAACCCAAGATGAGTAGGAAAACATGCCACGCAGCCGACCTGGACTCATTGACGTACGTCAAGGCGCTTCCAGTCGTCCCGCGCTAGAAATGCCTACGGCACCAAGGGGTGCCGTAGCATGCAAGAGCGACCCCGCCTAAGTGAGATGACTTCCGATCAGCTATATGACCGCGCTGCCGATTTCATGTTTCGATCCAAAGACGCCAGCACTCCATCGCGCCGGAAAAGACTCGGGCAATTAGCCGCGCAATTCAAAAAATTGGCGGCCGAACGGGAGATTGAGGAAGGGGGTGGGCGCTCGGCGGCTTAGTCATCCCTCAACCCTTCGGCTTCCGCTTCTTCGGCTCGTGCTTCGGGAGCGGCTTGGACTCCGCCAGCTTCTTCAACGCCGTCTCGAACGCGGCCTCGTCCTCGTCGCAGCCTAGTTCGCGGGCGAGTTCAGCGAATCTCGCGTGCTGCGCGGTGGCGGCGCGACGGGACGGGGGGTGGTGCGCGCGGCACCACCCTCACCGTTGGTCCGCTCTTCGCGGCCCAACCGCGCCGCTCGCCGAGCTCTCCCGCCAGTGCGAGAGGTGTACTGGTGGCATCAGCGGCACCCGGACCGACGCATCATGCCAAATGCGATCGCCCTGGCACCCTTCTGGATTTCGCTGGCGCCGAGGGTGGGTTTTGGTGTATCACTAACTAACGTATGGTTCAGGATCGCTGATGCGCCCAATCGCAGCCCTCGCCCGCGTGCCCCTACGCTTCCCCGAGGCGATTGTCGCGTCGCCGGGGCAATTCTCCATGCAACACCGGCTGCCGGGTGAGGACCCGACGGTAGGACCGAACCCTCGGGGGCGGTCCACGGCGCGGCCGCTGCGGGCGGCGGAGCAGCAGGACGCTGGCGCCGTGGCAGGCGGGGACTGCCGGCGCGCGGTTGATCAAGCGGGGGGTGATGGTGGGCCATCGGGGGGCGTCAGTCGCGAATCGCGGGCCAGCCCCCATGCTGAGCCAGCCACCGCGCACTCGCCCCGCCGGTCGCCCGGTGGGGTTGGCGGGGGGATGGGACGCCGGGGACGCCGGCCAGGAAGCTGTCCGCGAGGCGGAGTGGCGCAATTCGCGAATCTCGACAAAGACCCTATGGAACGCCGTGCGGTCGGCTTGGCGGCAGGACGGGCTGCCGGGGTGCCGACCGGGCACCTGACCTCTGGGCGCGTTGCGCAATTCACGAATCGCGACAAAGACCCTACGGAGCGCTGCGCCGTGGGCTTGGCGGCAGAACGGGCTGGCGGGGTGGCAACGAGGCACCTGCCTCCGGGGCGCGTGGCGCCATGCGCAAATCTCGACAAAGACCCTATGGACCACCGCGTGGAGGGCTTGGCAGAAGGACGGGACCCCGGAATTGCCAGCCAGGGACACCTGCCCTCGGGCGAGTGGCGCAATTCGCGAATCTCGACAAAGACCCTATGGAACGCCGCGCGGTGGGCCTGGCGGCAGGACGGCAGGCCGGGACGCCGACCAAGGACTTGCCCCCGGGGCGACTGGCGCAATTCGGAAATCTCGACAAAGACCCTATGGAACACCGCACGGTGGCGCCTGGCGGCAGGACGGAGCGGCGGGGACGCCGGCCGGGAACCTGGCCCCGAGCGCGTGGTGCAATTCGGGAGTCTCGGACACGACCCCTGCAACAGTCTGCCACCCGGCGACGACCAGGTGGTCGCGCGGTGGGCTTGGCGGCAGGACGGCACGGCGGGTGGCGCCAGCCAGGGACCTGCACACAAGCGAGTGGCGCAATTCGGGAATCTCGGACACGACCCCTGGGACAGTCTGCCACCCGGCTATGACCAGATGGTCGCGCGGTGGGCTTGGCGGCAGGACGGCACGCCGGGGGCGCCACCCAGGGGCCTGCACCCGGGCGAGTGGCGCAATTCGCGAATCTCGACAAAGACCCTATGGAACACCGCGCGGTGGGCTTGGCGGCAGGACGGCACGCCGGGGCGCCACCCAGGGGCCTGCACCCGGGCGAGCGGCGCAATTCGCAAATCTCGACAAAGACCCTATGGAACGCCGCGCGGTGGGCTTGGCAGCAGGCCGGGACGCGAGGGGTGCCAGGCAGGGGCCTGCACCCGGGCGAGTGGCGCAATTCGCGAATCTTGGACAAGAGCGCATGGCGCACCGCGTGGGTCGCCTTGGCGGCGGGACGGGACCCTGGGGTGCCAACCAGGCACCTGCCGCCGGGGCGAGCGGCGCAATTCACGAATCTCGACAAAGACCCTATGGAACACCGCGCGGTGGGCTTGGCGGGCCGGGATGCCGGAGGTGCCAGCCAGGAACCTGCCGCCAGGCGCGTGGGGCAATGCGCGAATTCGGCAAAGACCCATGCTGAGCCCGTCGGTGCCACGACGGCGCCGCCCCCTCCCGTTGCCGGTACTGCTGCCCTTACCCCCCGGTCTGGCCAGTCGTGTGCCAAATGCAATCCCCCTGGCAACGGCTCCGCGCCTACGCTGCCAGCTCGCGCATGATCGCATAGAGGTCCGACTTCGCCTCGAACCCGATCCCCGGCAGATCCGGCAGCGTGACAATAGAATTCTCCACGCGCGTGCCGTCGGGAAACCCGCCATAGGGCTGGAACACGTCCGGGTAGCTCTCGTTGCCACCCAGGCCCAAGCCGGCGGCGATGGCGAGCGACATCTGGTGTCCGCCATGCGGGATGCACCGCTTCCAGCTCCAGCCGGCATCCTTCAGCATCGCCAGCGTGCGCTGATACTCGCACAGCCCATACGACAGCGCGCAGTCGAACTGCAGCCAGTCACGGTCCGGCCGCATGCCGCCGTAGCGGATCAGGTTGCGCGCGTCCTGATGGCTGAACAGGTTTTCCCCTGTCGCCATTGGACCCGGATAGAACTCGGCCAGCGCCGCCTGAAGCTGGTAGTCGAGCGGATCGCCGGCCTCCTCGTACCAGAACAGATCGTATTGTTGCAGCATCTTCGCGTATGCGATCGCCGTTGCAAGGTCGAACCGGCCGTTGGCGTCCACCGCCAGCCGCGCCTGGCTGCCGATCTCCTTCAGCACTGCCTCGATCCGCCGCTGATCCTCGGCCACGCTCTCGCCGCCGATCTTCATCTTCACGACCGTGTAGCCGCGGTCCAGATACGACCGCATCTCTGCGCACAGCGCGCCGTCGCCCTTGCCCGGGTAGTAATAACCGCCGGCCGCATAGACGAACACGCGCGGATCGGCCGCGATCCCGTGCTGCTCCGCCAGCATCCGGAACAGCGGCCTGCCTGCCAGTTTCGCCGTCGCGTCCCACACCGCCATGTCGATCGTGCCGACCGCGACCGAGCGATCGCCATGCCCGCCCGGCTTCTCGTTCGTCATCATGCACGCCCACACGCGGTCGGGATCCAGCGTCTCATTCGCCGCGTCCAGCAATGTCGCCGGCTTCGCCTCCAGGATGCGCGGCGCGAACCGCTCGCGGATCAATCCGCCCTGGCCATACCGCCCATTGGAGTTGAACCCGTAGCCGACCACCCGCCTGCCGTCGCGCACCGCGTCGGTCACCACGGCGACCACGCTGACGGTCATTTTCGAGAAGTCGATATACGCGTTGCGGATCGGCGAGCTGATCGGCCGCGTGATCTCGCGCACGTCGAGGATGCGAACGGACATGCAAACCCTCCTTACGGTTCGTCGCCTGACCGAAGGTCTCCCTCCGCCGGCCTGCGGTCTGGCGGAATTCCCCGCGGGACGCAACGCCCGCGCAGCCGCCCCCCGATGGCATCCAAACGCGGCCCCGACGGGTTGCCTTCTCGTCCGGCCGGCCGCATGACGAGGCTCCTTCCGGACCCCTGTGTCGAGAGCCATGCAAAGCATTTCCCTGGCGGCGGCCGCCCTGGCAGCTTCCCTGTGCGCCGTGTTGACCGCCTGCGCGCCGCCGCCTCCACCACCACCACCGCCGCCGGCGCCGCCGCCCGAGCCGATCGACGGCACCTATCGTGGCACCTCCACGAGGTTCCAGGCGGACAGCCGCGCCTGCCCGCATCCCGGGCTGGTGCTGCTGGTCGTGCAGGACAGCCAGTTCCAGTACCATTGGAGCTACGGCGTCCACATCGACGCATCGATCGCGCCCGACGGCACCATCCGCGGCAGCGCGCCGGATTTTACCCTCGTCGGCAAGCGCGACGGCAGGCACATGGACGGCGACGTGACCAACGGCGCCTGCGGCCTGCACTTCACCGCGGTCAAGACCCAGCAGTGACGGTGATCAGTGACCGGTCGCCGGTGACCCCCGATCAATTGCCCGCAGGTGATCAGTGGCCGATGAGCGCTGATGGCTTGCCCGACTCGCGGGATGCAGCGTTCGCCGATAATCTGCCGCCCATGCAGTACGTTTCCACCCGTGGCCACGCGCCCGTCCTCGACTTCGCCGGCGTGTTGCTGGCCGGCCTGGCCGAGGACGGCGGGCTCTATGTCCCCGAGACCTGGCCGCTTTTCGCCGCCGCCGACTGGCGCGCGCTGCGCGGCCTGCCCTACCCGACGCTGGCCGCGCGGATCATGCGGCCCTTCGTCGGCGACGCGATCGAATTCGCCACCCTGGAAGCGCTGTGCGACGACGCCTATGCCGGGTTCAACCATCCCGCCGTGGTGCCGCTGATCCAGCTCGACACCAACCTGTTCGTCCAGGAACTGTTCCACGGCCCGACGCTGGCGTTCAAGGACATGGCGCTGCAGCTTCTCGGCCGCCTGTTCGACCACATCCTGTCCGCGCGCGACCAGCGCGTGACGATCGTCGGCGCCACCTCGGGCGACACCGGCTCGGCGGCGATCGAGGCCTGCGCCGGGCGCGCCCGCATCGACATCGCGATCCTGCATCCCGAGGGCCGCACCAGCGAGGTGCAGCGCCGCCAGATGACCACGGTGCAGGACGACAACGTCGCCAACATCGCGATCCAGGGGACGTTCGACGACTGCCAGGACCTGGTCAAGGCGATGTTCGCCGACGCACCGTTCCGCGCTGAGATGGGCCTGTCGGCGGTGAACTCGATCAACTGGGCGCGCATCGCCGCGCAGATCCCCTATTACGTCGCCGCCGCCCTGGCGCTCGGTGCGCCCGACCACGAGGTGGCCTTCGCCGTGCCCACCGGCAACTTCGGCAACATCCTGGCGGGCTGGGCGGCGCGGCGCATGGGCCTGCCGGTGGCGCGCTTGGTGGCCGGCTCCAACCGCAACGACATCCTGGTCCGCTTCCTCAACGCCAACGACATGTCGGCCCGCCCGGTCGAGCCGAGCCTGTCGCCCAGCATGGACATTCAGGTCAGCTCCAACTTCGAGCGCCTGCTGTTCGAACTGCTGGACCGCAACGGCGCCGCCACCGCGGCGGCGATGCACCGGTTCCGCGCGACCGGGCACATGGGCGTGCCGGATGCCGCGTGGCACCGCGCATGCGCCGTGTTCCACGGCTTCCGGCTGGACGACGCCGGCACCGAGGCGGAGATCGCCCGCCTGCACGCCGCGACCGGCTACCTGGCCGACCCGCACACCGCCATCGGCATCGCCGCGGCCCGCGCGCATCCGGCACCGCACGCCGTCCCGATGGTCGCGATGGCCACAGCCCACCCGGCGAAGTTCCCCGAAGCGGTCGCCCGCGCCACCGGCGTCCACCCCGCGCTGCCGCCGGCGCTGGCCGACCTGCTCAACCGCCCCGAGCACTACGTGACGCTGCCGAACGACCTTGCCGCCGTCGAGGCCCAGGTGCGCGCCCTGGTTCGCCGCAATCGCCCATGAGGGTGCCGGGTTTGCCTCGCCCGCGCAGCCGGTGCGGTCGCTGGACCCCTCACCCCAACCCTCTCCCACAGGGGGAAGCGGGAGTAGTGCAGGTGCAATTGCGCCCTGGCCGCCCGGCCGGTAAATCATCGTCTGCTTACGCGGGTGTAGCTCAATGGTAGAGCCCCAGCCTTCCAAGCTGGATATGCGGGTTCGATTCCCGTCACCCGCTCCACGACCCAGGGGCCCCGCCGTCCGTCGATGACCGGCCATGTCCACGTGATTGGCGCCGGCCTCGCAGGGCTGTCGGCGACACTTGCGCTCACCGCGCGCGGGCGGACCGTCTCGGTCTACGAATCCGGCCCCGCCGCCGGCGGGCGCTGCCGCTCCTATTTCGACCGCGAGCTGGGCATGACGGTCGACAACGGCAACCACCTGCTGCTGTCCGGCAACCGCGCGGCGATGCGCTATCTCGACGCGTTTGCCGGCCGCTCGGCGATGGCCAGGCCGGACGAGCCGACCTTCCCCTTCCTCGACCTGGCCAACGATCAGCGCTGGGCGGTCCGCCCCAATCGCGGGCGGTATCCCTGGTGGGTGCTGTCGCGCGCGCGCCGCGTGCCGGGCACACGCCTGATGAACTATCTCGCGCTGCGGCGGATCCTGGGCATTCGCGACGACACCACGGTCTACGCCATGTTCCGCCAGGAACCGCTGTATCGTCCCCTGATCGCGCCACTGACCATCGCCGCGCTCAACACCCAGCCCGAGCAGGCGCTGGCCCGGCTGCTGGCGGCGGTGCTGCGCGAAACGCTGATGGCCGGCGGCAACGCCTGCCTGCCGATGTTCCCACGCGGCGGGCTGTCCGCGGCACTGATCGACCCGGCGGTGGCACTGTCGGCCTCGCGCGGCGCCACGTTCCACTTCGGGCGCCGGATCGCTGCCCTGGAGATCGCCGGCGGCCGGGTGATCAGCCTGGCCGGCCCTGACGGCCCGATTCCACTCGGCCCGGCAGACGCCGTGGTGCTGGCGGTGCCGCCCTGGGTGGCGTCGGACCTGCTGCCTGGATTGCAGGTGCCGGCAGCGTTCGAGGCGATCGTCAACGTGCATTTCCGCATCGACGCCGACCCCGGCCCGGCGGGCTTCATCGGCCTCATCGGCGGCACCGCGGAGTGGGTGTTCGTCAAGCCGGGCCACGTCTCCACCACTACCAGCGCCGCCCACCGCCTGGCGGAATCGGACGCCGACCGGATCGCCGCCTCGGTGTGGCCGAATGTGCGCACGGCGCTCGACCTGCCCGCCCCGATGCCGCCCTGCCGCGTTGTGAAGGAGCGGCGCGCCACGATCACGGCGACAGCGGCGCAGGAACGGCGCCGGCCGGGGGCGCGGACCGAGTTGGCGAACCTGCTCCTGGCCGGCGACTGGACCGCCACCGGCTTGCCCGCCACCATCGAGAGTGCCATCAGGTCCGGCGAAACCGTCGCTTCACTGCTGACCGGCTGACACCCAAGCACTGAGATCGCCAGGCCGAAACCCCCAAGCTGACATCGCCCAGCCGAGAGCGCCCGCTGAGACCGAGCTGAGATCATGGATATCGCCGCACCCGAGGACAAACTCGCCGCCGCGGTGGATCGCGCGACCGCGGCGTTGCGCGCGCACCAGCGCGACGACGGACATTTCGTCTTCGAGCTGGAGGCCGATGCGACGATTCCGGCGGAATACGTGCTGCTGGAGCACTACCTGGATCGGATCGATGCCGGCCTGCAGCGCAGGATCGGCGTCTATTTGCGTGCGGTGCAGGGTGCGCATGGCGGCTGGCCGCTGTTCCATGACGGGGCGTTCAATCTGTCCTGCAGCGTGAAGGCGTATTTCGCGCTGAAGGCGGTCGGCGACGATCCCGACGCGCCGCACATGCGCCGCGCCCGCGAGGCGATCCTGGCCGCCGGCGGAGCGGAGCGCGGCAACGTCTTCACCCGCGCCCAGCTTGCGCTGTTCGGCGAAGTGCCGTGGCGCGCGGTGCCGGTGATGCCGCTCGAGATCATGCACCTGCCATTGTGGTTTCCGTTCCACCTCAGCAAGGTGTCGTACTGGTCGCGCACGGTGATCGTGCCGCTGCTGGTGCTGATGGCGAAACAGCCGCGTGCGCGCAATCCGCGCGGCGTGCATGTGGCGGAACTGTTCCGCACACCGCCGGAACGTATCACCGACTGGATCCGCGGACCGTATCGCTCGGCCTGGGGACGGTTCTTCAAGGGCGTCGATGTCCTGCTACGCGCGGCGCAGCCCTGGTTCCCCCGACGTGGCGCCGAGCGCGCCGTCGCCAAGGCGGTGGCATTCGTCACCGAGCGGCTGAACGGCGATGACGGGCTGGGCGGCATCTACCCGGCGATCGCCAACAGCGTGATGATGTTCGACACGCTGGGCTTTCCGCCCGATCACGCGCCGGCCGAGACCGCCTGGCGCGCGGTGCGCAAGCTGCTGGTGATCGAGCCCGATCGCGCCTACTGCCAGCCGTGCCTGTCGCCGGTCTGGGACACCAGTCTGGCCGGACATGCGCTGGCCGAAGCCGGTATCGAAACGGATCGCGCCTGCACCTGGCTGCGGCAACGCCAGATCACCGAGGTCGTCGGCGACTGGAGCGTGCGGCGCCCAAACCTGCCGCCAGGCGGTTGGGCATTTCAGTACGAGAACCCACACTACCCGGATGTCGACGACACCGCGGTGGTCGGGATGTTATTGCACCGCAACGGCGACCCGGCGCACGCGGCGTCGATCGCCCGCGCGCGCGACTGGATCATCGGCATGCAGTCCTCGGACGGCGGTTGGGGCGCGTTCGAACCGCAGAACACGCATCTCTATCTGAACCACATCCCGTTCGCCGATCACGGCGCGCTGCTCGATCCACCGACCTCGGATGTGACCGCGCGCTGCGTGTCGTTCCTGGCGCAGATCGGCATGCGTTCGGACGATCCGGTGCTGGTGCGCGCGCTAGGCTTCCTGAAGCGCGAGCAGGCGGCGGACGGAAGCTGGTTTGGCCGCTGGGGCACCAACTACATCTACGGCACCTGGTCGGTGCTGTGCGCGCTGAACGCCGCCGGTATACCGCCGGATGATCTCGCGGTGCGCCGCGCGGTGGACTGGCTGGTCTCGGTCCAGCGCGACGACGGCGGCTGGGGCGAGGACGAGGAAAGCTACGCCGACGCCGCGCACGGTCGTTACAAAACCAGCACGCCGAGTCAGACTGCGTGGGCGCTGCTCGGTCTGATGGCGGTGGGCGCGGCGGACCATCCCGCCGTCGCGCGCGGCATCGACCACCTGATGGCAACGCAGCGCGAGGACGGCGAGTGGACGGAGCTGCCCTACACGGCGGTCGGTTTTCCGCGCGTGTTTTACCTGCGCTACCACGGCTATCGGCGCTACTTCCCAGCGATGGCGCTGGCTCGCTATCGCAACGTGCGGCACGGCAATTCGCAGCGCGTGGCTTTTGGGTTCTGATCGCCCGCACGTTCTGACCGCCAGGAATCTGACCGCCTGTAAGTTGACGTCGTTCTCCTCGCTCCTATATCGATATCGTCAACCAACGGAGGGTCGTCCGCGTGCCAATCGCCATCCTCGATCGCCCGGCCGACCCCGCCGAGGCATCGCTGCTGCGCGAGGCATTCCAACGCCGTGCCACGGAGGCGATCGCGCATGCCACCCGCGTTGCCACGCCAGCAGCGCTCGCCGAGGCGCTAAGCGCGCCGACCGACGCGGGGGCGCTCGTGCGGCTGCTGTCGGCTACGGTCGGACAGGATGCGATAGCCACGCTTGATCCGTTCGCCGAAGCCATCGCACGTGGCGCCGAAATCAAGCAGCAATTGATCAAAGAGGCAGGCGGCCTGTTGACTGCTTCGCAGATGGGCGCGGCACTCGGCGGAATCAGCCGACAGGCGGTCGACAAACGGCGCCGAGCCGGCCAGTTGCTGGCGATGCGTGTCGGCGCCGACTGGCGTTACCCGGCGGTTCAGATGGATCCGAATGGGACGGTCGCGGAGGGATTGGCGATCGTGCTGCGATACATGGCCGACTCCGGACCATGGGCGATCCTGGATTTCCTGATCACACCGGATGAGGTCCTGGAAGGACTGACGCCGCTGGAGGCGCTGCGGCGCGGTGGATCGCTCGCCGCAACAGTCCAGCGACAGCTCGCCGCCGCCGCGGCAGACGCCTATGGCTAATCGCTTGACGCGACTCGAGTCGCATGGCACCCGATTCACCCTTCAGCACCCGGACACGCCGTCTGCGGTGCACACTCTCGGCAGAATCTCTTTGCGCGCCGCAGCGAGGGGCTCCGGACAGACGGAGGTCCGTCTATCTCGGCCCCAACAAGCTCGCGGCTGCGAGCGGATCCTGAACGACCTATCCGCCGGTCGACCTACACCCACGGGCCGGTCATCGGCCCAACCGTAGCGCCAGGTGCCAGTGTCGTGTCTGATCGGCATCGTGGACCGTCAGGCGCGCCGCCGCCACCGCCGGATCTCACCATCATCAAGCTGCCAACCACGGTGCTGCCGGCAGGGATGACGTTCATCCGTGTGCATCCGCTTGCTCACGGACCGATCCATTTCTCGCCCGGCCATGGTAGGCCGGCGCTGGGTCGCTTTGATAGCGCGGCAGGCAGTTTCGGTGTTTTGTATGTCGCGATGACGCTCGGTGGGGCCGTGGTCGAGACGCTGTTCCGCAAGCCGGCGCGGCGATTGATCAGTATTGACGACTTGTCCCACCGAGGCATTTCCGCGCTGGTCGCTAACCGAGACCTTATGGTGGTCGACCTTCGCGGCCCAGGGCTGCAACAGCTCGGCCTGGATGGCACGATCAATACCGGGCCGTATGAAAATTGCGGCTTATGGGCAGACGAATTGTTCGCTCACCCAGAACATCCGGACGGCCTCCTGTATCCCTCTCGGCACGATCCAAGCGAAGCCTGCCTCGCGTTGTTCGAGCGAGACGACCTTGTGGTGACCGTCACGCACGACCCGATCCCACTGCACTCAATCATGCCTCAGGTGACCGAAGCGCTGCGCCGTTATGGGAAGGGACTCGAATCGGGATGAGCGCGTCGCTGCCGCTTGCTGTCGCGAGCGCCCGCAAGTTGACCTCGACTGACTGTCCCGCACTGCGCCAGCTCACGCCTCGCTGAGGATGCGCCCGTCTTCGATGTGAACGATCCGATTGGCGAACGACAAAATCCGTGGATCGTGCGTCACGACCAACACCCCACGTGATGGATCCTTGGCAACCTGCGCCAGTATCGTCATGACGGCGAGACCGTTCTCGCTATCCAACGCGCCGGTCGGCTCGTCGGCGAGAATGACGGATGGGTTTCCGACAATGGCGCGCGCGATCGCGACGCGCTGTTGCTCGCCGCCGCTGAGCTCGCTCGGAAACGCATCCTCCTTGTGCGACAGACCGACCACCAGCAGTGCTTCCTTGGCCTTGGCAATGGCCGGGTCCGCGCGCTCGCCGCGCACATCCAGTGCCAGCCGGACATTGTCGATGGCCGTCAGTGTCGGAAACAGCCGATACGATTGAAAGACAAATCCGATCTGTTCACGTCTGATCCTGGCGAGCTCGCCGGGGCGTGCACCTGTCGTGGAACTTCCATGCACCCGAACCGTTCCCTCCGTCGGCGTCAGCATGCAGCCGAGCACGGACAGCAATGTGGTCTTGCCGCTGCCCGATGGTCCCATCAGCAGGGTCAGTTGACCGCCCGCCAGCGACAGGTTGACGCCCTTCAAGGCCTGCACCTGACCCGCCCCCTTGCCGAGGTTCTGCACGAGGCCGATGCCTTCGATGACTGGCTCCGTCATTGCCTGAATGCTGCCGCGGGATCGATGCGCAACACCTGCACAATGGCGGAAACGGCCGATGCGATGCACATGAGGACAGTGAGCAGAAACAGGCCCAGGGTGAGCTCGGGCGTCATGACGATCGGCAACGCCGTTTCGGCGGTCGCCTTGACAATGATCAGGCCGACGCCGGCAGCCAGTGAGAAGCCAATGACCGCACTGAGCAGCGCCTGGCAGATGATGACTTTGTGAATATACAGGCTTGATGAGCCAATCGCGCGCAACGTCGCGAATTCGCCCAGATGGTCCTTGGTGCTGGAATACAGCGTCTGGGCGACAATGACCGTACCGACGATGGCGCCGAGCAACGCACCCGCGAACAGGGCGGCCCCGGCCCCCGTCCCGAACAGCCAGAACGCACGGCTGCGGTGACGAAATTCATCCGGTGTCAGAACCTCAACCTTGGCGAGGTGTGCCAGCAGTTGCTGGCGAACGCTGTCAACATCTGTGTCGGGTGCAACATGAACGAGAAAATAGGAGACTTTGTTCGGCGCGGTTCCGGTATAGGCCTGCGCGCGATCGAGCGCCGTGAAGACATAGGGCGTCGTCGTGAATGACCTTATGCCATTGGTGATCGCCGCGACCTCGGCCTTTTGCTCGCGAATTTCGGTACTGTCGCCGATTTGCGTGACTCCCAGTCGGGAAAAATAGGTCTGGTCGACCGCGACGGCATGCGGGACCGACAGGTCGGCAAGGTTGCCTTTGACAAAATTCCAGGGATGCAGTCCGTCGGCACTCACCGACGAGCCGACAACGAACACCGGCGTCGTCCCGCCACCCGGTACCGACCAGGCGGTGAATCCGATCACAACCGGAATCGCCTCCGCGACCCCTGGGACCGCCAACGCCTGGGCACGGGCCTGCTCATCCAGCAATGACGGATCTTCGAAGCACTTCGTCCCGTAAGGCACGATCCAGAGGTCCGCCTGGGCATGATCGATCATCGTCGTCACCATGCGCTCGAAGCTCAAGAACAGTCCCATTTGGATCATGACGAGAACGATAGAGAAGACGATCCCTATGACGGTGGCGACGAATCGAAGGCGGTCCTGCAACAGGTTTCTGGATGCGAGCTTAAGGACCAGCGACATTGGGTGTGCGATCGTGCGGAACGTGTTCGATTGGGTCTGGTTCGGGCCGCTAACGCGCCAGGCTCGGGGGCGGGAATTGCGCGTGATCACCATCAAACTGGCGTTCATCAAACTGGCGTTCGCGCGCCAAACCCCCGGCCAAATTCCCCGCGGGGTTCCCAGTCAAGTTCTCCGTTAATTTCCTAGTCAACTCCGCTGTCAATTTCCCTGGGAACGATGAGGCAGGCGCCCACACAAGTCGCTCCGCTCCGATCAATCGCGAGCCGAACGGAACAAGGCGCATCACGATGGCCGTCGTCCAGGCGAGCGCCAGCGCGCCGCCGAAGACGGCCATGGCCTTCGCGATGGCGAACAGCGCCACGCCGAGCAACGCGTATTGCAGCCAGACGACAAAGCCGTAGTGCAGCAGATAGATGCCGAAGGCGTTATTCGCCAGACTGGCGAGCATCCGCGACCGCATCGTGGCGAACCGCAAACAGGCTCCTATCACGAAAAAGCAGCCGCTCGCGCACGCCAAGGCAAAGCAACTATCGACGACGACCTGCAGGCCGAGCGGCGCCGCTGGTGTGTAGCTCATTACCAGCGCGGTCAGTCCCATCCACGCCAGGAAGGCAGTGAGCGCGCCCGCAAGCCAGACCGCCCAGCGGCGTGCCAGCATCCCGTCAGGCGCGAGCAGGCCGCGCTCGAGGCCATGGGCGCCGACCCCAAGGCCCGCCAAGTACAAGACGGCATAGAGCAGCGGGCGGCTGAATTGGAGTGAAAATGGCCCGTAGTTGGACCAGGTCCACGGCGTGAAAGCGAGCGCCAGCGGGACATAGGCCAGGGTGCAAGCGATCGCCAGGCCGATGAAATACCGGCCGGGACGCGCGCCGGCTCTGGAAGCGCACCGGACGAGAAACCCAATCCAGTGGGGTACAAAACGGTGCAGCCCGGCAGCCACGACGGTCAACGCCAATAGCTGCCACAAAAACCACATCGGCCCATTCGGCCAGAAGGGCAGCGCCAGATAGTGCCGCACATAGTCCGCCACGCTCGGATCGATCGCGCTCATTCGGTAGACCGGATAGAGCGCGATTGGCATCACGACAACGAGCGCAAAGGCAAATGGCACACCCAACCGCAGGAAGCGGTCGCTCAGAAACCGCCGGCTTCCCTTGCGCGCGAGACTTGGCCAGGTGAACAAAGCCGAGAGAAAGAACATCAGTGACATCAGATAGACGTCTTGCCAGGCGCAGAACACGTCGAACCCGTAGAACCGATGGAGGTCGATAATCGGAAACGCGCGCCACTTATAGGGCGGATCATCAAACGGAAATGCGGCGGCGCCCAGGGAACCAAGATAGGCCATGACGGAGTGAAAGGCCACCACGGTCAGGATGACAAGAGCCCGCAGATTGCCGAGTGCCAGGCTGGAGCGGGAGGCGCCTGTTTGCTCGATCACACCACCTGTGACGGGGTGGAAGGTGCAGATCGCGATATCCGCACGACCGCCGAAACCGGTCCTGGACTCCCTGCGCGCGGATGAAGTGCCAGCGTCACCCTTGGCTTCGATGCCAGGGCTGCGACCGGCGAAGATGCCAGGGCGGCGACCGAAGATGCCAGGGCGGCGACCGGCGATTGGGCCGGCGTCGCGCATTGCTCCGGCCAGTTGGATTTGTTCGCTCATATCACCGATGCCAGAAGCCTGAATTGGATACGCTCAGCGCCCTCGCCGGCGAGATCGCGCGATTGTACGAAACGGAAGAGCACACTTTCGAGCTTGGCGGCGCGAGCGGCCTGCGCGCGGCGAGAAGAACGCAATTGCCGCGACCCGCGCACCGTTGCAGCCGTTATCAAACAGCCAGAACCGCCTGCCAGGCACAGGGCCGTCCTGCTGTAGCCCGCGGGTTCGAGTTACAATACGATGGTCGTACGGCGCGTATAAGCTTCGGAAACTACCTACGCACTGCTTCAGCGATTCGATCCGCGAGGCGACGCGGATGTGCCGGTAGCGGTTCCGCGGGAGGTCCTGCCCCGGAGAGCACGGCCGACCAGTGAACGACCCAGGGAACGACCCAGGGAACAACTTTGACGCGGCAGGCCATGAAGCGGCCGAGACCGTCGTTGAGCCGGATTGCATAGAGACCCGTTCACAGGCAGAGACGGGTTTAACGCTTTCCCGATTGCAAATTTGCGCCGGATCGCGCGTAAGTGATGAGCGTTAGAGGGCGGCCGCGGCGACTCCCGGTTCGGCCGGTTTCCAGCGCAGGGCAGGCGGTCGGGCTTGGCGGCGTGACCCCAATTTCTGGACATGTCTCGAAGCCTCGCTGCGCCGCGCTGAACGCAGGGCAAGGCCGTTTCACGATGAGTCGGAGGCCATTCAAACGGAACATCACCTCGCGCGCATGGCCGTGTCCGCGTTTGTCGGCTCGCCCCTCCTTGCCGCGACCTGGCCGGAGGATGCGGCCGCCACGCGGGCTCGACCGAGGTGAGCCTGTCCGGAGTCCACCGGGTCGACCAAGCAGCTTGCCATGATCGACGAAATCGACAACGGCTTCGCCGGCGCGTATCCCAGTTGCCGGATCACGCTTGACCCTGCGCCACGCGTCGGTTGGTGCCTGGCCGATCGCTTCGATCAAACCGTCTCTCACATCTTGGTCAAGACCCGGCCACATCTTGGTCAAGACCCGGCAACGACCCCCGAGTGGGGTTTTTGGCGTCGCCGGACCCGAAGGTGCCTGCGGCTAGTGTGCCAGCCAGGACGCGGCGCATGAGCTGGCAGAATGCGGCCTTGACCTGGGCGCTCCGCCGCTGGATCAAGCCGAAGTCGTTGCGCGACCAGGACATCGCGACCTCACGCGCGCTCACCGGAAGGGTGCCATTTCGAGCGAAGCTTGCCCCGGGCTGGCGGATCAGCACCGCACACGGAGCGGCCCTCAAGGGCGAATGGATCGAGCCCGCGGCACCGGATCACGCGGCGAGGGGACGCTGCATCCTTTATCTGCATGGCGGCGCCTATGTCGCGATGTCGGCCCAAACGCATCGTTGCATAACGTCGCGCCTGGCGGCCCGCAGTGATGCACGCGTGTTTGCCCTCGATTACCGCCTGGCGCCCGAGCATCCATTTCCGGCGGCACTCGAGGATGCGTTGGCAGCCTATCGCGCGCTGATCGCCGCCGGCATCCCGGCGTCCGGTATTGCCGTCGCCGGCGATTCCGCCGGCGGGGGCCTCGCTTTGGCGCTGCTCATTGCGGTACGCGACGCAAAGGACAAGCAGCCGGCGGCGGCTGTGCTATTCTCACCCTGGACCGATCTTGCCGCCACGGGCGACAGCATCATCGCCAACGACGCGGCCGACGCACTCTTCTTCGGCGCCTGGGTTGCGCAGACGGCGCGGCACTATCTCGGCGACACGCCAGCGACGGATCCCCTCGCCTCGCCGGTCTATGCCGATCTGACCGGCCTGGCGCCGCTGCTGATCCAGGTGAGCGACAGCGAAGTCCTGCTGGATGATTCGCGCCGCGTGATCGAGAACGCCAAGCAGGCCGGCGTCGAGGCGACGTTGCAAATCTGGCCGGGGCTGCCGCACGCCTGGCAAATCTTCGCGCCGATTCTGCCCGAGGCCCGGGCCGCACTGCATGACGCTGGGGCGTTCATTCGCGCGCGGCTGCCCTAGCCCGCATTTCTCACACTGTTGCTGGTGCTGGCTTGGTCCTTGCCGCGCCAACAGGTTTTCGCGCCTTGCGAATACACCCGGTATTGGCGGCGGCGCGAAAACCTGTTGGCACGACAATGCCCTACGCCATCATCCCGCAACAGTGTGAGAAATGCGGGCTAGCCAGGCCGGTTGCCCGGCGCGGCAGTCGTTCGGCTCCTTGAGTAGATTCCGAGGCTACCGATCCGCCACGTCCGCCCGCCATGATCGGAATCGCCGACCATCCCCACTACCCCATTGGTTGGTAAGATCCCTCCTCAGAGCGGGCATGTGTCACCCCCCAAGCGTCCATGCCCGCTCCCTTTTTTGCGCTGGCTCCGCACTGAGCGGGCGCAATCGGATGCACGAAGCAAGGCCNNGGCCTTGCTTCGTGCATCCGATTGCTCTGCTGCCACTTGCGCGACCGCTCGTATCGGCGCTACGTCCGGGCCAGGGGATCGGCTACCGCGAGTTGAAGCGCGGCAACTCGAATCGGACGACGCTTGGGAACTAGGCCTGGAATAGTCGTTGGCTTGGCCGCGGAGGCGCGCGTGGCGCGTCGGCTCGGCTGGCCGATCGAGATCGGTGGTGGCACGTATGCCGGTGCCATGCTGGCGGCCGAACGCCTGGTACGCAACGGCGTCAATGCCCTGGTCAGTTTCGGCGTGGCGGGCGGATTGGATCCGGCGATGCGCCCCGGCACCATCCTGGTGCCGCGCGAGGTTCTCACCGACGCAGAACGCCTGCCGACCGATCAGACGCTGGGCCGACGTCTCGGCACGCCTTCTCCGATCATCCTGTTTGGGGCCGACAGTATCGTCTCCAGCGCGGCGGCCAAAACAGAGCTGTTCACGGCCACCCGCGCGGTGGCCGTCGACATGGAGAGCGGCGCCATCGCGCGCGTCGCGGCCCGGCATGGAATCCCCTTCGCCGTGCTGCGCGCGATCTGCGATCCGGCCGAGCACGACCTGCCGCCCGCCGCACTGGTCCTGCCCGATCGGCACGGCGCCATCATGCTGAGGCGCATCTTCCACTCGATTCTGACACAACCCAGGCAGCTTCGATCCCTGCCGGCACTCGCCGCGAACGCCATGGCGGCCCGCCGCGCGCTGCACGCCGCGGTCACGCAGATTCGGGCACACGCGTAGGGATAAGATTTGCGCGCTCTGGGGTATCCATTTAACCGGAGTTGGGCGTAGACTGGGGCAATGGAACGTCCCGAGCCGCCGAGACAACGCGGACATCCGCCCACATTGGCGCGACCTTCGCCGAGCCGCCCGTGGAGGCAAATCCCGCACTCCGGTTAAATGGACACCCCAGTGCGCGCTTATCGCGTTGGCTATTGAAGGCTTGGTAGGGCGGCAAAGCCATGCCCCCGGACTTGATTCGGGGGGCAGCGCCTTCTGCCATTTCCGCCATCGCGTGGAGGCAGGGTTGTGCCGGCGTGCGGACGACAGACTCGGGCCGGTAGTTCGTGCAGCGGCGGAATGCGCTGCGCATTTCCGCCCTACGCATAGACGGCTCGCCCCGGCGCCCCCTTCCGCAGCCAACGCGATAAGCGCGAAAATTCGCGCAGGCGCGCAGGGCAGGTTCGCGCACACATGCAGGGTGCGCACTCGCGCACACACGCAGGGTCAGGTTCGCGCACACACGTGGGGTGGATTGAGCGAAGCGCAACCCGCCATGCGCGGGACGACGCGGCGGATTGCGCTTCGCGCATCCGCCCTACGCCGACCGACGCGCCAACGGGTGATGCGCCTCGACCAGGCGCTGCAGCCGCTCCGCCAGCACATGCGTGTAAATCTGCGTCGTCGCGATGTCCGCGTGTCCCAGCAGCAGCTGCAAGCTGCGCAGGTCCGCTCCATGCGCCAGCAGATGCGAGGCGAAGGAATGCCGCAGCACATGGGGTGACACCCGCGCCGGATCGAGCCCGGCCTGCAGCGCCACCAGCTTCAGCATCTGCCCGAACCCCTGCCGCGTCAGCGCGTGCCGCGCATCGCGTCCCGGGAACAGCCAACGGCCGCCCTTGTCATGCCCACCCTTGTCATACCCGCCCCTGTCATACCCGCCCCTGTCATACCCGCCCCTGTCACGCCCACCCTTGTCATGCACGCCCTTGTCATACAGCGCCACCAACGCCGCCGCCGCCACCTTCGCCGCCTCCGACAACGGCACGATGCGGTCCTTGCCGCCCTTGCCGCGGATCATCAGCACCGCGGCATCGCCGGCCAGCGCGCGCCGCGGCAGGCCTAGCAGCTCCGACACGCGCAGCCCGGTCGCATACAGGATCTCCAGCGCGGCCCGCGCCGTGACGCCTGGCGCGCCGGGCCGCTTGCCGGCGGCGTCCAGCAACGCCTCGACCTCCTGCTCGGTCAGGTATTTCGGCAGCACGCGCGGCAGCCGCGGCGCATCCAGCAGCGAGGTCGGGTCGTCCGTCCGCACGCCCTCGCGCAGCAGGAACCGATGGAACTGCCGCAGCGCCGACAGCCGCCGTGCCGCCGTGCGCGCCGCCAGCCCGGCCCGCGCCAGACCGGCCATGTAGGATTGCAGCGTCGTCGCATCGGCCCGTGCCGGCGCCTGCCCGCGCGCGGCGGCGAAGCTGGCGAAATCCGTCAGGTCCGCCTCATAGGCCAACCGCGTGTTCAACGCCGCACCGCGCTCAGCGACCAGCATCTCCAGGAACGCCTCGATGTGGCGATCCATCAGTGGCTCTGGAACCGGTCGTTCGACAACACCTTGTCGACCGTCTGCACGTGCGGCGAGGGCGGGAATGCCCCCAGATACGCGAACGCCAGCGCAAGCACGATCAGGCCGGCGGCGAGAATGATCAGGAACGCGCGGACCATGACTATACGGTCTCTCCGGGACTATACGGGCTCCGAGATGGGCGGGCTCCGGGATGGGCGGGCCGACTCCGGTTGGGGGGCCCTCGCATGGCCTCGGTGTCGGGCGGTGTGCTAGCCTTGGCAACCATGACACGCAACACCGTCCTCCGCGATGCGATGCCGGTGCCCGACGCGCTGGCTGGACGCAGCGTCGTCGTGGTCGGGCTGATGGGGGCCGGCAAGACCTCGATCGGCCGGCGCCTGGCGGCGCGGCTGGGCCTGCCGTTCCGTGACGCCGACGCCGAGATCGAGGCGGCGGCCGGCTGCACCATCCCTGAGCTGTTCTCACGTTACGGCGAGCAGGCGTTCCGCGACGGCGAGCGCCGCTTGATCCGTCGCCTGCTGGCGGGCGATCCACTGGTGCTGGCATTCGGCGGCGGCGCCTTCATCGACCCCGAGACACGGGCGGTGGTGCGCGAGGAGGCGGTCTCGGTCTGGCTGCGCTGCACCCTGCCGGTGCTGGTGCGCCGCGTCGCCGGCCGCAGCCACCGCCCCATGCTGCATGGCGGCGACCCGGCCGAGATCATGCAGCGCCTGATGGACCAGCGCTATCCGGTCTACGCCGAGGCCGATGTGATCGTCGACTGCACCGACGAGCCGCCGGACGTCACGACCAGCCTGGTGCTCGATGCGCTGGTGGCCTGGCGCGCGCCGCGGCGGCTGACCGTCAGCCTGACCAGCGCCAGCTACGACGTGGTGATCGGCGACGGGCTGCTGCGTCGCGCCGGGGCATTGCTGGCACCGCGCCTGCCACAGAAGCGCGCGGTGATCGTGACCGACGAGACGGTGGCGGCGCTGCATCTGCCGACCCTGCGCCACGGCCTGGCGGAGACCGCGTTCACCGCGAGCGAGATCGTCGTGCCCGCCGGCGAGGCCAGCAAAAGCCTCGACTCCTATGTCGACGTGCTGAACCGGCTGCTGGACGCGCGGGTGGAACGCCGCACCGCCGTGATCGCCCTGGGCGGCGGCGTGGTCGGCGACCTTGCCGGTTTCGCCGCGGCGACGACCTTGCGCGGCCTGCCCTTCGTGCAGATGCCCACGACGTTGCTGGCGCAGGTCGACAGCTCCGTGGGTGGCAAGACCGGGGTGAATACCAAGCACGGCAAGAACCTGGCCGGGGCATTCTACCAGCCGCGCATCGTGCTGGCCGACACCGCGACGCTCGCCACCCTGCCACCTCGGGAACTGCGGGCCGGGTATGCCGAGACGTTCAAGGCAGGCCTGATCGGCGACGCGGCGTTCTTCGCCTGGTGCGAGCGCTACGGTGCCGCGGTGGTCGGCGGTAACACCGAGGCGCAAGGCGAGGCAATCCGCCGCGCCTGCGCCTTCAAGGCGGCGGTGGTGGGCGACGACGAGCGCGAGGAGAAGCCGAACGACGGCCGCGCGCTGCTGAACCTCGGCCACACCTTCGGCCACGCGCTGGAGGCGGAGTACGGCTACTCGGGCGGGCTGCTGCACGGCGAGGGCGTGGCGGTCGGCCTGGGTCTGGCATTCCGGCTGTCGGTGCGGCTCGGCCATTGCAACCCGGCAGACGCCGAGCGGGTGATCGCGCATGTGTCCGCCGTCGGGCTGCCGGCGGAGTTGGCGCTGTTGAACCGGCGGTTCTCCGCGGCGACGCTGATCGGCCACATGCGGCGCGACAAGAAGGTGCAGGACGGCGCGCTGAAGTTCGTGCTGGCGCGCGGCATCGGCCAGGCGTTCACCGCGACGGACGTGCCCGAGGACGCGGTGAACGAGTTGCTGCGCGACGCGGGGTGCACGGCGTAGCGCGCGAACCTTTGGACTTCGCCCCACCCCCTTGAGGACTGGCCCCTTGAGGACTGGCCCCTTGAGGACTTGGGCCGCGATTGGCATCAGCCGCGGTTGACGCGGTATTAAGGAACGCTGGGTACATTCGCACTCGCCGGCACCCTGCCCGGAAAGGACTTCGGGCCACCTGATGTGAGCGGTCATTCGAGCAAAAAACTGGTCGCCGTCTCCCGGGCGCAGTTGGCCGAGGTGATCCACCGGCATGCCTGGTTCCTTGAATCCCGCCCCCGGGGGCAACGTGCGTTGCTGATCGATTGCGACCTGTCCGGCATTTCCCTGGCGGGACTGGACCTGTCGCAGGCTGACCTGACCGGCTCGTCCTTCCAGGGCGCCAGCCTGGTCGGCTGCCGCTTCGACATGGCGACCGCTTTCTGCTGCGACTTCCGCCAGGCGAACCTGGAGAATGCCAATCTGACTCGCGCCGACCTGCGCGGCAGCCGCTTCACCGGCGCTGTGCTGGTCGGCGCCAATCTGTTCGAGGCGGACCTGCGCGAAGGCGGCCAGATCTCGCGCGACAGCAAGGGGGAATTCCACCTGCAAGACGGGACCAACAGGCTCAGCAGCGGGCTCGGCGCGGATTTCCGCGGTGCCAACCTGACCAATGCCATCCTGCAGCAGGTGATGGCGGTCAGGACCGATTTCTCGGGTGCGACCATGCGCGGCACACGGATGGTCCGCGCCCACCTCCAGGGCGCCAATTTCACCGACTGCGACCTCGAAGCCGCGGATTTCAGCCAAGCCGACACGCGGGATGCCTGCTTTCGCGGCGCGGTGCTGTCGAAAGCGAATTTCAACTACGCCAATACCTCCGGCGCCGACATGCAGGACATACTGTCCGACAAGCCGCAGGGCCGGCTGCTGGGCGAACTTGCTGTGAGCCTGGAGGAATTGCGCCGCCAACACCTGCGGTTCATCGCCAGCCACGGCGCCACGGGTGCGTTGCTCGACGTCAGCGGCTTCGACTTGCGCGGGTCGGGTTCCTGGGCGGGAGCTTGTCTCACCATGGCGAAGGCGGTGGGCACGGTGTTCCAGAGATTGGATCTGAGCCGCGCCGCGCTGCAGGCCGCCAAATGCCAGGGTGCGGATTTCCGCAACTGCGTGCTGGACGCGGCGGACATGCGGGGCGTCTGCCTGGAAGGGGCCAGGTTGAACAACGCCTCCATGCGCAAGGCCAATCTGCGAGCGTTGCAGATGGACGACGGTGTGCAAATCGGTGCGGACCTGTCCAACGCGAGGCTGTGTCATGTTGACCTGAGCGGCGCTCTTCTGCGCGGCGCGCGATTTGCCGGGGCCGACCTGTCCTTCGCGGACCTGACCGATGTCGATTTGACCGGCGTCGATCTCGCTGGGGCCAGGTTGGGCGGTTGCAAGCTGTCGCCGGCGCAAAGCGCCATGGCAACCAGCCTGGGTGCGATTGTTGCCCTGTGATGGCCGTCGCTGTGGAGTCGGCGTCCCAGCACGCCAAGCCCACCGCGCGATGTTCCGTAGGGTCTTTGTCGGGATTCGCGAATTGCGCCGCTCGGCCGGGTGCAGGTCACGGACTGGCACCCCGGGGTCCGGCCCTGTCGCCAAGCCGACCGCGCGGGGTTCCGTAGGGTCTTTGTCGAGATTCGCGAATTGCGCCGCTCGCCTGGGCACAGGTCGTTGGCTGGCGTCCCCGGGGTCCCGTCCTGCCGCCAACGCCCACGGCGCGGTGTTCCATAGGGTCTTTGTCGAGATTCGCGAATTGCGCCACTCCGCGTCGGGGACAGGCCCCCGGCCGGCGTCCCGTCCCGCCGCCAACGCCGCCGGGCGACCTCCGGGTCAAGTGCCCGGTGGCAGGCTCAGCATGAGGCCTTGTCCGCGCTTCGCGATTTACGCCTACCGGTGCCCCACCATCACCCCCCGCTTGATCAGCCGCGCGCCGGCAATTCCCGCCTTCCACGGCGTCAGCGCCCTGCTGCGTCGCCGCCTGCCCGCACGGCGGCCACCGAGGCCACGCCGCGAACCGCCCCCGAGCGCCCGGTCCAACCGTCAGGTCGTCACCCCGCAACAGGTGTTGCACGGGGCCTTCCCCGGCGGCGCGACAACCGTATCGGGGAAGCCTCGGGGCGCGGGGGCGAGGGCTGCGATCGGGTGCATCAGCGATCCTGAACCAGATGTTAGTTAGTTACTGTTACACCCGAACCACCCTCGGCGCCAGCTAAATCCCGAGGGGAGCCAGGGCGATCGCATCTGGCATGATGCGTCGGTCCGGGTGCCGCTGATGTGTGTGGTGGGTGATCGGTGCTGCAGCACAGGTCGGACCGGGTCTGTCGTGGCAATGTCTGGCAGACGTGGCACGGTTCCACGTCATGGAGGCGCCCATGCCCACCCGTTCGGTTCGCACGACCAAGCTTGATCTGCGCCTGTCACCCCAGGCCAAGCAGACCCGGACCGCGGCTGCCCGCGCGTCACACCGCTCGGTCAGCCAGTTCGTGCTCGAAAGTGCCCTGTCGCGTGCGGAGGAAACCCTGGTCGAACGGCGGCATTTCGAGCTGAGCGCCGAACAGTGGAACGCTTTCCTGGCCGCGCTGGACGCGCCGCCGCGCGAGCTGCCTCGGCTGCGGCGCCTGGTCCAGGAGGCATCCCCCTCTGACGCCGCCGAACCGGGATGACGGATGGATTTCGGATCGAGAAACTCCGCCGCGATCCCCATCGACGGTTTCACCTGCGGCAGCGCCGAGCTTGACCGCTTTCTGATCCGATACGCTTTCGGCAACCAGCAGGCGAACGCGTCGCAAACCTATCTCGGGCTGCATGGTTCCGACGTTGTTGGCTATTATACGCTGGCCGTGGGCGACGTGGCCTATGCTGACGCACCGGAACGGCTGACGAAGGGCCTGGCCCGCCATCCGGTGCCCATCATGCTGCTCGCCCGCCTGGGAGTGAGCACATCTTGGCAGGGCCGCAAGCTCGGTGCCGGCCTGCTGAAGGACGCGATGCGGCGCACTTTGCAGGCGGCCGACATCGCCGGTATCCGCGCCTTTGCGGTCCATGCGCAAGACGATCCGGCCCGGCGGTTCTATGAGCATTTCGGATTTGTCCCGTCGCCCACCGACAAGCGGCACCTCGTGTGCGTCTGCGCGGGACCGGCGACGTGTTCGGGTCCGGTAGCAACGGAACCGAAAGTTCGATTCAGGTCGGCCGGGTGGCTTCTACAGCCGCATCCGACCCAAAGCGGGCCTTTCCTTGAAGTGCCTGCCGGCAGGTTCTCGGCCCCCATCAATGTGTGGGACTCGGTGTGAGTCCCGGTCGCATCTTCCGGAAACCGCAACTCATTGAAAAAACAAGGGTGAATACAGAATCCGAAAATCTTGATTTACACATCCGCCGAATCTGCCATATTTCATCGCGCCGGTCTGAATTGCCGAGTATGTAGACGGTCATACGGATCACGGAAAACCGGAGCGAGGCCGCGCATGACGAAGGCGAGCAAAGGTCCCCGATCGAAGGCGGCAGAGCGGCAGGCAAGCGCGAGGTCGGTGCTCACTTACCGAGTCCGGCCTGAGAGATACCCCACTCCTATGGTAACCCCTGCGGCGGTAGAAGCGATGCAGGAGCTCTATCTACGAGACGAACGTAAGCTCCGGATCACCTCAGCAGGAGAAACGCGTGCTGCCCGCGTTCCGCAAAAAGAGCACGAAGCGGCGAATAGGGACCATCTTGCGATACTTCATCAAGGTGTGGATGAATGGAATGCTTGGCGAGAAAAGCAGCCGGGTATAATGCCGGATCTGACTGGGGCAGATCTCGCCAATGCGAAGCTCGCTGTGGTGGATTTCCGCGGCTGTTACCTCAGTGGCGCGCGCCTGGTCGGCGCAACCCTGGTAGGCGCATACTTCGATGGCTCGCGAATGGTGGGAACGAAGCTCGGCGGTGCCCTCCTGGCGGACGCAAGCTTCGTCGATGCGGACCTCACCAGTGCAGACCTCATGAACGCGGACATCAGTCGTGCCAGACTTAACGGCGCATGCCTCGTTCGCGCAAACCTCACTGCCGCGCGTTTCGACATGGCCTGCTTGGATGGAGCGGACCTCAAGGACGCGTGGCTAATCATGGCCAGCCTGGTCCGATCAAGCCTTCTGGGAACTGATCTGACAGGCTGTAATGTGTACGGCTGTTCTGTATGGGATTCAAAGATAAGTTCGGATACCAAGCAGTCGAATCTCATAATTACCTTTCCTGGCCAAGCGACGATCACGGTCGATAACGTTGAAGTGGCGCAGTTTATCTACACGTTGCTTAATAACGATAGCGTCCGCGATATGATTGACACTATCACAAGCAAGGTAGTTCTGATCCTCGGGCGCTTTACTCCGGAACGAAAGACAATCCTGGACGCGCTGCGGGCGGAATTGCGGAAACGTAACTACCTGCCCCTATTGTTCGATTTCGATGCGCCAGCCAGCCGCGACCTCACTGAAACCATTTCGCTCCTCGCGCGCATGGCACGCTTCGTCATCGCCGATCTGACGGACGCCAAAAGCCTCCCCCAGGAATTGGCGATCATCGTCCCTGACCTTCCATCGGTCCCGGTCCAGCCACTCCTGCATACGACCGAGCGCGCCTATGGGATGTTCGAGCACTGGCAGCGCTATCCGTGGGTTCTGCCAATTTGTCGCTACGACGTTCTGGAAGAGCTGATCGCGTCGCTCGGGCAAACGGTGATTGCACCGTCGGAGCAGAAGGCGCTCGAATTACGCAAGCTCACGCAGCCTCAGCGAGGCACGTAGCCTCGTTCGAAAGTCCCTAAACCCGTGCGGGCGCTTCTTTCATCGGCCATGCAAGGCCCGCCGGAGAACGCCTAGAACTAATCAAGAATGTTCTCGCTAAAATCTCACGCCTGCTACGTTCCGAAATTCGTGAATTAAGGAACAGCGGCAGCCTTACACCCTCGCTGATTCCGCTGACGTCACCGAACCGCCGCAATCCACCCATAGCGGCGGTAGGCGTGCAGAAAGCCAACGTTTAATGCAGAGCTCTATCGGCATCGGCCGAGTTGCCGATCTTAGGTGGGCGACATGCATCTTTTTGTTGCTCAAAGACCTGCGCCCGTTCGCCACGGGATGAGGGCGCCCCAACGCCCCGCCTCACCCCCGCGCGGCCAGCGCGATCCCGCCCACCGTCAGCGCCAGCGCCACCATCTGCCGCGCCCCCAGCGGATCGCCCAGCAGCGCGGCCGAGCTGAACACCCCCACGACAGGCGCCAACAGCACCCCCATCGCCGCGGTCGAGGCCGGCAGCCGGCGCAGCGCGCCGAACCACGCCATATACGCCAGCGTGTTCGGCACGATCGCCGAGTAGAGGCACCCGAGCCAGCCCAGCGCCGTCACTTTGCCCCAGTCCGGCCGCTCGAACCCGGCCAGCAACAGCAGCGGCAGGCTGCCCAGCAGGATCTGCCAGGCGACGCCGGCGACCGGGGGCATCGCCAGCGGCCGGCGTTTGGCGATCACCGTGCCAAGGCCCCACAGCATCGCGGCGCCCAGGCCGCAGGCCGCCCCGGGAAGCTTGTGCGGGTCGGCCTGCACCCCGCCGATCCCTACCAGCAGCGCCACCCCGGCCATGCCCAGCACGACCGCCGCGGCGCGCTGCACGGTCGGCTGCTCGCCCAGCATCGGCCAGGACAACACCACCGCCCAGATCGGCAGCGTGAAGGTGACGATCACCGCCTCCGACGCGGTCAGCCAAACCAGCGCGAACGTCGACAGCACGACGAAGGCGCCGTAATTCAGCGTGGCGAAGACCAGCAGCCTGCCCCACTGCGGGCGTGGCGGGGCCAGTGCCTCGCGGCGCGCGCCGGCCAGCAGGAAGGCGAACCCGGTCGCGCCGGCGCAGCAGACCGCGCGCATGGTGAACGGCGGCAGTTCGCTCAGCAGGAACTTCCCCACCGGCCAGTTGAGGCCCCAGGAGCAGGCCGTCAGCAACAGCAGGGCCAGCCCCAGGACGCGCTCGGAGGGGACACGCCCGGTGGGACGCCAGTATGGGATGCGTAGCACAGGGGGACGTCCGAGGGGGTGAGGGTTCAGGCTGGCTGGAACACGTACACCCCTCCCGCGCTTCGCGGGAGGTCGCTGAGCACTTGCGACGCGGGTGAGGGTCGAGCAGCACGCAAAACCCTCACCCGTCTCACTCCGTTCGCCGACCTCCGGGTCAAGTGCCCCACCGGGTCAAGCCCGGTGGCAGGCTCTAGAAGGGCACGCCTTGGTCCGCTCTTCGCGGCCCAAGCCCACGAAGCGCGGGAGAGGTGTACTACCGGACGTAGACGCGCACCTGGTTTACGCTGATCGCCGGATCGGCGCGAACGCCGAGATGGATACGCTCCGCCGGCACGCCGAGCGCCATGATCGACTTCATCACCCCGACCGCGTCCTGCTGCGCGACGCCGGCCGCCTGGACCTGCTGCGCCGGCGAGCCCTTGGCCGGCACCACGGCGAACACGTCGTATTGCACCGCGGCGTTGCGCGCCTCGGCGGCGTGCACCGCATAGCCCAGCATTTCCTGATACGGCGGGCTCGGCTGCTCGTAGCCGATCGTCACCAGCGGCGAGCGCCGGTCGATCCGCGGCAACGTCACCTGCGCCGGCGCCGCCTCGGGCGAGGGCGCGAACGTCGTCTGGTCGATCAGCTTGCAGCCCGTCAACGACAGGCCGGCCACCAGCACCATGCCTGCGATCATGCGCGTCCCGACCACTGTTCACCGACCGTTGCGTCCCGGATGTGACTTTGCAGGAAGCGGCGCGCTCGGCAAGATGCCCCGTGGACGGATACGCGGGCGGACGCCCGGTGCAGACGCCCCGTGAACAGCGATCAGAGGCTCCCCCATGCCCGGCCAGACCAACCAGCGCATCGACGGCAAGCGGTTGTGGGACCTGCTGATGTCGATGGCAGAAATCGGCGCCACGCCCAAGGGCGGTGTCCGCCGCCTGACGCTGACCGAGGTGGACAAGCGCGGCCGCGACCGGTTCCGCGCCGAGTGCGAGGCCGCCGGCCTGACCGTCCGCGTCGACGCGATCGGCAACATGTTCGCCCGCCGCCCCGGCCGCGACCCGAACCGGCTGCCGGTGTTGTTCGGCAGCCACCTCGACAGCCAGCCGTCCGGCGGCAAATTCGACGGTGCGCTCGGCGTCTTGGGCGGGTTGGAGGTGATGCGCAGCCTGAACGACCTTGGCATCGTTACCGAGGCGCCGGTCGAGCTGGTCAACTGGACCGACGAGGAAGGCAGCCGGTTCGGCCACTCGTTGATGGGCTCCGGCGTCTGGTCCGGTATCTACGACCTCGACAAGGCCTACGGCCTGACCGACACCGAGGGCGTAACGGTGCAAACCGCGCTCGACGGCATCGGCTACAACGGCCCCGAACCCGCCACCGCCTTCCCGGCCGACGCCTATTTCGAGCTGCACATCGAGCAAGGCCCGATCCTGGAGCGCGAGGTCAAACAGATCGGCATCGTCACCGGCGCCCAGGCGCAGGTCTGGTACGACGCGGTCGCCACCGGCCAGGACAGCCACGCCGGCACCACGCCGCCCTCGGCACGCAAGGACGCCCTGGTCTGCGCCGCGCGGGTCGTCGACCTGGTGGACCGCATGATGCGCGCCCGGGGCGAGGACGGCCGCGGCACCGTCGGCCAGCTTCATGTCCTCCCGAACAGCCGCAACGTCATCCCCGGCGAGGTCCGTTTCTCCGTCGAATTCCGCCACCCCGACGAGGCCGAGGTGGACCGCCTGGACGCCCAGTTTCCGCGCGAGGCCGGGTTCATCGCGCGGGACTGCGGCGTGGCGCTGGAGCTGACGAAGCTGTTCCGCATCCCGGCCCAGCCGTTCGATCCGGCCTGTGTGGACCTGGTGCGCCAGGGCGCGGCGAAGCTGGGGTACTCAGCCCGGGAAATCGTCTCCGGCGCCGGGCACGACGCGGTCTACGTGGCGCGGCACGTGCCGACTGCGATGATTTTTACCCCGTGCAAGGACGGGCTGTCGCACAACGAGGCGGAGAGCATCCAGCCGGAGGAAGCCGAGGCGGGCTGTCAGGTGTTGTTCGAGGCGGTGCTGGCGCGGGCGAATCGGACGCTGCCCTGACATTCTCCCCCTCCCCTTGTGGGCTTGGGCCGCGAAGCGGACCAAGGCGGGGGGAGGGGTCGCCCAACAACAGCATCGGCCCACCTCCTCCAGCAGACCCCCGCAAGGGGGACGAGGACTCCGTTCCCGGTCCACGCCCATACCGGATCGTCCGGGGTCACCGACCGCTCTCGTTCCACCGTAGGGCGGATCATCGCTGCGGGCGACACCATCCCGCAGCGCTTCCTGACGCGGGCGATCGATGATACGCTGACACAACCATCGCGGCTCGCGAAGGAAGCATGGCCCGCACGATCCTGTCCTGCCTTGGTCTTGGGCTGGCCGCCGCTGCCGCCACGGGAGCGACCGCGGGCCTGAGCACCGTTGCCAGCCCCGAGGCAGTCGCCGCCGCCGCGGCCCTGGGTGGCCTCGCTGGCAACCTGTTGACCGACCTGTGCAAGGTGCTGCATCGGCCGGTCGCCGAACGGTGGCTCGAAGGCAGGTCGGGCATCGACGAAAACCATCGCGTCGCCAGCGCCCTGCGCCTCGCGCAGCTCAAAGCGCTCGGAGTGGTGCGCGATCGCTTCGATACGACATGGCCCTCCCTTGGCGATCCCGCGCAGCGTCAGGCGGCGGAGCGCTTCAGCCTCGCGCTGAAACGCTTCCTGGACGCCGAAACGACGACGGCGAAACGAGCCGGCTTCGACGCGGATCGCGACCTGGCAGCGGATGACCTTGCCCTGCGCGACGCGGTGCTGAAAGAGCTGCCGGATGTGTTCGACGCAAGCCTCGCCGCCCGGCGCGCCGCTGGGGACAAGGCGGCGCTGCTGGAAAGCCTGCGCTGCCTGCGCGCGGCGTTGGAAAACGCCATCCTGGCCGAAATCCGCCTGCGCACCGCGACGCCGGACAAAGACCGGCCGACCGCGTTCCTCTGGGCATTCGACGGCAGCGGCTTCCCCGACTCCTGGTTCGACCTGTTCGTCCGCGACGCCGCCTCGCGACTGGACGAAGCCGGCTTTGCGGCGGTCTGGCATGCCGAGCAACTCGCGCTGGTCAAGGCGATCGGCGAAGCCAACAGCGCGGCGCTGGCGGCGATTGGCCAGGGCGTCGGGCGGATCGAGCAGGGCGTCACGGGCATCCAAGGCACGCTAGCCGAACAGGCCGCATCGCTGGAGAAATTCGCCGGCGTGACGCAAGCCCTGGTGGATGCGCTGGGGGAGAACAAGGAGCTGTCGCAAAGGCTGCAGGCAGCCAACGTCGACAAAGCCAAGGTCATGGCTCTGGCGCGGCGCACCGCGCAGAATGTCGACGATTTCGATCAGGCGTTACGGGAACTCGAAAACCACGCCAACGTCGCGATCGAGGTGTCGCGCGAGGGCCAGGGCAGCCACAACCTGGGGGCGTTTGTCGAAGCCGTGCTGGCGCGGATCCGCGCGCGCTATGACGCGAACGATTTCGACGCCGCCGCGGCCGAGGCGAGCAAAGGCTTCGATGCCTGGCAACAGCGGGAGACGGAACGGCGCGCGGAGGCAGCCCAAGCGGGTCTCACGATACTCAACGCGGGTCTTCGGCAGGACATCCTGCGCCGCGACCCTGTGGCCGCCGCCGAACGGATCGAACTGATCGCCGGGATCGAGTCTCCGGAGAATGCAACGGCGCTGCTTCGCGCGCTCAGGACAAGCTATGACGAGTGGTATGAGCGTGGGTGCGACAGGGGCCTGAATTTCGATCTGCAAATCGCGATCGAGATCGCTCGCCGCGCTTTGAAAATGACGCGCACGATGGATGAACGGGGCGTCTCGCACATCCTCCTCGGTCTCGCGCTTTGGACGCTCGGCGAGCGCGAGAGCGGGACGGTGCGGCTGGAGCAGGCGGTGGTGGCGTATCGCGCGGCGCTGGAGGAGTGCACACGCGACCGCGTGCCGCTGGACTGGGCGACGACGCAGAACAACCTCGGCA
>PLXO01000041.1:63164-82828 GCA_003151425.1 Acetobacteraceae bacterium
CGGCGCGACTGGAGCAGGCGGTGGCAGCGTACCGCGCGGCGCTGGAGGAGATGACGCGCGACCGCGTGCCGCTGGACTGGGCGGCGACGCAGAACAACCTCGGCAACGCGCTTGCGGCGCTCGGTGGGCGCGAAAGCGGGACGGCACGGCTGGAGCAGGCGGTGTCGGCGTATCGAGCGGCGCTGGCGGAGCGGACGCGCGACCGCGTGGCGCTGGGCTGGGCGGTGACGCAGAACAACCTCGGCAACGCGCTTGCCACGCTCGGCGGGCGCGAGAGCGGGACGGCGTGGCTGGAGCAGGCGGTGGCGGCGTACCGCGCGGCGCTGGAGGAGATGACGCGCGACCGCGTGCCGCTGGACTGGGCGGCGACGCAGACCAACCTCGGCGCCGCGCTTCGGACGCTCGGCGAGCGCGAGAGCGGAACGACGCGGCTGGAGGAGGCGGTGGCGGCGTATCACGCGGCGCTGGAGGAGCGGACGCGCGACCGCGTGCCGCTGGACTGGGCGATGACGCAGAACAACCTCGGCCTCGTACTTGCCACGCTCGGCGAGCGCGAGAGCGGGACGGCGCGGCTGGAGCAGGCGATGTCGGCGTATCGCGCGGCGCTGGAGGAGTGGACGCGCGATCGCGTGCCGCTGAACTGGGCGACGGCGCAGAACAACCTCGGCAACGCGCTTCAGACGCTCGGCCAGCGCGAGAGCGGGACGGCGCGGCTGGAGCAGGCGGTGGCGGCGTATCGCGCGGCGCTGGAAGAGCAGACGCGCGACCGCGTGCCGCTGGGTTGGGCGATGAGCTTCGGCAACCAGGGCGTCGCGCTGATGCACCTTGCCGACCGCCGCGACGATGCCGCCATGGCCGAGACGGCGCTGCGCCAGATCGAAACAGCCCGGGATGTCACGCGCGATGGCGGGCACGCGGTGAACGCGGTGTATTACGAATCCCAACTCTTGAACGCCCGTGCCGTCCTCGGACGCCTGCGCGCCGGATAGCGGCTCGGCGCCCCGGTGACCAGCGACGCCGTCAGATTTCTGCCCTCTGGACGTTCCGGAGTGGACCATTCGCAATACGCACTATCTGCTTGGCAATATCCTCAGGCGAAAGGATAAAATCTATACATCCGCTTGCGATTGCGCTCCCAGGCATATCCGGCTGGCGGGCTGTGTCCGGTTTCTGGGCAATGGTGATGCCTCCCACGTCCTTTATTCCGCACAGGGCTTCTGCGCCATCGCCATCGTAGCCGGAGACGATGACAGCAATGAGTTTGCCGTTCCAGTGCAGGGTGAGGGAACGCAGAAACACAGTAATCACGTCGGGCCATCCGCGCGGTTTCGATATCGGCTTCAGCCGGAACGCGCCATCCAGCACATGCAAATCACGCTGTGCCGGAATGATGAACACGCGATCGGGCTGGATGCGCAATGCGTCCGTGATCAGTTCGACCGGCATCTGCGTGTAGCGCGGGAGAATTTCATGGAGCTGAGTGGCTACGATCCTCAAATGATTTACGATGACGACAGCGACACCCATATCGGCCGGCAGATGCCGTAATAACCGGGTATAGGCGTCGAGACCTCCGGCAGAGCCGCCGATACAAACGATAGGAAAGTGTTGGCTCATGGCGCTCCGGGCCTCTGACCTGCTTCTGCCGCTGTCTGCGTGAGACATTCCCGGGCGATCTCCCGATCCGACACCGTGGTCGAGTGCCCGAGCGGCGGTACGTGGTGTTTGACCGTGGCTGCGGCAAGCCGCGGACGTTCAGCCGGCCGGTATCCACAGAAATGGTTGACAAGCCATTGAGCACGGCAATCGAGCAGACTGGATGTCACCCGTTCGCCGGCGTGGCCTCGATGCGATCCGCCATGGCGTAAGGGTCAATATCGACGCGCAGCATACCAACCAGCGCGGTCGGCACGCGGCGTCGCCCGACCGACCGCATTTCCAGCAAGCCGAAGGCTTCCAACTTACCCAGCGTGCGCAGCAGGTTCGGCTCCGCGCGATTGGTAAGCCGCGCCAGTTCGGCGACAGATTGCGGCTTGGCGTCGCGGATCGTGCGCAGCAGACTACGGTTGTCAGCCGTCAGCAGCCGGAGCAACGCTTCCGCCGACTCAACGCTCGGCATGGCCGTGTCAGGTGGCGCCGCCACCTCGCCGCGCGCGACCGCGCGTATCTCCGTTATCAGGTCCTTGAAACGCTGCACTTTCATCGTGACCCCTGATCTGTGACGACACCTTCGCCTATGACGGCATCCGCCTATGACGGCATCGCCGATGCCGTGCGCGGCGAGCAGCCGGGTTACTTCAGCCTCGAAATCCACCGGCAACTGATCGACGCTGGTAAATCGGCACGGCCGCCCTGATCGCCGACGGTGCGGTGCCAATGGTCGTGCTCGACGCTCGGCTTGCGGAAGCGCGAGTCTTGCCGCGGCACGCCATGCGCATTGTCGAAGCCGACCAGCCGGCGGCCGTCGGGATCATGCAGCGTCAGGGCATAGCGCAAACCATGCGGCCGTTCCGGCGTCGGCCGCGTGCGCTTGACCTCGAATTTCACCCAAGGGCCCGGCGCAAAGTGATGGATGCGGCCATCGAACGCGAGCAGGAACTCAAGTGTGTGCTCGTCGGAAATGGCGTCTCTCGTCCAGATAGTATCGTGTCATGATAGCATACCTTCGTGATTTGTCCAGGACTGCAACCCCGCCCCACTGCTGCCCCAATCCCCCGCCACTTGCCGCCCCAACTGGTGCCCCCTATAGCGCCATCGGCAAGACGCCCCCGAAGGAATCCAATGGCCGGTCCAACCGAGCTTCAAGCCGACAACCCCGCGCTGGCCATCCAGGCCGCCATCCTGGCCCGCCCCGACACCCCCGCCCGCCGCATGGCCAACGCCATCCGCGCGCTGGCCATCGACGCCGTCGAGGCCGCCAAATCCGGCCATCCCGGCCTGCCGATGGGCATGGCCGACGTCGCCACCGCGTTGTGGTCCCGCTTCCTGAAATTCGACGCCGCCGACCCGCGCTGGCCCGATCGCGACCGCTTCGTGCTGTCGGCCGGCCACGGCTCCATGCTGCTCTACTCGCTGCTGCACCTCACCGGCTATGCCGGCATGACGATCGCGGACATCAAGCGCTTCCGCCAGCTCCATTCGCCCGCCGCCGGCCATCCGGAGCACGAAGCGAACCCGGGCATTGAGACCACCACCGGCCCGCTCGGCCAGGGCATCGCCACCGCCGTCGGCATGGCCCTGGCGGAACGCATGCTGGCCGCCCGGTTCGGCAAGTCGCTGGTCGATCACCGCACCTGGGTGATCGCCTCGGACGGCGACCTGATGGAGGGCATCAGCCACGAGGCGCTCGGCATCGCCGGCCATCTGCGGCTGAACAAGCTGACCGTGCTGTGGGACGACAACCACATCTCGATCGACGGCGACACCGCGCTGGCGGTCTCCGATGACCAGATGAAGCGCTTCGCCGCGCACGGCTGGGCGACCAAGCGGGTGGACGGCTATGACGCCGCGCAGGTCGGCGCCGCGCTGTCCTTCGCGATGCGCAGCAAGAAGCCCACGCTGATCGCCTGCCGCACCATCATCGGCTTCGGCGCGCCGACCAAGGCCGGCACCGCGGCCACGCACGGGTCCCCCCTCGGCACGACCGAGGCGGCGGGCGCCAAGGCGGCACTCGGCTGGACCGAGCCGCCCTTCACCATCCCTCAGGACCTGTATGACCGCTGGCACGTCGCCGGCAACCGCGGCGCCGGCGCCCGCCGAGGGTGGCTGAAGCGGCTGGCGCGGCACGCCATGCGCGCGGAGTTCGAGCGCGCCATCGACGGCAGGTTGCCGGAGGCGTGGCACGAGGCGGTGCACGCGTTGAAGACGCAGATCGCCGAGACCAAGCCGAAGCTCGCCTCCCGCCAATCCAGCCAGAAGGTGCTGGAGGCGCTGGTGCCGGCGACGCCGGAGCTGGTCGGCGGCTCGGCCGACCTGACCGGCTCCAACCTGACATTCGTCAAGGGCATGGGGTCCGTCTCACCCGGGAACTACACCGGGCGCTACATCCATTTCGGCATCCGCGAGCACGGCATGGCGGCGGCGGCCAACGGCATGGCGGTGCATGGCGGGCTGATCCCCTACATCGGCACGTTCTTCGTCTTCACCGACTACATGCGCCCGGCGATCCGCCTTTGCGCCCTGATGCGCCAGCGGGTGATCTATGTACTGACGCACGACTCGATCGGCCTGGGCGAGGACGGCCCGACGCACCAGCCAGTCGAGCACCTCGCCAGCCTGCGCGCGATGCCGAACCTGCATGTGTTCCGCCCGGCCGACGCGCTGGAGACGGCCGAGTGCTGGGAGCTGGCGATCCGCCGCGCCGACGGTCCCAGCCTGCTGGTGCTGACCCGCCAGGCGCTGCCGGCGCAGCGCACCGACATCGCCGAGAACCGCACCGCCCGCGGTGGTTACGTGCTGGCCGAGGCCGAGGGCGCCCGCCAGGCGACGCTGATCGCCACCGGCTCCGAGGTGCCGATCGCCATGGACGCACGCGCCGCCCTGGTCGCCGAGGGCATCGCCGTGGCGGTGGTCTCGCTGCCCTGCTGGGAACTATTCGCCGCACAGGATCCGGCGTATCGTGCCCAGGTGCTCGGCGGCGCCCCGCGCTTCGGCATCGAGGCCGCGTGCGACTTCGGCTGGGAGCGCTGGCTGGGCCCGGACGGGGTGTTCATCGGCATGACCGGCTTCGGCGCCTCGGCGCCGTTCGAGGAGCTCTACCGACACTTCAGCATCACCGCCGAGGCGGTGGCCGCCGCGGTGAAAAAACGCCTGGGCTGAAGTGCGGAACCGGTATCTTGATTGACTCACGTCAATGCTTTGGAAACCGTTCGCGATCAGAAATGCCGGGGACGGGTCACCCGCAATGCCGTCACCGGGAATGCCACCGGGACCGCCGTCACCGGGAACGCCACTGAGGAACGCCGTCACCGGCAACCTGACCAGGAATACCGTCGCCAGGAATGCCGTCACCAGGAATAAAGGAACGCCGAAAATGGCCGTGAATGTTGCCATCAATGGCTTCGGGCGCATCGGGCGCCTGGTACTGCGCGCCATCGTCGAGAGCGGGCGCGAGGACATCGTGCCAATCGCCATCAACGATCTGGGCAGCGTGGAGGCCAACGCGCACCTGTTCGCCTATGACAGCGTGCATGGCCGCTTCCCCGGCCAACTGGAAATTTCCGGCGACAGCATCACCCTCCGCCACAACGGCCGCGTGTATGGCCCGATCAAGGTCACGGCCGAGCGCGATCCCACCAAGGTGCCGTACCAGGGCGTCGACGTGGCGCTGGAGTGCACCGGCCACTTCAACAGCAAGGAGAAGGCCTCCGCGCTGCTGACCGCCGGGGCGCGCAAGGTGCTGATCTCCGCCCCGGGCGATCATGTCGACGCCACCATCGTCTACGGTGTCAACCACAAGATCCTGACGAAGGACATGACGGTCGTCTCCAACGCCTCCTGCACCACCAACTGCCTGGCGCCGATGGCCAAGGTGCTGCACGACCGCTACGGCATCCTGCGCGGCTACATGGTGACGATCCACTCCTACACGGGCGACCAGAACACCGTCGACACGCTGCACAAGGACCTGCACCGCGCGCGCGCGGCCGCGGTCTCGGCCATCCCGACCTCAACTGGCGCCGCGCGTGCGGTAGGGCTGGTGCTGCCGGAGCTGAAGGGCAAGCTGGACGGCACCGCGATCCGCATCCCGACGCCGAACGTGTCGCTGGTTTCGCTGGACGTGAACCTGGGCAAGCCGGCGACGCGGGACGAAATCAACGCCGCGTTCCAGGACGCCTCGAAGGGCGAGCTGAAGGGCATCCTTGACTACAACACCGCGCCGTTGGTCAGCGTCGACTTCAACCACTGCCCGGCATCCTGCACCTTCGACGCCACGCAGACCGCCGTGGTCGACGGCGCGCTGGCCCGGGTGCTGGGCTGGTACGACAACGAGTGGGGCTTCTCCAACCGCATGTTGGACACCGCGGCGCTGCTCGGGAGTTTGTAGAGAGCCCAAGATCATGATTCTCCCCCTCCCNNGGGAGGGGGAGTGTTTTCTCCTGCACCGGAGACACAGTCCGCATGCCCTACCGCACGCTCGACAACGTCGATGTCGCCGGCAAGCGCGCCCTGCTGCGCGCCGACCTGAATGTCCCGGTCCGCGACGGCCGCATCACCGACCTGACGCGCCTCGAGCGTCTGTGCCCCACCATCAGCGAGCTCGCCGGCAAGGGCGCAAAAGTCATCGTCTGCAGCCATTTCGACCGCCCCAAAGGCAAGCGCGTGCCGGCGATGTCGCTGGCCCCGGTCGCCGCCGCACTCGGTGAGGTGCTCGGCACGCACGTCGCCTTCGCCGATGACTGCATCGGGCCGCCCGCGGAACAAGCCGTCGCGGCGCTGCGCAACGGCGGGGTGCTGGTGCTGGAGAACACCCGCTACCACGCCGAGGAAGAAAAGAACGACCCCGGCTTCGCCGCCGCCCTCGCCGCGCTGGCGGACCTCTATGTGAACGACGCCTTCTCCGCCGCGCATCGCGCGCACGCCAGCACCGAGGGCGTGGCCCACCTGCTGCCCGCCTACGCCGGGCGACTGATGCAGGCCGAGCTGGAGGCATTGCACGCGGCACTCGGCGATCCGCAACGCCCGGTGATGGCGATTGTCGGGGGCGCCAAGGTCTCCACCAAGCTCGAACTGCTCGGCAACCTGGTCACCAAGGTGAACACCCTGGTGATCGGCGGCGCGATGGCCAACACGTTCCTGGCCGCGCAGGGCATCGAGGTCGGCAAGTCGTTGCAGGAAGCGGAGATGCACGCCACCGCGCGCGACATCCTGGCCGGCGCGAAGGCCGCCGGCTGCGAGATCCTGCTGCCGACCGACGCCGTCGTCGCGCGCGAGCTCAAGCCGAACGCGCCCACGCAAACCGTCGCGATCAACGCGGTCCCCGCCGACAGCATGATTCTGGACGTCGGTCCGGCGACCGTCGCGACGCTGAACGGGCACATCGCCGCACTGCGGACGCTGGTGTGGAACGGTCCGCTCGGCGCCTTCGAGACACCGCCATTCGACGCCGCAACGACCGCGGTCGCCCAGGCAGTAGCCGCGGCGACGCAGGCCGGCGCGCTACGCAGCGTCGCCGGCGGTGGCGACACGGTCTCGGCGCTGCGCCACGCCGGCGTGCTCGATAAAATGAGCTACGTCTCGACCGCCGGCGGCGCGTTCCTGGAGTGGCTGGAGGGCAAGACGCTGCCCGGGGTTGCCGCGCTGTCCGATTAGAACGATACCGGACCGACTGGATCAGCGACGCGATCCGCGTGCTTCGCCGCATCATCTCCTTGACTGTTATGTGGTATATACCAAATACTGGACCTCTGACGGAGACGCCTGTGGCGATCAGCGGATGCAAGGATCGGAAGACACAGCGATTTCTGGCCGGTGGACGGGTGAAGGAGTTTCAAGCCTTCGCAGATTCCGCCGCCAAGGCGCTCACCAAGCTTCAGGCGGCTATCATCCTTGGCGATCTTCGTTCCCGGCCGTCGAATAGGTTCGAAGCGCTACATGGAGACCGGAACGGCCAGTACAGCATTCGAATCAATGCGCGATACCGGGTTTGCTTCAAATGGGCGGCACATGCATCGATCCCGGCCGGAACGGACGCCCTTCAAGGTTCTGGCGATGCCTACGATGTGGAAATCACGGACTACCACTGAGGAGACCTGAGCTGTGGCCTACCCGATCGACAATCTTCCCCCGATCCACCCTGGCTGCTTTCTTAGAGACGAACTTGAGGCCCTTAGCCTGAGCGCCCGGAAGTTCGCCGAGCATATCCATGTGCCGCACAACGCTGTCACCGGGATCATGAACGGCGAGCGGTCGGTCAGCGCTCAGATGGCGATCCGGCTCGGCCAGGCGTTCGGCACGACACCGCAGTACTGGATGAACCTTCAGATGATATATGACCTGAAGCGGGCTCGGGCCGAGATGCCCGTCGAGGCGCTTCGGATCGCGTCATACGAGATGGGCTGAACGGCGGGGGCGCCCCGCGATGGCATGACGTGTTGACGCCACAGCGCCATTACATTTTGGCTTCGTGAAACGCCGGCACGTGATCCACACCCTCCGGAAAACACGTCAAACCACCCACAGATTCCGCCGAGGAGGCTTTTTTGATCACGGGCGGGTTTTGATCACGGGCGGGGACCGCTATGACGCGGCGACCGCCCACCGCTCGCATCAAGCACCTGCTCGACCAACGCGCCATCCTCCCGATCCGGCGCGACCGCTGCACGCGTGCCTCGCTGCGCACCGACCGATGGCGCCTGATACCGCCGTCCGCCAATGCGGCGATAGCGCGGCTTGGGCGGCGGGAGGCATTGCCGGGGGCGTCGCGCGGGGCCTCAATCGTCCCATCCCTCAGCGACGCCGGCAGCGATCCAACCTGAGATGTACGCGTCCGCGTAATGACTGGATTGGCAATAACCGGATTGGCCCATAATCGGATCGACCCACGACCGCATCGACCCTGCCCGGATCACCGGCCGATAGCGGCGTCCAACAGGCGCGTGATCGCCGCGTCGTCGTCCCAGACGAGGCTCGCTCCCACCACCCGCACGCGTGGGCGCATCGCCGGTGGCAGCCGTACCGCGTCCTTCGGCGTCGTCACAGGGGTTGCCTGCAACTGCGTCGCCGTATCGAGCACGTCCTGAATTTCGCGCGCGGTGTAGCGGTGGTGATCCGGGAATGACCGGTGCGCGACGACCGTGACGCCCGCCTGCCACAGGCCGTCGAAGAACTTTTCCGGCCGCGCGATCCCGGCGAAGGCCAACACAGGCTGTCCCACGAGGTCCGCGACCTCCGGCCCTTGCTGTAGCCGCGCGCGCAGCACCGGCAGTCCGGGCGGCAGCTGTGCCGTCACTCCGGTCTCATCCGTGCCGATCAGCACCGCGGCCTGGCAACGCGCGGCGCCGGCGGCGACCGGCTCACGCAAGGGACCGGCCGGCAGCACGTGGCCGTTGCCGAAGCCGCTGCCGCCGTCCACCACCAACAGCGACAGGTCCTTGATCAGCGTCGGGTTCTGCAGCCCGTCGTCCAGCACCAGCGCTTGCGCGCCGGCGGCCACCGCGGCACGCGCGCTGGCGGCGCGGTCGGGGCCGATCCAGGTCGGCGCGACCTCGGCCAGCAACAGCGCCTCGTCGCCGACCAGCGATGCGGGATCACCTGGTGCGACGCGATATGGCCCACGCGGCATGCCGCAATATGGCCCACGCGGCACGCCGCGATATGGCTCACGCGGCACGCCGCGATGCACGCCGCTCGCCGTGCCGCCATAGCCGCGCAGCAGGATGTGCACGGCGACGTCCCGCGCGCGCAGCCGGCCGGCCAGATCGAGCGCCAGCGTGGTCTTGCCGGCGCCACCCACCGTGACATTGCCGCAGCAGATCACCGGCACCGGTGCCCGCCAGCCCGGTCGGGCGTTGCGCCGCGCCGTCACCGCGGCGACGACCATGCCGAGCGGCGCCAGCAGCGCCGGCCAGGCTGATCGGACCCCATGCCGCCAGAACGCGGGCGGGTGGCGCATGTCAGGCCCGGCCCCCGGCGGATGGAGGCGCCAACCGGGGCGGCAGCAGCGCGAGCAGGGCCTGCGCGGTGCGGTCCGGCAGGTCGGCCCAGCGCGCTGCAGCGGCGATCCCCGCGGCGCCGGCCGCAGCGCGCCGCGCAGGATGGGCCAGCATCGCCGCGACCCACGCCGTCAGCGCCGGCCCATCGGCGACCCTTGCAAGCGAACCGGCCGCCTCCAGTGCCTCAGCGGCATCCAGGAAGTTGTCGACATGCGGTCCGACCGCGACGGCGCAGCCTAGCCGCGCGGGCTCCAGCGGGTTCTGGCCGCCCCCCGGCGGCAGCAGGCTGCGCCCGACGAACGCGATGCCGGCCAGCCGGTACCACAGCCCCAGCTCGCCCAGCGTATCGGCCAGCCAGACCCCCTGATCCGGTGGCGCCGCACCGAGCGAGCGCCGGTGCAACGGAATGCCGTCGGCCATGGCGGCGATCTCGGCACCGCGCTCCGGATGGCGCGGCACCAGGATGGTCAGCAGCCCGGGGTGCGCCGGCGCCAGGGCGCAATGCGTGGCGAAGATCAGCGCCTCCTCCCCCGGATGCGTGCTGGCGGCGAGCCAGACCGGCCTTCCTGCCAGCAGGTCCCGCAGCCGCTCCAGCTCGGCGGCATCGACAGGCAGGGGCGGCGCGGCGAATTTCAGGTCGCCCGGCGTGGTGACCGAGGCCGCGCCGAGCGCCTCCAGCCGCGCCGCGTCGGCCGGCGAGCGCGCCTGCACGCGCGCGAAGCAGCCCAGCACCGCGCGCGCCAGCCCAGGAACCAGCCGCCATCCCGCCAGGCTGCGCACCGACATCCGCGCGTTGAGCAGCATGACAGGAATGCCGCGTCGCCGGCTGGCGAACAGCAGGTTGGGCCACAGCTCGCTCTCGACGAAGGCCGCGGCGTCCGGCCGCCAGTGATCCAGGAAACGCGCCGCCCAGGACGGCACGTCGAGCGGCACAAAGCGGTGCAGCACGTGGTCCTCCAGTCCGGCCTCCAGCCGCCGCGCCAGCAGCCTGGCCGAGGTCACCGTGCCCGTGGTCAGCAGCACCGTGAGGTCCGGCGCGCGTGCGATGAGGGCGGTGAGCATCGGCAGGATCGACACCGTCTCGCCGACGCTGGCGGCGTGCAGCCAGAACAGCCTTCCCGCCGGCCGAGGCGTGCTGTCGATGCCGCGCCGCTCGGCCAGCCGCCCGGCGATCTCCTTGCCGCGGCGCAGCCGTCGCCGCAGCATCACTCGCAGTAAGGGGGAAGCGGCAGTGGCCGCCGCCGCCCATAGCGCGGCCATCGGTGTCATGCGCCGCACAGACGATCCGCCCGGTCGGCCGCCGCAGTCAGCGCCGCCGCGATCCTCGGCACGGCCGCCTCCCAGCTCTCACGCGCCACCGCGATCGGCGGCAAGCAAACCAGGACGCCGCGGCCGAACGGCAGCGGGACGACCATGCGGTCCCAGCTTCGCAACACACGGCGGCGCGAGGTCTGGGCGGCGCAGGGCAACACCGGCACCCGGGCCAGGGCCGCGATTTGCGCCACCCCGGGCGCGGCGACCCGCCGCGGCCCGCGTGGGCCGTCGGGGGTCATGATCAAGTGCTCGCCGCGCGCCAGCAGTGGCAGCGCCGTCCGCAGGCTCGCTGCGCCGCCGCGACGCGAAGAGCCGAACACGAGGCCAACCCCGAAGCGCCGCATCACCGACCCGATGAGCCGTCCGTCGCGGTGCTGGCTGACCAGCACATGGCCGCGCTGCGCGTGGTCCATGCGCCGCAGTGTCAGCCAGAGCATCGGCATCAGCGCCAGGCGCTCATGCCAGAACACCGCCACCGTGGTCTGACCGGCCGCGCATGGCGCGAGGTGCTCGGCTCCATCCAGGACCCAGCGTGTCGTGCGCAAGGCGAAGATCAGGTACAGCCCGCCCAGCCACACCAACACTGCCTGTGTCGCCGGATGTCGCAGCAAGCGTTTCATGCGCGGGCGGTAGCATGCGATGCGAAGCCGAGAAAGCCATCGCGCGGACTGCCAGCAATTCTCGTTTTGGTCGGNNCAAGTCCGGCCATGACGATGTGGCAACCAGATCGGCCAAAATGAGAATTGCTGGCGGACTGCTTGTACGTTGGTTTGAATGTCGTGTTCCGACCCGAGGCGGCGGTAGCACGGGTCGCTGGCCCGAACGCCAGGATTCGACTCTTCTCGGACATTCAGGCCAGGCTGCCGAATGGCAGGTGCTGGCCGAATCCAGAACAGCCGCTTTGGAGTGCCTGCCGACGATAAGCAGAGGTTCGTCATTGGGAATTGACGATGGCAGGTAACGACCAACCTTTGCAGGCAATCCTGTTCTCGCACAGCCTCGAACCTGAGCAGAGATAGCGCGACTGACCCGAACCCGTCGCGTCCTCGCGCGGCCTAATTTACGTTGCGACGTGAGGCGCCGATCTGCGCCGACTGGTACGTCTTGACGACCGACGAAGCCATTGGAGCGGTCTGGTTCGCGCGCTCCAACACGGATGTATCGGGTTTGATGCGGAAAGAGTATTGGATGTGGTGCGCGACATCCGGTTTGCGTCTATAATCCTGAGGCTTCGGGTTCGAATCTTGCCGGGGACACTGTGCCGCGCGGGTGAGCGCCGGGACCAGGGGATCGTTTGCGGCCCTACCTCCCTTGCCCACCGGCTGCACCCAGGGGACGACCGGCATGCACGGGAGGGGGAATGAACGACACGACCGATCTGCTCGCTCGGCGCAACGCCGCCCTGGGGGCCGGCGCACCGCTGTTCTACGAGGTGCCGCTACATATCGTCCGCGGGGAAGGCGTCTACCTGTTCGATGCCGACGGCCGCCGCTACGTCGACATGTACAACAACGTGCCCTGCGTCGGTCACGCCAATCCGCATGTGGTCGAGGCGATGGCACGCCAGCAGGCCACGCTGAACGTCCACAGCCGCTACCTGCACGAAGGTGTCATCGCCTTCGCCGAACGCCTCGCTGCGCTGCACGGCCCGCAGATCGAGAGCGTCATCCTGAGCTGCAGTGGTACCGAGGCCAACGAGGTGGCGCTGAGGATGGCCCGCTTCGCCACCGGAAAGCGCGGCATCGTCTGCACCAATGCGACCTATCACGGCAACAGCGAACTGGTCGGATCTCTGACCCGCCTCAGCCAGTTCCCGGCCACCAACCCTGCGGTGCGTGCCTTCCGGTTCCCGGAGAAATACCGCCCGGTCGCCCCAAACCTCAGCGAGTCCGCGCTCTGTGATGCCTACCTTGCGCAACTCAGCGAGGCGATTGCGAGCCTCGAGGCCGACGGCGAGGGGATCGCGGCGCTGATCGTCTGCTCGATCTTCGCCAATGAGGGACTCCCCGACGTGCCGGGCGGCTTCATGCCGCGCGCCGCTGCGATCGTGCGGGAGGCGGGCGGCCTCGTGATCGCCGACGAGGTGCAGGCCGGCTACGCCCGGACTGGGAGCTGGTGGGGCTACGAGGTGACCGGCTTCATCCCCGACATCGTCGTGACAGGCAAGCCGATGGGCAATGGATTGCCGCTCGCCGCCACCGCCGCCAGCCGCGCGCTGATCGAGACCTTCCGCGCGAATACGCGCTACTTCAACACCTTCGCCTCCTCGCCGCTGCAAGCCGCGGTCGGCATGGCGGTGCTGGACGAGATCGAACGCCGCGACCTTCGCTCCAACGTCGCTTCGGTCGGCGCCGCGCTGAAGGCGTCGCTCAGCCAGCGCAAGGGCACGAGCGACGCGATCGGCGATGTGCGCGGCCACGGCCTGTTCGTCGGCGTCGAACTGGTGCAGCCGGCGGACAGGTCGCCGGACATGGACCTCGCCAAGCGGGTGATTAACCGGCTGAAGGACAAGGGCTTCCTGACCAGCAACGCCGGCATCTTCGGCAATGTCGTGAAGATCCGACCGCCGCTTATCTTTTCGCACGAGAACGCAGCCGAATTCCTGATGGCCTGGGACGAAACCATCGCCGAACTCGCGGCATGACGACAGCGGCGGAGCAGGCCTACGCGCCGGCCGCGCGGCAGGCGCTGGCGGCGTTCGGCGTCGCACCTGCGAACCTACGCTTCGTGCATCTGAGCGAGAACGTCACATTCCAGGTGACCGATGCGCATGACGGGTCCCTGCTGGTGCTGCGGCTGCATCGCCCCTGGTACCACGACATCGCGGAGCTCAGGTCCGAACATCTCTGGACCCGCGCCCTGGTCCAGGCGGGAGTGGCGGCGCCCGAGCCGCTGCTGACGCTGGACGGCGAGGACTTTGTGCAGGTCAAGGTCCCGGCCACGGGAGAGCTGCGCTGGGCCGGCGTCGCCCATTGGGTGGACGGCGAGCTGTTGGCCGAGGTCGTGGCGCGGGAGACCGAGGCGGTCGCGAACGTGCGCCACTTCGCCCAACTGGGGGCGATCATGGCTGCAATGCACGACCAGGCGACGGGCTGGACGCTGCCCATGGGGTTCCAACGGCACGCGCTGGACGCGGACGGGTTGCTAGGGCCGGCTCCATTCTGGGGTCCGTTCTGGGAGCACCCGATCCTCTCGCCCGCCGAACGCCGCCTGCTCCTGGCCACGCGCAACACGCTGCACGCCGCGCTGACGCGCTACGGCAAGCCCGCGCGGACCTTCAGCCTGATCCATGCCGATCTGCACCCCAGCAACGTGCTGATCGACGGCACGCATGCGGCGGTGATCGACTTCGATGACGCGGGCTTCGGCTGGCACCAGTATGACCTGGCTGTAGCCCTCGTCGCATATCAGAACCATCCCGAGTTCTCGGCTTTCCGAGACGCCTGCATCACTGGATATCGGTCTGCGCGCGCGATCGCGGAGCAGGACCTCGCCTTGCTACCGATGTTCCTGCTGATCCGCGGCATGGCGCAGATCGGTTGGTACCATCAGCGCCCGGAACTGCCGCCCTCGGCCGATCTGCCGCGCCTGAAGGACCATGTGTGCGCCGCGGCGGCGCGGTTCGCGCCGGTGTGCTGAGCGGCGGCGTTCGCCGCCTCGGCTTACGGCCCACTCCAGCTATCGCAATCGAGCGGACCATGCATCAGCTTTGCGCAACGAGCTGCTGTTCACGACCTTGGCGTCGGACACCTCAGTTCCACCCACCTTCGCCGTTTAACATAACGCCGGGCTCGGTAGCGTTGCAGGTCGCGATTTGCCCCGATACCGGTCTGGCTGCTTCTGGCAATTACGCCTGGAAAGCAGACGCCCGGCAGTCACGAATGGAACAAAACGAGCCAAACCGCATAGACCCGGAGCGCTATTTGAGCTGGCTGTCTTTGCTGCCCCTGCGGTTAAACCCGATATTCACCGGACGGCGATCACGCTCCGACTGACACCTGATGCAGGTCCGGACTCCGGGAAGCACACGGCGGCGCGCTTCCGGGATTTCGTCACCGCACTCCAGGCAATGGGTCTCTCCCTTACCCGTCGGCATGCTCGCCCGCGCTCGCATGACCCCGTCTATGACGGTATCGTCGATCTGATCCTGCACCGCCCCGTCCGGGGCCCACCCGCTCGCCATTGTCGCTTTCCGGTTTCCCTGACTTCTCAAGCACATCACATGGGAATTAGCGCTGCCCGTTCCAAGGATGGCCACCCCGGCGACGATCAGGGGTCTTCGAGGATGCTGATCGACGATCCCTGGCCGAATCCAGAACAACCGTTTTGGCGTGTCCAACGGCGACAAGCAAGAAATCTCAGGTGATGAAATTCTACTTCCTCCAGTTGACGCCGGATGTTGATCACTAACAGGATCGCTCCGTCCGCGGAAAATCCGAACGTCTCGTTGCTCGCGCCTATTCGGACCAGGCCGGCCACAAAGAGAGGAACCGGTCATGGTTTTGAGTCTCAGTTCGACATTGGTGCGAGGTTCCTGCTGGCCGGCCTGGCAGTCGCCATCTCCACCGCCGTTGAGGCTGGCTCGGCCCAGGCTCAGCTCCTCACAAGTGCGCATTGATGATCCAAATTCGATGAAGCTGGAACCACGCCGATGACTTCCGTCATCTTCGCTACGTTGGGTCCGTCTGGGACGAACCACGAATTCGTCGCTCGAAAGTATATTGACTTCCACGAGCTTAATGAAGCGACGCTGCGTCTTTCGGATACGGCTACGGCGGGCGTAGAGGCGGTCCGCGACGGAGTAGCTGATTACTTCATCTTATGCGCCGTTCACCCGGACACGCCGAATATCGTTGGCCGCTTTTTCCGCGAGGTGTTCATCGTCGATACCTTCATCTCCCCCAGTCTGCCGCTAGCCGTCCTGACACGGGCCGATGTGAATAAGCCGAGGTCGATAGGCGTACTACACCCAGCGACGACCGAATACATAGACACCAGCAAATGGGAACTTGTATCCAAAATCACGACTGGTTCACTTCACACCGTTGCTGACGGCTTGCTCAAAGGCCGATACGATTCCGGTCTGATCTATCTGAACTACGCACACCGATACCCAGGCCGGCTCCGGGTTGATCAGGAGATCGGATCGCCGGATGACGCGTGGCTCGTGCTCGGCCGAAAGCGAACATTTGCCGATCCGATTTTGGCATGGAAGGATGGCCCGATGTCGACGCAATTTGCCGAATTCGCGCGCGATTGATCGCTTTCGCAGACTAGAGGCGCGCGCCCTGCGCGACGAGAACACGTTGCTCGGATCGGTACTTGCGATGACTTGCAGGCTTCCATGCTGATATCCGCCAGGACAGGACCGTTCGGTGGCGCATAATTGCGCCTCGTCGGCGCGCAATTTTCACCAGGGTATTGATGTTGACTTTGGACCGAGACTGATCCCCCTGATGAAATTGGCGCCATCATGCCGGTTGCGGTCAAGATGAATTAATGGCCGCTTTGGAGCGGCGACCAGCGGTCAGGGAACAGCCCGAGTGGAAGCGGGGCAGACCTTGAGACGGCAAAGCATCTACGTCCGCTCCCCATCCTTTGCGGGCATTCAATCCGACGCACTATCCCACGGCCGCCTTGGCCCAGGACAGCAGCCCGACGGCCATGTCCCGCCAAGCCGCACCTGCATCGACGCGCCGGTCGGGCGACGCCGGCGCGGCGATCAGGTCGCGCAAAGCCCCCGCCAGCGAGTCCGCGTCGGGAGGGCACAGGATGGCAAGCGGTTCGTCCTGCAACTGCTCGGTCAGACCGCCGACGCGCGTCGCCACCACGCGCCGGCCGGCCGCCAGCGCCGCCGCCGCCACGCCGCTCTGGCTCGCCTCGGTGTGGGTGAGGATCAGCGCATCCGCCCAGCCGAGCAGCGCGCCCACCTCCGCCTCCGGCACCCAGCGCTTTTCCACCGTGACGCCGGGCAGCGCCCGCAACGCCGCCAGCGCCGGCGTTTCCGGCCCGTTGCCGACCACGCGGACCTCAACGTCCGCGCGTGGCCCCAGATGCCGCAGTGTCTCCGCCAGCAGGTCCAGACCCTTGTAGGGCAGCAGTCGGCCGAACGACAGCAGGCGGACCGGGCCGCCATGGGCGAGCGGCGCCGGCGGCGGCTGATCGAACGTCACCGGGGGGTGGCGTGAGAGCAACAGCGGGCGATTGGGCGACCCTGCCAGCCCAAGCGCGCGCAGCCGGTCCGCGACGTGGGCGGTCAACGCAACGACCGCGCCGGCGCGGCGGCAGAGCATGCCCTGCAGCATCATCTGGAACGGCATCCCGTCACCCGGATGCGTCTCGGCGTCGTGCACCACGACCACGAAAGGAACGTGCAGCCGCCGCAGCGCCGCCGCCATCAGCAGATCCAGCGGCCCGGGCTGGGCGCAGATCGCCAGGCCCGGCCGCAATTCCCGCACACGGCGAACCAGACCCCGCACCGCGAGCGGCGCCAACAGCAGGCGGACCAGGAAGCCGAGGACGCTCCCGTACGTGTCCACCAGCAGGTCGCAGTGCGGTGGGCTTGGCCCGCGCAGCAGTTCGGCGCGGCTGGACAGCGACAGCGCGACCTCGGTGCCTGGGATCGCCCGCAGCCCCTCGGTCAGTAGCGCCGCGAAGCGGGGTGCACCGCCGTGCCGCCCCCATTGCCACACCAGCACGCGGTTCCCGTCAGGGGTGGTCACGTCAGGGGTCGTTACGTCAGCGGCGTCACGGCCAATCGTCATGCCCGGGCTTGACCCGGGCATCCCACGCGGCACCCTGCTGGAGTGGATGCCCGGGACCACCCCAGGCACGACGAACGGCTGCTCAGATTGGCGTAAGTCCGTCCCATCCTGGCGTCAGTTTGGGTCACGGCACGGCCAGTCCAAGGCCGCGCACCGCCTCGGCTAGGGGGGCCGTCGTCAGTCGCGCCATCACCGCCGCGCGTGCCCGAGCGCCCATCTCGGCGCGCAATGCCGGATCGTCGGCCAGACGCCGCAACTGCGCCACCGCCTCGTCCGGATCCGCTTCGGCCCAGACGGCACCCGGCATGTCATAGACGCCGCGGGGATCGTGCACCGGCACCAGGCGGTAGCCGATCGGGGCGGCGCAAGATGCGTCCATGAAGTCCATATTGCCGGACCATCCCGTCGCGATCACCGGTTTGCCCAGCAGCATCGCCTCGGCTGGTACCAAACCGAATCCTTCGCTCCGGTGCAGCGACAGGACGATATCGGCGGAGGCGGTCAGCGACTGGCTGCGGCGCGGGGAAAGCGTTCCGGCGTCGAGCCGAATATTACGCGACCCGCCGATCGCCGCACTCAGCCGCGCAAGATCCGCCGGGAAATGCTCGGGATAGCCGACCTTGATCACCAGCAATCGGTCGTCGCGGTCACCGAACGCGGCGCGAAACGCGGCGATCGCGGCGAGCGGATTCTTCCGCTCGAAGGATGAGGCCATATTGAACGAGACCAGCACCGTCACGGTATCCGGCGGCAGCCCGAAGCCGGCCCGGTCAGGCTCGGCGGTCGGCGGGGCAAGCGCCAGCGGGTGCGGCACCACACGCACGCCACCCGGGACCAGTTTGTCGAGCGCGTCGGCGGTGAACCGGGACGGCACCCAGACCTCGTGGACGAATCTCAGTCCGACGCGCCAGTCTGGTGGCACGGTCGGCAGTTCCCAGGCCCAATAGCCGACGATCCGGCGACCGCGCAGTATGCGGCGGCCAAGCCGCAGCATGGCCAACGGCAGCAGTGGCGGGTTGATATGCAGCACCAGCGGTGCGCCGGCGGGCGGCGTCTCGCTGTGGGGCGTGTTCATCTCGGCTGCGTGCTCGGGGGCTACGCGCTCGCGCACCGGCGGGCCGACATCCAGCGGCCAGGTCGCCAGGCCCAGTTTTGCGGCGCCCTGCAGCATCAGGCGAGCGCCTTCGCCGAGCCCGGTGGCACGCGACAGCTCGCCGCCCACCGCCAGGCCGTGCAGCGCCGGCGGCGGTATGCGGTCCGGCCGCGGCGCGATCAGCGCGGTGGCGTGCGTCAGAGCCCGGCGCCGCGCCTGGCTGGGAAGCAGTCGCCAGAGCCGGTGCAGCGGATGCGGACGAAAAGCTTCGGTGCGATCAACCATGCGTGATCGGGGAGCCTGCCGGCACCGCGCCGCCACCGCAAGGGGCGATCGAATGAATGCCAGAGGTGATGGCGATCGTTCGTTATTGGGCGCCGCTTGATCGATGCTGCCCTTGGTTTGGCTGCCTGCGGTTCGTTCGGTATTCGTATGTTTTATTTGCCGACCGGCACGATGTCGCTCGGCCGATGTTTGGGGCTGGGCACGATGACCGAGGCTTATCATGACGCAGGGCGATCGCATTTGAGCGGCTGGGTGGCGCTGGGTACGCCGGCTATCGAGCACCATCGGAATGCATTGCGGCAAAGCAATCAAGACCAACACAGATTTTACAGATAAGCAGGTTAAGTCACAGATTGCACAGAAAGTAATCGTTCCCATTGTCTGAATACCATGCGGATGAAAATGCCGCACGTCGGAATTGGTGGGGATTTTTTGGTATAATCTGTGGCTTATATTTATCTGAGGATAATCTGTGTTAGTCTTGATTTCTTATCACTACTATCCGGTCAATATACGAACAAATTCAATTTGTTACCATCCATGACATGTTCGGAA
>PLXO01000350.1 GCA_003151425.1 Acetobacteraceae bacterium
GGTTGTCTTTGGGCGTCGCCTAAGCTTCAGCGGCGGCAGCTTCGCGCTTTCGCTCACCGGCGCTGGCCCGGTGATCGCGTCGATTAGTGGGGATGGCGCAGCCGTCTCCGCGCCGTGCTTCCGCGCCGACACTCGGATCCTGACACCATCGGGCGAGCGTCCGGTGCAGGCGCTTGCCGTCGGCGATCTGGTCCGGACGGTGCTTGGCGAGGCCGCGGCACCGATCGTCTGGGTCGGGTGGCGCGAGGTGGACTGCGCGCGCCATCCGCAACCTCGAAAAGTCTGGCCGGTGCGGGTGGCGGCCGAGGCGTTCGGGCCGGGCCGGCCGCACGCCGATCTGTTCCTGTCGCCGGATCACGCACCGGGTCGTTTGATCCGATCCGTTGACACCAGCCGAACACGCATCCGTACGCAACGCCGTCGATCCTGCCGCGGTAGATCCGCCGTGCGCGGCCGAGGTAGTTCTTGCGATTGGGCTCCACCAGGCCGACCAGGCGCGCGCGCAGTGCCGCATCGCATGTCAAGCCGCAGAACAGCAGCAGCGTATCGACGAAATCTCCCGGGAAAATCAGGGCCTTTTCATAGCTGAGCAAAAGACTTGGGGCGCTCACACTGCCGATATAGGTGACCAGCGCAGCCAATTGGCTGACCGCGTCGCGCAGTGCCGTCATCGCCTGCTTGTATTCAGAGAGCGAATTCCTGACGGCGATCGAGGCGATGTCCCGGAGCGTCACGATCAGGTGCGCATTGTCGAACAGCGCGAGCTGTTCGGGACGCAGTTGGGTGTAAACCTCGGGCACCTTGAAACCCCAAGTACCGTGCTCAACGTTGCGTTCATCGATCAGCCGTCGCAGCGCGCCGGCGTCACCGGAATTCAGGACCGCGCCATCTCTTCGTCTTCAAACACGGCGTCGTTGATTTGCCGCCCCATGAAAACGCCCGCCTGCTGCAGGACAGATGCCACCAGGCTGGTGCCGGATCGGTGCAGGCCGGTAACGATGAATGTGCGCCCGCCGCGCACGGCCAGTCCGCCTGGACGATCGATTCCGACCGGGCGATTGATGATGACGCCCTTGTTGATCAAGCCGTCGTCACTCATGGTGGCTGCGTCCGTCAGGGCAACGCGTGCTCAGGCTGCCATCACCGCCACGCGCGTCGGCTTGGAGTCAAGGCCAGCGCCCCGCCCCTGAACTTCTGCCCTTGCCGGCGGCCGGTCCATCCCCCTACCGTCGCTCCGGGAAGGCTTGAACCAACGGAGGCGATCGAATGCGCGGGCGAACCTGGTGGCGGATGGGTGTGGTGGCAGCGGGGCTTGCCTGCGGGGTGGTGCCCGCGATGGCGCAGAAATCGGCGGACACGCTGCGCGTCACCTGGCGCGATTCGATTCCGAATGTCGATTTCTACTATAATTCGTTGCGTAACGGATACATCATTCAGATCCATGCGCAGGACGGGCTGGTCTATCGCGACCCCGACACCTTCCAGATCAAGCCGCTGCTCGCCACGTCGTGGAAGCCGGTCGACGACACCACGATCGACTTCGAGCTGCGCCAGGGCGTCACGTTCCACAACGGCGACAAGTTCAGCGCCGACGACGTGGTCTACACCGTCAACGGCCTGCTGAATGACAAGGACCTGTCGGTACCAAGCAACTATCTGTTCCTCGCCGGCGCCGAGAAGCTCGACGACTACCACGTGCGGCTGAAGTTGAAGCGCGTGTTCCCGGCCGCGCTGCAATACATCGCGATGGTGCTGCCGATCTACCCGAAAGCGTATCGCGAGAAGGTCGGGCACGACGGGTTTTCCAAGGCACCGATCGGCACCGGCCCCTACAAGATCACCAAGGTGGACGGCGTCACCGAGATCGACCTGGAGCGCAACGAAGCCTATTTCGCCGACAGCCCGAAGGCCAAGCCGGCGATCCGGTTCATCAAGATCCACGAGGTCGCCGACGCGGCCACCGAGATGGCCGAACTGCTGGGCGGGCGCGCCGACTGGATCTGGGACTTCAGCCCCGATCAGTTCGACGCCGTCGCCGCGATACCGACCCTGACCGCGCTGCGCGCCGAGACGATGCGCGTCGCCTACCTGCAGCTCGACGCCGCCGGACGCACCGGGGCGGGCAACCCGCTGACGAAGGAGAAGGTGCGTCAGGCGATCGCCTACGCGCTCGATCGTGCGACCATGGCCAAGCAGCTCATGCAGGGCAACTCCCGGCCGCTGGATGCGCCGTGCTTCCCAACGCAGTTTGGTTGCGACCAGGCCGCCGCGGTGCATTACGGCTACGACCCGGCGAAGGCGAAACAGTTGCTGGCCGAGGCCGGCTATCCGAACGGCTTCGACACCGAATTGGTAACCTACCTGTTGCCGCAGTGGAACGGCGCGCTCCAGGGCTACCTGCAGGCGGTGGGCATCCGGGCGCACATCAACCAGTTGCAGGTCTCCGCGGTGATCCAGCAGGTGCAGGCAGGCAAGACGCCACTGAACGCCGGAAGCTGGGGCAGCTATTCGATCAACGACGTCTCGGCGTTTTTCCCCTACTTCTTCACCGGTTCGGTGAACGACTACACGCGCGATCCGGCGGTCGAGAAGCTGGTGGCGGACGGCGGCTCGGTGACAGATCCGGATCAGCGGCGCAAGGCGTACAGCGAGGCGATCAAGCTGATCACCGAACAGGCGGCGTTCGTGCCGCTGTTCACCTATGTGAAGACGTACGGCTTTTCGCGTCAGCTCAACTTCAAGGGGTTCCCCGACGAACTGCCAAGGTTCTACCTGTCAAGCTGGAAGTAATCGTACACCTCTCCCGTTCGTCGCGGGCTTGGTCCGCTCTTCGCGGCCCAAGCCCGCAAGCGGCGGGCGAGGTGTACGCAACCTGAACCTTCTCTAATGCAGCCGCATCACCGTCGGATCGACGAAATAGAATCCAACACCGATCACGATCAGATACGCCAGCAGCACCAGGGTCCAGCCGAAGTTATGGCGAATGACTTCACCTTCATTACGCACGAATTTGCTGGTCGAAACCCCGACGCTGGCGGTCTGCGGCGCAATCGGCTTGCCGATCTCCGCCCCGACCGAGTTCAGCGTCGGCAACAACAGCGGCGCGAAGCCAAGCTGCACGCCGACCAGCGCCTGGAACTTGCCGAACATGGCGTTGGTCGAGGTGTTCGACCCTGACAGCGCCACGCCGATGAAGCCCAGGATGGGCGCCACCACGATGAACCAGGTCCCGAGGTAGGAGAACCCCTTGGCGAGCGACGAGGCCATCCCCGAATAGTTGAACACATACGCAAGCCCGAAGATGAAGACGCCCACCAGCAGCGCCCCCCACATCTGGTGGAAGGTCTTGCGGAAGAGCCCGCCGATGTCGCTCGGCTTCAGGTTGCCGGCCAGTGTCAGCAGCGCAACGACAATCAGCCATGACGCCAGGATCGCGCTGCCGCCGACCCACGGCGCGAACTTGAACGCTGCCGTTATGGTGGCCTTGGTCTCCGGTGCGAGCGCCTGCACCTGGACGAAATACCAGCCGACCGCCGGCAGGCTGGACCACGGGCCGGTCCACGCCGCGACCACCAGGACCAGCACGGCGAACGGCATCCAGGCGAGCAGCACCTCGCCTGTCGTCAACCCGTGTTCGCGGGCCTCCGCCGCGAGTTCCGCTGCGCTGACCGGAACGCCGCCATGTCCCAGGATGCGCGCCGGCCGCCAGACCTTCAGCAGCAACAACAAGGCGCAGAAGCAGACGATGGAGCCGGTGATGTCGGGAAGATACGGCCCAAAGAAATACGCGGTCGGCCATTGGCCGAGCACATAGCCGAGCGATCCGACGATGGCGAGCGGCCAACCGTCCCTGAACCCTTCCTTGCCGGCCACAAGGTAGATCAGCACCCATGGCGGCAGCAGCGCCAGGACGGCGACCACCGTGCCGACCGAGCCGGACAACGCCAGCAAGGGATAGCCGGTCACCGCGGCCATGGCGATGATCGGCGCGCCCAGTGCCCCATAGGACACCGGCGCGTTGTTGGCGATCGCCGCGACACGGATCGCGTCGAGATCCGTCAGCCCCAGCGAAATCAGGATTGGCGCCACCACCGCCCAAGGATAGCCGAAGCCAACCAGGCCCTCGAGCAGCGCGCCGAACGCCCAGGCGAACAGCATCGTCTGCACCCGGATGTCGAGCGTGCCCTGCGAGATGAGCCAGCGCCGGAAGTTCTCGAACACGCCGCTGACGTTGAGCGTGTTGAACAGCATCAGGCCCCAGAAGGTGATCCAATCGACGTTCCAGACGCCGGTTGCGGAGCCATACAGATACGCCTGGGCCCCGGTGCCAAGCGGCATTTGCCAGACCCACGCGGCGAGCACGAAGGTAACGATCGACCCGATCAGCACGGCAAGCCAAGCCGAAACGCGGAACACCGCCAACAGCACCAGCAGCAGCACCACGGGGACCAGGGCGACCAGGCAGGTCAGACCCAGATTGCCGACCGGATCGACGATTTGCGTGAACATCAGCTCCCCTTTCGCACCCGTTGTGGGCTTGGCACGCAGCGGCTGGGTCGGAAACCAGGCGCAGCGTCAGGCTCTATTTGCACCAACACAGCGTGATTCGATAGGTGCGAGTGACTTCAGGGCAGCGACGCCTCGAATCGCATCGGTTTGCTGCCGACGCCAGGATTGACCATCACGCAGCAGCGAACTGCGCTGTAGACCCAGCTTTCGAGAACATAATGATACCAGATCGGGATATGGCAGCGTTAGAGCACGTTCACGCTGACT
>PLXO01000310.1 GCA_003151425.1 Acetobacteraceae bacterium
GATCACGCGTCGGATCGACATCGCGCGGCATTGGGCGGGCACTCACCCGCCTCCATCGGCCTGATCCGTAACGTTCGTATCCCGGGGTCAATGTGCCAGAAGTTCTCATGTCGGCCTATCGGTTGCCACATCGTCATGGCCGGACTTGTTCCGGCCATCCATTGCGGCACCGTGCTGCGGGGATGGCCGGGACAAGCCCGGCCATGACGTTGAGAGGCCGTTCGGCCCGACCAAACTGAGAATTGCTGGAACGGATTGCGTGACATCGGCCCGGTATCGTCTACTTGGATCGTCTACTGGGGCGTTGGGGCCGGCAGGGTGTCGATTGCGTGAAACCTGCCACGCGAGGGGGAAGCGAACCGCATGACCATTCTGTCCGGCAAGGCACGGCTCGCCGGGATCATCGGCTGGCCGGTGGAACACTCGCGCTCGCCGCGGCTGCACGGGTTCTGGCTGCAGCGCCATGGAATCGACGGCGCCTACGTGCCGTTGCCGATCCGACCCGAGGCGTTCGCGCTGGCCGTGCGCGGCCTGGCGGCGTCCGGGTTCGCGGGCGCCAACGTTACGGCGCCGCACAAGCTGGCCGCGTTCGAGATCTGCGACACCGTCGAGGCCTCGGCCCGCCGCGCCGGCGCGGTCAACACGTTGGTCTTCCAGGATAGCCGGATCATCGGCCGCAACACGGACGGCATCGGCTTCGTCGCCAACCTGCGCGCGCACGGCGTGGACCCCGCCGCCGGCCCCGCGTTGGTGCTCGGTGCCGGCGGCGCCGCGCGCGCCGTGATCGCCGCGTTGCAGGACACCGGCGTGACGGTCACCGTCGCCAACCGCACCCGCACCCGCGCCGACGCCCTGGCGCACGACCTGCCGGGGCTGCTGGTCACCGATTGGTCGGCGCGCTCGGCGGCGATCGGCGACCATGCGCTGCTGGTCAACACGACCTCGCTTGGCATGCTCGGGCACCCACCGTTGGAGCTCGATCTCGACCCTGCCCCAGCCGGACTGGCCGTCGCCGACATCGTCTACGCGCCGCTGGAGACCCCGTTGCTGGCCGCGGCGCGCGCCCACGGATTGCGCCCGGTCGAGGGGCTGGGGATGCTGCTGCATCAGGCGGTCTCCGGCTTCGCCGCGTGGTTCGGCGTGACCCCGGTGGTGGACGACGAACTGCGCCGCTTCGTGGCCGGTGACCTGCTCGCACGATGAAGGTCGTTGGCCTGACCGGCGGCATCGGGATGGGGAAGTCGACCGCGGCGGCGGCGTTCCGTCGCGCCCGCATCCCGGTGTTCGACGCCGACGCCACCGTGCACCGGCTTCAGGGGCACGGTGGTCGCGCGCTGCCGGCGATCGCGGCGGCATTTCCCGGCACCGTGCATGACAGCCAGCTTGACCGTGCCGCGCTGCGCGCCGCGGTGCTGGGCCACCCCGAGGCGCTGACGCGGCTCGAACGCATCGTGCACCCGATGGTGCGCGCCGAGGAGCGTGCCTTCCTCGCCCGCGCGCGCCGGGCCGGCAGCCGCCTGGCGGTGCTCGACATCCCGCTGCTGCTCGAGACCGATGGCGGACGGCGCGCCGACCTCGTGGTCGTCGTTTCAGCGCCGCGCGACATCCAGGTGGATCGGGTGCGTCGGCGCCGGCGGATGAGCAAGGCGGATGTCGCGGCGGTGCTTGCGCGGCAGATGCCGGACGCCGAGAAGCGGCGGCGTGCCGACGTGGTGGTGTGCACCGGCCTGTCAAGGCATCATGCGCAACGCCGACTCCGGCGGCTGATCAGGGAGCTGCTTGCATGAGCCGATCGGTCCTGTTCGACACCGAGACCACCGGCCTGGACCCCGCCCAAGGCGACCGGGTGATCGAGGTCGCCGTGCTCGAGCTGATGAACGACCTGCCGACCGGGCGGCATTTCCACCGACTGATCGACCCCGAACGCGACGTGCCGGAGGACGCAACCCGCATCCACGGCTTCACGCGCGCGGACCTGACGGGCAAGCCGCGCTTCGCCGAGGTCGCCGATGAGCTGATTGCGTTCATCGGTGACGGGATGCTCGTCGCCCACAACGCGCCGTTCGATTTCGGCTTTCTCAACGCCGAGTTCGCGCGCCTGGGCCTGGCCCCGCTCGATCCGGCGCGCATGACCGACACGCTCGCGATGGCACGGACGCGATTCCCCGGTCTGCCGAACAGTCTGGACGCCCTGTGCCGCCGTTTCGAGATCGATCTGTCAGCCCGCACCTCACACAATGCCCTGCTCGATTGCCGGCTGTTGGCCGAGGTGTACGTCGAGCTGACCGGCGGGCGGCAGCGCGGCCTGTCGCTGACGCTCGACGCCGGCAGCCAGCCGTCGGCCGTCTACACCCACTCCGGCCCGCGCGTGCCCCACCCCATCGTCCCGACCGCGGCGGAGATCGCCGCGCATCGGGCGTTTGTCGCGCGGCTGAAGGACCCGCTCTGGGCACTGACCTGAGATCCCCTCCCCCAACCCCCTCCCTCAAGGGGAGGGGGAGAAGGAGCGTCAGGCCGGCATTAGCGCGAGACACTGTCCTTGCAGGCCAGCCCGGCACAGGAACTCGACGATGCTGCCGGGCGAGGGCCACGCGCCGGCCTGCACCACCCCGGTCATGCCCCACACCTCGGTCACCGCGTCGACGGCACCCGCCAGGACCGGATCGCCGTCGGTCATCAGCAGCACCGGAAGACTGGGATCGTGCCGCGCCACGGCCATCAGCACGTTTCCACCATCCTGGCCCTCGGCGTCCATGGCGGCGACCACCGCCATTGGCCGGCACCGCTGGAGAAATGGCAGCAGGTCCTCGTCGCAATCGATCCGATCGACGCCGATGTTGAGGAAGCCGCACAACCCGCGCATCGCGTCGGACATTTCCTGCCGATCCTCCAACACCAGTACCAGCGGCGTGCGACGGCCCGGGTCGGCGCGCATCGCCGTGTGATGACTGCCCCACGGGTTTGCTGACCGGGACATGCGACGGTCACGGTCGGCAACCATCGTATCGCCGGCGGGGGCCGTCTCGGCGGTGATCGCGGTGTCCTGATATGTCATCATGTCCTCGGTCGCCGCGTTGGTCCGCCGATGATCGGCACGAACGCTGGGTCGTCATGTGGCGACCAGGTCAATGTGCGCCCGCGGTACGAACGAGTGAAGGTTCTGCGCCGCCGGCACCGCGTCAGGACCCGTGAGTACGGCATCAATCTGCGTGAAATCGATGCGTGCGTCAGGTCAGCAGCGCGAGTGCCTCCTCCGGCCCGGCAAGGATCTCGATCAGGCGCACCTTCTCGGCCAGCCCCAGCCCCGTGTCGGGCGCAAGATTGCGCACCACGATCGCGGTCTCGCTCAGCAACGCGTCATAGGACGGTGCGCTGCCGAGACAGCGCGCCTCGCTCTCCAGCGCGCGAAGCTGGCGCGCCGTCGTCTCCAGTCGCTGCAGTGCCGCCGGTTCCGCCGACTGAACCGACGCGTGCAGAGGCGCCAGGAACTCGCTGGCCAGGCTGTTGGCGAAGCGAGTACGGCAGCTTGCGTCCAGCCGATTGCGAATCGCCTCGACCCGGGCGCGGCGTGCCGCCGGCGCGGTCGCGTCGCCGAGCCGCGCGAGCAGGCCGATGATGCGGTGCACCTGGGCGCCGGCCGCGGCGAGATCGGGTCCCACCATCTCGGTCTCCGCGTCGTCATGCGATTCAAGCAGAGTGAACTGCGCCTCGGACGCCTGGTCGAACGCGGCACGCAGGGCGGGATTGCCTTGCTGCGCGGTCCAGACGTTGGCGCGCTGAAGTACTACATCCGCGTCGGGCAGACGACTGAGCAGCACGGCAAGCACAAAACTGCATGCCGACGGCCCATTTGCGGCGGCCTTCGCCAGGGCCGCGTCCACCACCTCAACGCTGATCGGCAGCCCGGCCATGCCGTCGGCAATGACGGTCTGCAGCGCCACCGCCTGCTCCAGCACCGCTGCAATTCCCGCGGCGAGCGGCCTGTATAGAGCGGCCGGCAGCCCGGCCGCGGCCCAGCCCGGCGGCTGTGGCGCGCGGGCCAGGACGGTGGCGGCCTCGGGCCACAATCCCTCGCCGACGCGCTGGACTGTCTCGACATCCGCTGTGGTGCGCCCGACGATAGCCGCCTCGATCTCGGCCGCGTACGGCCCGAGCGCGGCTTGCACCGCGGCCGCTAACGGTGCCACGGCGGTGCGCGGAACCGTCGGTGTTCCCGCGCGAAACCCTGCCGCCGGGACGATCACGGGGTCGAGCGGCAGGAACAGCAGGCGGCTGAAGCGCAGCGGGCGCGGTGGACGGACCTGCCCGAGACGCGCGCGCAGCGGTTCGATCAGCGCATCGGCCGCGCCGCGGTCCGCCATCCGGTCGATCAGGGCGACGACCTGAACAAGCTGGGGGTCGGTCACGGTGGCCAGACCGCGGCGCAGGTCGCGCAGTTCGCTCCGTGCAAGGTTGGGAGACGCTGGTTGCATGTGAAACCTTCCTTGGCCGGCCTACATGGCCAGTGCGCGCAGATGCTCGTTGCGCGAGACACGGGCGAAATACATGCCGGTGCGCCAGTCGATGTTGGCCGGCACGATCCGCCCCACGCGGCGCGTCACCTCGGTGTCGACCTGGCGGCTCAGCCAGGAGGAGACTTCCTTCGGCAGGATCGGCACCATCCAGGCGAGCTCCATCATCGCGACGCGGCGCTCTGCCGTGGTGGTGGTGCTCTCCCACAACAGGCAAATTTGCTCCCAGCCATCCACCAGCCACTCCGTGCGGGCAAGGCGGCGGGCAACCGGTTCGGGCGCGGCAATCCATTCCTTCAGCAGGTCCGTGATGGACTCCGTGCTGGCGCGGGCATCGGCCAGCGTGTTCTCCGCACAGGTGATCGTCACGCCAGCGATGGTCGCCGCCAGGCTGGCCTGTGCGCCGCTGCTATCCGGATTGTCACGCGCCCACAGCATGGCGGCGGCGCGAAAGCGGGCGATCGCGGCGAGCAGCCGTGGCACGCGCGCCGGGGGAACCTGCTGCTCGAGCCCGACTGGCGTCAGCACGCCGGCCAACTGCTCCAGGTCGCTGAACACCGCCTCCGAGGTGCGGCCCAGACGCGGCGCGATGCTGTCGATACTGAACTTGGCGCGCTGCTGCAGCGCCGGGTGTCGCGTTGTCACCTCCATCTCATCGATGATGCCAGTGGGATCGGTCTGCCTGATGGCGGCGACCATCAGCAGAAAATTGGTCGACAGCCGATCCCGTATTTCGTCCGCTTGCGCGATCGAGGCTGCTTCCGCGGCTTCGTGTCCAGCCAGGCCCTGCACCGCCACAGCCCGTGCGGCGGCCCGGATCATTGCGGGTGTGACGCCCTGGCGCTCCGCGATTCCCTGATACAGGCGGATGTCATGCACCGTCGGCCGGCAGAGGCGGCAGATGCCGGTCCAGGGCAGGATGTAGGTCCCGCGTCCGCCGGACGGGTTGGCGACAATCAGCTCGATCCCGCCACGGTCGGACGGGCGTGCCCGGGCGCCAAGCAGCATCGGCGTGGTGAACGGGACCGAGACACCGCGCTCCAGGAACGTGGTGGGATGGTGGGAGGCAACCAGCGGCAGGGTGGTCTGTGACATGACGGCCAAAGTGTTGTCCTGGCCGACAATAGCACTCAGAGAATGAACGAAGCGTTTGCGAGGGCGCGCAGGTGGAGGTCCCGTCTCATGCCAGTCGCCGGAAGGTTTTACCCATCGCTGGGTCGTTGGGCGGCAGGTATGGGGCCGCAAGGCGTGACGCCGGCGGGATGGACTTGTGCATCGCAGCGGCCCGGGCCGGCGCTGACGATCTTTTCCGCCCCTATGTCCTGTTGAGAACCAATCAACCTCGGCAGGTCATGCTATCGCGTAACGAGATTATCTCATCATTTCAACTGCTCAGATGGTAGCGGTGGGCGGATTTGAACCACCGACCAAGGGATTATGATTCCCCTGCTCTACCGCTGAGCTACACCGCCATCCGATCCGCGAGGGCGCGGAGATAGCCTCGCCGCCCCCGCCGCGTCAACCGCCGGGGCCCGGATGAACCCACCACCCAGCACACGATCCCCATCATAAAACACGCACGCCTGCCCGGGCGCCGGCAGCGCGGGCGTATCCAGTACCACCTCGGCGCCCACCGCGGTCACGCACACGGACGCCGGCCGCGGCACGTCGCGGGCGCGCAGCTTGATCTGGCACCGCAGCGGAGCCTCCGGCGGCTCGATCAGCCAGTTGACCTCGCGCAACGCTACAAGCGTCGTGCCTTCGGTGCGCGGCCCGACCACGACCCTGCGGGTGCGTGCATCCAAGGCGATCACAACCTGCGCCACACCGCCCACCTCGGACGCCGCGCCGAGCCGCTTCGCCTGGCCGACGGTGTAGCGCGCCACCGCATCGTGCCGGCCCACGATCCGTCCGGCGCGATCGACGATATCCCCCGGCGCCGCGGCATCCGGCCGCAGCCGCGCCACCACATCCGCGTAGCTGCCGGCCGGGACGAAGCAGATGTCCTGGCTGTCCGGCTTGGCCGCCACGTCGAGGCCGAGCCGGACCGCCTCGCGCCGCACCGCCGCCTTGTCCGGCATGCCGCCCAGCGGGAACAGCGCGAAGTCGAGCTGCGCGCGCGTGGTGGCAAACAGGAACCAGCTCTGATCGCGGGCCGGGTCCGCCGCGCGGTGCAGTTCGGGGCCGTCGGGTCCGTCCATCCGGCGCACATAGTGCCCGGTCGCCAGCCGGCCTGCCCCGAGGCCGCGTGCCAGCGCGGTCAGGTCGTTGAACTTCACCGTCTGGTTGCAGCGGACGCAGGGCACCGGCGTCTCGCCGGCGGCGTAGGTGTCGGCGAAGTCGGCGATCACCGCGTCGGCAAAGCGGGCCTGTGCGTCGATCACGTAGTGTGGGATGCCCAGCCGGTCGGCGACGGCGCGGGCGTCATGGATGTCCTGCCCGGCGCAGCACGCCCCCTTCCGCCCCATCGCGGCGCCATGATCGTAGAGCTGCAGCGTAACGCCGATCACCTCGTGCCCGGCCTCATGCAGCAACCCCGCGGTCACGCTGCTGTCGACGCCGCCCGACATTGCGACAACTATGCGCATGGGAGGGTGGTGGAGGTTGGGTGGTGGGATGGCTTCGCCTCTCCCTTTCCCCTTGAAGGAGGCGGGTGGGGGGAGGGGTTATCGCGGCACAAAGCTTCGGAGCGACCCTGGCACGAACCCCTCCCCCCAACCCCCTCCCTCAAGGGGAGGGGGAGAAGTGTAAGCGAGCGCATCTCTACCCGTTCAGCATGTTGCGACTGCCGGCCGGCAGCTTCACCACCAGCCCGTCGAGCTCCTCGGTGATCACAATCTGGCACCCCAGCCGCGAGGTCTCGGCCAGCCCGAACGCGAGATCGAGCATGTCCTCCTCATCCTCGGTCGGCTCGGCCAGCTTGCGGAACCAGGCGGGGTCCACGATCACATGGCAGGTCGAGCAGGCCAGCGAGCCTTCGCAGGCGCCCTCGATGTCCACGCCGTGCTGGTGCGCGATCTCCAGCACCGACAGGCCGAGCGGCGCGTCGACCTCGCGGCGCGTGCCGTCGCGCTCGATGAAGGTCATCTTGGGCATCGGGTCGTCGCTTTCGTTCAGGCCCCAGGGAACGCCCCGGGGAGCGCTCCGACCGCCGGCGTGGGCATCCCCGCATGCGCGGCCGCCAGCGCGTTGGCGGCAAAGTCGATATCGGCCGGGGAGGTAAAGCGTCCAATCCCGATGCGCAAGCTGCGCGCGGCTTCCTCGGGCGGCAGGCCGAGCGCGCTCAGTACATAAGACGGCTCGATCTCGGCGGATGAACACGCGGAACCGGTCGAGACGCACAGATCCGGCACCCGCGCCATCAGCTCGGCCGCGGTAACCGCCGGGAAGGTCAGGTTGAGGTTGCCGGGGATGCGCGCCTCCATGTTGGCATTGACCCGCACCTCCGGCAGCGCGGTGTGCAGCCGGTCCAGCAGGCGGGCGCGCAGCGCGGCGATGCGGGTGGCTTCCTCGGCCATCTCGGCGAGCGCCAAACGACAGGCCTCGCCCAGCCCGATGGCCAGCGGCGCCGGCAGCGTGCCGGAGCGCAAGCCGCGTTCCTGGCCTCCACCGGAGAACAAAGGTACCAGCCGCACCCGCGGCCGGCGGCGGACATACAGCGCGCCGACGCCCTTCGGTCCATATATCTTGTGGCCCGACAGCGACAGCAGATCGACTTTCCAGGCGGTCACGTCGATCGGCACCTTGCCCACACCCTGCGCCGCGTCGGTGTGGAACAGCGCGCCGGCTGCCTTGGCGATCGCCGCCAGGGTGGGAATGTCCTGCACCACGCCGATCTCGTTGTTCACCGTCATCACGCTGACCAGCAGCGTGGGGACAACCAGCGCGTCGCGCAGCACGTCGGGATCAAGCAGTCCGTCGGAGCGCACCTGCAGGAAGATCGCCTCGAAGCCTTCCTGTTGCAGGTCGGCCACCGATTCCAGGACACATTTGTGCTCGGTGGCGACGGTGATGACGCGGCGGCGGTCGCTGCCGCTGCGCAACGCGTGGCGAGCCGCGCCCTTGATGGCGATGTTGTTGCTCTCGGTCGCGCCGGAGGTGAACACCACCTCGCGCGCCTCTGCGCCGATCAGCGCGGCGACATGCCCCCGCGCCTCCTCGGCCGCCGATTCGGCCTCGGTGCCCATCACGTGCTCGACGCTGTGCGGGTTGCCGTAGTGCTCGCTGAACCACGGCAGCATGACCGCCAGCACGCGCGGGTCGCAGCGCGTGGTTGCCTGGTTGTCCAGGTAGACCGGGCGGTTGGGACGCGGGGGCGGAATTATTGTGCTCATCGCGGACGTGTCATGGGGGCGCGGTCATGGGAGCGTGGTCATGGGGCGTGGTCATGGCGGCAAATGTGGCGTCAGGCGGCACGCGATGCCAGGGCCACGCGCAGCCGCGCCGCCATGCGTGGATAGGCGGCGGCGAACGCGTCGACGTCGGCCGCGGTCGCATTCCACGGCAGGGAGACGCGGATCGCCTGCCCGGCCAACGCGCCGAGCCCCATTGCCGCCAGCACGTGGCTGGAGGTCACCTTGCCGGAGCTGCACGCGGCGCCGGCGCTGACCGCGATCCCCTCCAGGTCGAGCGCGATCACCTGCGCGTCCGCCCGCACCCCGGGCAGCGCGAGGCAGGTGGTGTTGGCCAGGCGCGGCGCGCCGCCGCTGCAGACCACGGCCCCCGCATCGATCGCGATCCGCTCGATTGCATCACGCAGATGCGCCAGCTTCGTCGGGTCGGTCGAAGCGGCGGCCGGCTCTGTCGGGTCGGTCGAAGCGGCGGCCAGTTTCGGCGAGTCGGTCGACGTGGCGGCGGCGAACCCCGCAATCGCCGGCACCGGTGGGGTGCCGCCGCGCCGGCCGCGCTCCTGCCCGCCGCCGCGGATCAGCGCGTTCACCGCCGAGACCTCGGGGGCCAGCAGCAGCGCGCCGGCACCCATCGGGCCGCCCAACTTGTGCGAGGACAACGCCAGGCTGTGCGCGCCGAGTGCCGCCAGATCGACCGGGATGCGCCCGGCGGCCTGCACGGCGTCGACGTGCAGCCACGCCCCATGGCGCCGGCACAGCGAGGCCGCCTCGGCGATCGGCTGCAGGGTGCCGGTCTCGTTGTTGGCGAGCATCAGGCAGACCAGCGCCGGGCCGCCGTCCGTCAGCAGGCGGGCCAGGACGTCGAGCTCGGCCACCCCGTCTCGGTTGACCGGTAGCACCATCGCATCCGGGGCCGCCGCCAGCACCGCGTCATGCTCGGTGGCACTGACGATCACGCGCCGCCCGGCACGATCCTTACCGCCGCCCAACGCATGGATCGCCAGCGCGTTGGCCTCGGTTGCGCCGGAGGTGAACACCAGGTCCTCCGGCCGGCCACCGAAGCACAGCGCGAGCGAGATGCGCGCCGCCTCGACGACGCGGCGCGCCGCGCGGCCGGCGCCGTGCACCGAGGACGGGTTGCCGGTCAGCTCCAACGCCGCCAGCACCGCGGCGCGCGCCGCCGGGCGCAGGGGCTCCGTGGCATTGGCGTCAAGGTAATGCATCGCTAGTCGGCGGCGAGCGGGGCCGCGCGGGCGGCGAGAACCGGCACCGCATGAGCGGCGAGACTCGGCACTGCATGAGCGGTGGGAACCGGTTCCTGATGAGCGGCGGGGGTTGGCACCATTTGGGCGGCGATAATCGGCGCGACTTGGGCGGTGGTCGTCGCCACCGCGCGGCCGGCCACCTGGCCGTCGACCACGTCGGCCAAAGTCACGCCTTCCAGGAACAAGCGGATCTGCCGCCCCAGTTCGAACCACAGATCGTGCGTCTGGCAGCGTCCGGCGGTGCCGTCTGGGCCGGCGCCCGCCATGCATCCCGGCTCGCCCGCCTCGCAGCGCGTGGCGCGGATCTGCTCGTCCACCGCGGCGACGATCGCCGCGATCGACACCTCACTTGCTGGGCGCGCCAGCCGATAGCCGCCGCCGGGGCCGCGCAGCGCGGTCACTAGCCCGGCACGCCGCAGCCTGCCGAACAACTGCTCCAGGTAGGACAGGCTGAGGTGCTGGCTGGCGGCGATCTCCGACAGGCAGACCGGCGCGCAGACTGGCGGGCAGGCCATCTGGGAGGATGCCGTAGCGCAGCGCGCCCGCACGGCCAGATCGACCATCGCCATCACCGCGTAGCGGCCGCGCGTGGAAAGCTGCATGACCGCTGCTCGGCTGCCGGCTACTCGGCTGCCGGCTGGTCGGCCGCTGGCTGGCCGGCTGTTAGCTGGCGCTGCCGGACCTGCTCGATGGCCAGCCGCGCCACCCGCGCCTCCAGTTCGGCCAGCTCGCAGTGCAGCTCGTCCAGGTCGTGCAGCAACGGATCCAGGCTGCCGTCGGACGGGATGCCGTAGGGGTCGAAGCCACGCGTCTTCGTGCCCGCCGGCCGGTCACGTATTGGTGAGCGATCGACCGGGCGAGCCGGGATGCCGACGACGGTCGTGTCGGCTGGCACCGGCTCCAGCACCACCGCGTTCGAGCCGACCCGGGCGTTGTCGCCGATCGTGATCGGCCCCAGCACCTTGGCTCCGGCGCCGATGATGACGTTGTTGCCGACCGTCGGGTGGCGCTTGCCGCCCTGGGCGCGCGCCACGCCGAGCGTGACCTGGTGGTACAGGTAGCAGTCGTCGCCGATTTCGGCGGTTTCGCCGATCACCACGCCCATGCCGTGGTCGATCACCAGGCGGCGGCCCAGCTTGGCCGCGGGATGGATCTCGATGCCGGTGAGCCAGCGCGCGATGTGGGAGGAGAATCGCCCGAGCAGCCGCAGGTTCGCGCACCACAGCGCGTGGGACAGCTTGTGCCACATGACGGCGTGCACCCCGGGGTAGCACAGCAGGACCTCGAGGAAAGAGCGCGCCGCCGGGTCGCGTTCGCGATATGTCCGCACCGTCTCACGCAAGAACATGAAAGCCATGCGATGATTCCATTTAACAATGGCCACCAACCCCCATTATAGTGCGCCTGCCCTGGGAAGCAGAAGCCCAAGTCCCGGGGGCCCGGCCGGTTCGGGGGGCCGAATGTCTGGACGGGGGATGCGATCCTTGCGGCACGATGCCGCCATGAGCAGGCTATAAGTTCCCGACTGTACGAGTCAACAATTCGTGCCCGGGGCTGTGTCTGCGACGGATTGCGCCCCACCTCGTTCGGATCGCGCCCGTCGTATCCGCGCCCGTCGGATTTGGGCTTCGCGGGGCAGTACGTTGGCTATGAAACCGGGGACAGTGCGGGTCGTGAGGGCGCGCGCCTGTGTCGTCGGAGGTCACAAACAAACGGATTTCGGGACGCCATGCCAGAGGTGATGTTTGCCGGCCCAGACGGCCGGCTTGAAGGCCGCTACCACCATTCCAAGGAGCCTGGGGCGCCGGTTGCGCTGGTACTTCATCCACACCCGCTGCACGGCGGGACGATGAACAACCGGATCACCTACGCGACGTACCAGTCGTTCCAGCGGCTGGGCTGCTCGGTGATGCGGTTCAACTTCCGCGGTGTCGGCCGTAGCCAGGGCCGCTATGACGGGGGCATCGGCGAGATCGGCGATGCCGCGGCGGCGCTCGACTGGATGCAGGCGGTGAACCCGAACTCGGCCGGGCTGTGGATCGCCGGCTACTCGTTCGGCGCGTTCATCGGCATGCAACTGCTGATGCGCCGGCCGGAGATCTCCGGCTGGGTCAGCGTCGCGCCGCCGGCCAACCACTATGATTTCGGCTTCCTGGCCCCCTGCCCCTGTGGCGGCCTGATGATCCAGGGCGACACCGACGAGCTGGTGCCGGAGCCGGCGGTGCGCAAGCTGGTGGACAAGCTGAACACCCAGAAGGGCGTGCAGGTGGACTACCGCGTGTTCGCCGGCGCCGACCACGTCTTCGCCGAGCACGCCGATGCGGTGTCCGAGGCGGTGGAGGATCACGTCGGCAAGGTGATCGCCCGGCGTCAGATGGCGCTGGCCGCTGACTAAGCGGCGGCTTGGCGGCGAGCAACGAACGGCGGCGGGTCGAGGCCCGCCGCCGTTTGCTTGCGCGGTCTCGCAGCGCCGGACCACCATGACCGGCTTGTCGGCAACGCGGTGGCGAACTCTTATCTTAAGGCGTGTTCCATGCAGCGGAGACCCGGGCGCGTTGAGCGCTCGGTAAATGCAAGCGGCGGGACGCTAATCGCCGGCCGCGCGCTCCCGGGTGCCAATCGCGTCCAGCCGATACGCCACCTCGAACCGGTCGTGATGAAGCGCTCGTAGTGTCGCGACGTCGGTTTCGTCCGGCAGGACTGAATCAATCCCGCATCGCGGGGAGACCGGCAAGGCGAGGGTTACTGGTCGGCTTGGGCGGCCCGGCGTCAGGCATAGCCTGTAGCGCGTCGATGGCGTCGAGAGCAGCGGCATAGAAGCGCCGGGCGATGTCGGGCAGACCGTTGTCTGCCTACCATTCGACCTGACGGAGTATGTCCTGCTCTGCTTATTCCTGGATGAACAGATTCACCAGCGGGCACGGTCTTTGTACTTGTCGAGGATCTGCTCGGCCTTGGCCTCAAGCCCTTTGCGGAATTCGGCATCGAGCGGGATGCGAGATGCCAAGTGACCGCTTGCAGATCGTCTGGTTTAGCGGGGACGAGGGCCGGCTTGTAACGCGCGCTGCACCGCCGCGGCGTCGCCGGCGATGGCTCGCAGATAGGCACGCGCTGATTGATCGGGTTCGGCCTTCCCCTGTTCCCAGTCGCGCAGCGTGCCGAGCGGGATCTGAAAGCGCGCCGCAAATTCTTCCTGTGTCAGTCCCAGCGCACGGCGCAGCGTCTTCGCGCGCGGCACCTTCGGAGCCGCGTCCCACTCCGCGTCCGTCATTGGCCGCGCATCCGGGTCTTTCATCGCCGCCGCGTGGACTTGCTCGTCCGTCATCGCGTCGATGCGGCTCCAATCAAACCTTGCGGTTTTCATTGTGGTATCGGCGTCGCTCATGGGGTTCGGCTTTCCTGGCTGATATGATGCGAATCCTCTCCGCTCTCAGGGTGTAAGAAACGAACAGCAGCCGATCTTCAACCATCCCGAGCAAGGCAAAGCGTTCCTCAGGATCATCATGGCCTCGATCGACCCGCTCGATCGAAAACGCATCCTGGAACGCCACGCGGGCCATTTCGAACGACTGGGGTATCCATTTAACCGGAGTTGGGCGTAGACTGGGGCAATGGAACGTCCCGAGCCGCCGAGACAACGCGGACATCCGCCCACATTGGCGCGACCTTCGCCGAGCCGCCCGTGGAGGCAAATCCCGCACTCCGGTTAAATGGACACCCCAGTCGAACGAAATGCCATGCTCGCGCTTGTTGTCGGCGGCTTTGATGTCGTCCCACTCGAATTCGTCGTCCTGCATACGATACTGGTTACCATTAGTTTGGTCAATAGTCCGTAGACCCGTCTCATCCCCTGAGTAAATGCGGCACGGATGCCACGGTGCTCGGGCTCGCCAAAAGGTGGGTCCTCGCTGTGCTCGCGCGTCCCGAGCCGCCGACGGTCCCCTGCCATCCGACCAACCGGCTGGGGGCTGGGCCACGATGGCGCTGCCAGTGACCGAGTCGCTACGACGCGTCGCTGCAACGTACTCCTCTGCACGCAACAGGTTGATGCCCCGTGAGGTTACAGCATCCAGATGTTGCGTCAGGCGCACTGGGCGTGTCTAATCGCGTCACTGCGGCAAAGGAAACCGGAACGATGGATGGTGGCGCATCCTTGGTTGGCCGGGGCAGGCAGCCCCTGTTGCCTGGCGTGGCCGAATTGCCGAAGGTGCAGGCCTCGAAAGAGGGCGCCCGAGCCTATTGGCTGAACCGGTTGTACCCCGCTTTGGCCGATCTTTCCCCCGACGCGCTGCGCATCGCAGAGGCCGCACTCCAAGCGTGTCCGGTCGACCCCGCGCTGCTGTTGTTGGCCGCTCTCGCCGCGGTGGTGGCGGGGCTGCCGGAGCGGGCAATCGGCTTCCTCAAACGCCATGAGCGGAAATATGGGGCGGGCAACGAGGTCACGCTGCTGACCGCGCTGGCCCTGGCGCGGCAGGGATGCACTGCCCGTGCGCGCTCATTGCTGGAGCGGGATGGGCTGCTTGATATCCAGACGGCCCTCCGCTGGTTTGTCGGCCGCCGGGCGATGGCGCCGTGGCTGGTCCAGCAACTGATAGCTCTCCGCGCCACCCGCCAGCCTCTTGCAGCGCGACCAGGCTTGAACAAGCAAGGCACCGGTCGGACGGGCGGCGGGAAGCCGACGGACGCGAATCGGGCGGATGGGAAGCGGCCGGCGGCCGGCAAGCGCGTCATCAGGCCGGCACCGACTTCGAACCGAACCGATCCGAAAACGCCCGCCGCCAGCACGCCGCCGCCCATCCCCGATCTGCCTCGGCTGGACCTGGCCCTGGACCTTGCATTCGAGCTTGCCGATCCGGAAGCCATCCAGCTCGGTGGCACCGCGCCCGACCCGGCGTGGTTCCGGCTGCGCGCCGAGCTGACGCAGCTCGGCCTGATGGAAGGGTTCGACGAACTGCTCTGTCTGCCGGCCCTGCGCGGGGTGGAGGCGCACTGGTACCAGATCGAGACGGTCCGCAAGGTGCTCAAGCAGTACCGCGGCCGGGTGCTGCTGGCCGATGAGGTCGGACTCGGCAAGACCATCGAGGCCGGCATGGTGCTGAAGGAATACATGCTGCGCGGCATGGCCGAACGCGTGCTGATCCTGACGCCCGCGCCGCTGGTCGGACAATGGCGCGACGAGATGGCGAGCAAGTTCAGCATCGACTGCGCCACGTCACACGACGCGTTGCTGCGCAGCGATCCCGAGGCGTTCTGGTCGCAGCCGCGGGTTATCGCCTCGATCGCCCTGGCGCGCCGCCGCGAGCACGCCGACCTGCTGGCGCAGCGCACCTACGACGTCGTGGTGGTCGACGAGGCGCATCACCTGCGCGACCAGGCCAGCGCCAGCTACCGGCTGGTGAACGCGCTGCAAAAGCGATTCCTGCTGCTGCTGTCGGCGACGCCGGTGCAGAACAGCCTGCTCGAACTGTACAACCTGCTGACCCTGTTGCAGCCTGGCATCTTCCGCACGCAGACGGAGTTCCGGACCGCCTACATGACGCCGGGCAAGCCACGCGAGCCGGCCAACCGCGACCGGCTGCGCGGCCTGATGCGCGGGGTGATGGTGCGCAACACCCGCGCGCTCGCCGCGCTGCGCCTGCCGCGCCGCCATGCCGCCACCATCCGCGCGGTGCCGGATGCGGTCGAGGCGGCGTGCTACCAGGACCTGACCGCGCTCGCGCGCAGCGCTGCGACCGGCGGGCAGGCCAGCCTCGCGGTGCAGCATCTGCTGTCCGCCGCCGGGTCCTCGCCGGCCGCCGCCGCCGCCGCGATCGCGCGATTCGTTGGACGGCACACGAGGGATTCGAGCCGGGGGGACTCGGGCCGGGGGGACCCGGGTTGGGCAGCGCTTCTCGCGCGCTACGAGGCGGTTTCCGCCGGCGCCAAGCAGGACGCGCTGCTGAAGCTGCTGGCGCAGAACCCCACCGAAAAGAAGATGGTGTTCGTCCATCATCGCGACAGCATGACCCACCTGGCCGAGCTGCTGCGCCGGCACGGCATGGCGCCGCTGCTGTTCGACGGCAGCATGTCGGGACCCGAAAAGGACGCTGCGGTGGCGGCATTTGCCGACTCGGGGAAACTGCTGCTGTGCAGTGAGTCCGGCGGCGAGGGGCGCAACCTGCAATTCTGCAACACGCTGGTAAATTTCGACATCCCGTGGAACCCGATGGCGATCGAGCAGCGCATCGGCCGCATCGACCGGATCGGCCAGACGCGCGAGGTGTTCGTGTTCAACCTGGCGACCGCTGGCACCATCGAGGATGCGATGCTGCGGATCCTCGACGAGAAGATCAACATGTTCGAGCTCGTGGTTGGCGAGGTCGGCGCCATCCTTGGCGAGATCGACGACCAGCAGGATTTCTCCTCGATGATCCTCGATGCATGGCTGCAGACGACCGAGGAGGGTCGCACCGCCGCCTTCACCGCGCTGGAAGACCAGCTCCTGGCGGCGCGGCGGCAGTACACGGATGCCAAGCAACTGGACGAGGCACTGTTCGGGAGCGAGCTGGATGCCGCTTGAGGAAGGCCGCATGCACCGTTTCGTCGCCGATCTGCTGGCCGAGGACGGCGCGCTGGTCGAGCCGCTCGAACCCGGTGGGCTGGAGGTCCTGGCGCCGCCGAAGTTGCAGCAGGCGCTGGGCGTGGCAGAGTTCTGCCGGTTCGGCTTCGGCCCGACCTTCCCCGAGGGTGCGCAGCGGGTCGGCATCGAAAGCGACTGGCTCGCCCGGTTCGAGCGGGTGATCGGCGAGCGTGGGCGCTGGAGCCGGCGCGTGCTGGACCCCGGAACCCGTAAGGTGCCGGACGCCGAGCGCTTGCTGGAGAAGGAACTGGGGCTGGAGAACGCCACTTACCGGCTGCTCGACGCCGCGCCGGCCTGGACCCGTTACCTGGTGCTGGAGTTCCGCTTCACGGCGCTGTCGGACGAGAAGCGGGCGGGCACGCAGCGCCTGGCGATCAATCTGGCGACCGGCGCGATGCCCGACGTGTTGCCGGACCGGATGGCGCGATTCCTGGCCGGGGATGGGGGGCTGGTCAGCGACGCTGGGTTGGTCAGGGTCTGGGGGCCGGTCAGGGACCGGGGGCTGGTCAGGGACGGCGGGTCGGCCGACGGCGCTGCCGATAACGGGGACAGCGCCCTGCCGGAAGATGCGGCGCTGCCGCGGGACTGGGACCGCGCACGGGTGATCGATCGGGTGCGAAGCGCTCTCCCCGCGCGGGTCGAGGCGGCCCTGGCGCCTTTCGTGGCGGGGTTGCGCCGGCGGCTGGATCGCGACCTGGACCGGCTGCACGCCTACCACAACGACCTGCACCGCGAGGCGTCGCGGCGAGCGGCGCAACTGGCGGCTGGCGATGCTGGCCGGCAGCGAGAGGATCTGCGCATCGCCGCGATCGCGCAGGACTACCGCGCCAAACTCGACGACCTCGCGCACAAGTATGCGCTGCGCGTGACGGTGGACTGGGTGCAGACGCTGGACCTGGTGATGCCGGTACATCGGCTGACCGTGCAGATCCGCCGCCGCAAGGCCGAGCGGGTGATGGCGTTGGACTGGAACCCGCTCGCACGCCGGCTCGAGATGCCGCCCTGCGAGGCGAGCTGGTCGACTGAGCGGCCACGCCTGGTGTGCGACGAGGCGTTGCACCTGGTCGCCCCCGCGGGGCTGGCGCCGTGCGCCGGCTGTGGCCGCACCTACTGCCACGCATGCCACAGGCAGCGCTGCCCGAAATGCGGCCATGCCGGAGCGGTTTCGGCGTTTCTTGAGGTTGCGACGCGATCCGACAACGATGCGCCGGCCCCGTCCGCGCCGGTGGTGCGGCGGCGTCGTTCGACGCCTGCCACAGCGGCCGTGACAACACCCTAGTCTTACTGAGTCGCAAAATC
>PLXO01000250.1 GCA_003151425.1 Acetobacteraceae bacterium
TCACGGGGCCGGAACTGGAGGGGGCCCGGGCGTTGGTGGCCGGCACTGCTGCCGCTTTGGCCGAAACGGCGGCGCAGGCCGCCGCCTGATTCGACGGGCGGTAGCGCGGGGCCCAGTCGAGCGAGGGGCCGGGCCTACCTATCGCAGACAGCGGACCTAAGCACGCGCCAGCCGTGACGTTCCCGCGTCGCTCCTGCACGGCGCGCCGTTCGGCGACGGCGTGCCCTGCATCCGGCGACAGCTTCGCACGCCGTGACAGCCGCCAGTCGAACCAGGGCAATGCCGGGCCAAATCCCCCATATCGAAATCCCATCCGAAACCGGCTCGCACTGATGGCGGATTCCCGTGTGCGGCACTGTTGCCGGGACGGCATTGCAGCGAAATGCTCCCGACCGGAAGGGGCAGAACGTTCGGCGCTCAGCATAACGATCCTGTCATCGGAGTCGGACGCGCCGCCCCGGACCGCTTATGCCAAGCGCCGCACGTCCAGACTCTTCCAGTCGGCAGCATCTTGCTGAAAGTGCAGCATTTTCTAGACCAGAGAAAAGTCAACACTTTCGCCCCTGGCATGACGCCACGCATGGTATCCTGATCCGATCCGGGCCTCCGCCGAGGCGCCGGCAGCACGTCGCGCTGCAACAAACACCGAGGGGGGCGCGCATGGCCGGCAGCTGACCGCGCGGGGCTAGTCGCCGGCTTCTCACGGGGACTGATAGAGGCGGCTTCCGGCCAATCGACAAACCATCCGCAGGACACCAAATGGGCTCCAATCGGGATCGGACGATCCCACAAGTCCACCCGCCATTGCCAACGCGATGCCATCATACAACGGTGCGCAGGCGTTAGCGCGGACGCGGCGTAGTACAGCGGGAGTCCTGGTCGTGAAACACCCTTCAAAACCGAAGACCGTACCTGCTGCCGCGGATGCCGCCGATCCAGATTTCGCCGAGATCCTGCTCAACGCTCTGCCATTCGTGATGAGCGAGGAACTGGACAAGGTCCGCGGCTACGTCGAACGCGGCCGGCGTTTCGCGAGCGCCGACAGCGCCGCATTGAAAGACGCATGGGTGGAAACACTCGCCAAGCTGCCACCCGATCCAGTCGATCCCGACCTTCGCCTGGCGTTGGATGATATCGGGGCGGAACTTCAGCTCAGGGGCGAAGAACCGCCCGCCGAACGCGCTGAGGCCGAGCTGGATGCGTTTGTGCGAAGTGTGGACGCGTTGGTTGCCGACGCGATCAAGACCGACCCGGCGGCATGGGATCGTCACAATGCAGAGCTGACGCGGGATATCCAGCAGTTCATCCAGCAAAAGAGGCGAGGGAACTGAACGCGCAGTCGTTGCACCTGCGGCCCGCGCGGCACCGGGCGAAATAGCAGTAGAGACGCGGCGGGTCGGAACCCCGTCCGCAGAGTGCCGGGCCAGACCGGGGGGCCGGGCGAGATCGGGAAGCTGGCGGAGACCGGCGCCGGGCGCGATGGGCTGGTGGAGGGGGTTGGATTCGAACCAACGTAGGCGTGCGCCAACGGATTTACAGTCCGTCCCCTTTAGCCACTCGGGCACCCCTCCACGGAAGACGCGCTCTATTGCCAAACCGGCTTGGATGTCAACGAATGCTGCCATGCGGTGAAGCAGCGGAAAGACGTGTGATGCGCCGGGTTGTGGTGGTCATTCTCGACGGCTTGCGACGGGACTTCATCGACGCCGCGCGCACGCCGAACCTGCATCGCTTCGCCGCACGGGCGACCTCGTTCGCGGCGCATCGGTCGGCGTTTCCCTCGGCGACACGCTGCGTCTCCGCCACCTTCGCCACCGGCTGCCATCCGGCGCGGCACGGCCTGCAGGGCAACGCGATGGCACTGCTGGAGGCCGGCGTGCTGGTGCCGCACGACGCCGGCCTGCCGGGGTTCCTGCAGCACAAGCGCGCGGTGACCGGCCAGGCGCTGGCCGAGCCGACCCTGGCCGAGCGCCTGGCCCCGCACGGCGGCGCGGTGATTTTTAGTAATGTCTCGCCCGGTGCCGCCTACGCGCATGACCCGGACGGTTTTGGCAATTTGCACCATCGGGCCGGCTCGTTTGCGCCCGGGCGTGTCGCGGCCGGCCGCCTGGAGGTCACGCCGGACGCCGCCGGCGACCGCACCATGACCGAGCGCTGCATCGCCGAGGCGCTGATTCCCAAGGCGCTCATGCCCACGGCGCCGGGCGCGCGTCGGCCCGCGCTGGCGCTGCTCTGGTGCGCCGAGCCCGACCACATCCAGCACGATCAGCCGCTGGGCTCGCCCGAGCATCTCGCCGTGCTGGCCGAGGCCGATCGCCACGCCGGCGCGGTGATCGAAGCGGCCGACCGGCTGCGTCGGGGCGGTGACGAGGTCCTGCTGATCGTGGGCTCCGATCATGGACATGAAACGGTGTCCGGCCTGGTCGACGTCGAGGGCGATCTGATTGCGGCGGGGCTGAAATCCGGCCGCGAGTCGACCGACATCGTGGCGCAGTCCAACGGCACCTCCACGCTGATCTATCTGGCCCCGGAGCGCGCCGCGTTGCGCCCGGCGCTCGACGCCTTCCTGCGTTCGCGTGACTGGGCGGGTCGCGTGCTGGGTGCGGACGAGCTCGCCTCGGTCGGCCAGGCGCCGCACAACGGCCTGGCCTTCGCCGTGTCGATGCGGGCGAGCACGGCACCGAACCAGTACGGCGTTCCAGGCAGTGCCTTGGCGGCGATGCCGCGCTCGGGCGAGGCGCACCCGGTCGGCGCCGGGCAGCATGGCGGCCTTGCCGCGTTCGAGCAGGCGCCGTTCCTGATGATCGACGGCGATGGCTTTACGCCAGGCGCGACGCGCGCTCAGCCGACCCACATCGTCGATATGGCGCCGACGATCCTGACGCATCTGCGCCTGCCGGCGACCGGAATGGACGGCACCGCTTTGCAGCAGCCCGCTGCGGCGGTCGTGTAGCTCATTGCAACAGTCCGCCGCTACCGCGCCACGTGGACAGGACTGCTGATTGCGGGCAAACCGATTGCGAGTCACCACCTTCGCCGGACACCGCGATGCCGCAGACCGAGACCGGACGCTCCGAGGACCTGCTGGCCGAGCTGGCCGAATGGGTGAAAATCGAATCCCCCACCACGCACGCCGCCGCGGTCAACCGGGTGATGGACCTGGCGGAGGCCGAGCTTGCCCGCGCCGGCGCGAGCATCACGCGCATCCCCGGCCGCGACGGCTACGGCGACAATCTGATCGCCCGCACCAGCGTCGCGCCCGGGGCATCAGGTGGCGCCAACGGCCACATCCTGGTGGCCGGCCATCTCGACACGGTGTGGGACGTGGGCACGCTGGAAACCATGCCGTTTCGCGTCGACGGCGAGAAGGCGCACGGCCCGGGCATCCACGACATGAAGGCCGGCAGCTTCATGGCGTTCCACGCGGTGCGCTCGATCCTGCGTCAGGGCGTGGCAACGCGCCGCCCGATCGTGCTGCTGCTGACGCCGGACGAGGAGGTGGGCAGCCCGACCTCGCGCGAATGGATCGAGCGGGAGGCGGCGGGTGCGGCCTATGTGCTGGTTCCCGAGCCTGCCGGGCCGCGCGGGGCGGCGGTGACCGCACGCAAGGGGGTCGGACGCTTCGTGCTGCGCATCCAAGGCGTCGGCGCGCATTCCGGCGGTTCGTTCCAGGACGGTGCCTCGGCGATCGTCGAGCTGGCCCATCAGGTGTTGCGGCTGCACGGCATGGTGGACCTGGACGGCGGCATCACGCTGAACGCCGCGCCGGTCTGGGGCGGCTCGCGGCCGAACGTGATTTCCCCCGATGCCGGCTGCGAGATCGACCTGCGGGTCAGCTCGATCGCCGACGGCGAGCGGATGGAGCGGGCGATCCTGGCGCTGCAAGCGGTGACCTCCGGGTGCCGGATCACCGTGGAGGGCGGCATGAACCGGCCGCCGTTCGCCGAGGACCAGGGGATCATGCGGCTGTACGAAAAGGCGCGGGCGATCGCCGCCGACGTGGGGATCGACCTGCCGAAGCAGCACCGCGGCGGCGGGTCCGACGGCAACTTCACCGCGGCGTTGGGTATCCCGACGCTGGACGGGCTGGGCTGCCTGGGCGCCGGCGCGCACGCCAGCCACGAGCACATATTGTGGCGCCATCTCGGGCAGCGCGCGGCGTTGCTGGCGGGGCTGCTGGAGACGCTGGACTGATACCAGCCGCCGAAAACCTCGACCCTCGGTTCGTTCGCACGGGCCGCTCAACCCGTCGTGGCCGGTAGGCCTTGCCCCCGGGCGCTTGACCCGGGGGTTGACCCGGCCATCCCCGCCCCACCGAAATTGCGAAAGTAGCAGGCACGCGCCGGCGATGAGAGCGGGGGGATGTCCAGGACAGGCCCGGCCATGACAGAGGGTGGGCAGCGTACGTCAAGACTTTGGACCGCTAGTATCATATCAGTGGCCCAACTTCGGCCGAGCGGTCAGTTATTAGGGCCACCGGTATGTGTCGCGATAATGACGCCGCCGGGATGCTTGCAGTAGCCGATGGGCACACCAGTGACCAGCCGCATACCAGACCGTCCAACGCGTGACTGCAATTCTGAGGTCGGCCATCTGGTGGCAACGTCGTCTTGGCCGGTAGGACTTGCCCCTGGGCGCTTGTCCCGGGCGTTGTCCCCAGCCATCCATCGCGGCACCGTGCCGCGGGGATGGCCGGGACAAGCCCCATAGGCGCTAGGGTAACGGCGTGGGGCTTGTCCCTCCCGTCCGTCGCTGCCCCGTTCGCCGCCGCATGGTGCGGCCTCCAGGCCTTCCTCGCCTCCGCTGCATTGGACGCCTCGAGCACGGCCTGCCAGGTGCCGGGCTGGGTGACGCCGGGGAGCAGACCACCGAGGGGCGTGCCGCCGCACAGCCGCCCCTTCAGCCCGCCCCAAGGCCACCGCACCGTTCGAGGGTCCATAGGGTCTTTGTCGTGATTCTCGCTTTTGGAGCCAACGCCCCGCGGAGTCGGCCGCCGCGGCCCGAACCTTAACGCTGCTGCTACTCCCTCCCCCCTTGAGGGGGAGGGTTGGGGAGAGGGGTCAGCCCCACCCTCCGCCGCACCAAGCCGCGCCACTTCCAGCCGAGCGTCAACAGCGGCGACGACCTCCGGCCGATTCGCCGAGTCGGTTCCGACACCGGCCGAGGCTCCATAGGGTCTTTGTCGGGTTTTCGCGATTCGAGCCGCCCGACGCTGCGCCAGCGCCTCCCGCTTGGCCAGCCGCGCCCCGGCGATCGCCGCCCGCCACGGCGCCAGCACCGCCCGCTCCGCCCGCGCCGCCGCAAGCTGCTCCGCCCGCCCCCGAGGTCCCGGCCGCGATCTCGCCGTGGACGGCCCCCAGGGGGTCCCTCCGGGGTCACGCCGCCCGCTCCATAGGGTCTTTGTCGTGATTTCCGAATTGAGGGTGTTCGAGTAGTGCACCGGCGGCATGAACTCGGGCGGTGTGGTCGCTAGCCGCGCCGCCAGCGCGGGCGGCAGATAGGCCCGGAGCAGCTTGGCGGCACAGAACAGCCGAACGCGACAAGCCAGCACCCGGAAGTACCGGTCCCTTACCCAATTTGCCGCGGCGTATGTCCCGTCCGTCGTGTGAGCCGCGGCCAACCTCGAGAACCCCTTTGCCGTCCGCGGGCCGGTGCTCGTCCCGCCATGGATCCTGCATCGCCCGTTCGCCATGCCTGGCGCCTGGCAGGCGAGGCCCGCTCGCGTCTTCGCCCCACATCGCGGCGCCAGGTTGGGATTGCCCCGAGGTCTGCCGCAGCCCGACGTGCCGGCCCCTCCGGCCGGTTCCGGGCCGGCGGAGTCGCACACCATCATGCGACCGGCTCCGGCGCGGCGCTAACCGCCACGCCGTCCCCACGCGGACGCACGACATCGAGCGTCCAGCCAGGCCCCTGATCCAGCCGCGTGACCACCCCGACGGACGCATCGGCATCCTGCCGAGGACGCGGCGGACCTGAGTTCACCGTCATGGCCGGACTTGTTCCGGCCATCCCCGCAGCCGCCGGCCCATCCGTCAACCCACCCGCACCCGCACGCCCACCCGACACCACCGTGTCGTCCGGACCAGCTTCCATCACCACGTCCGGCCCCCGTTCCCCCGTCATGGCCGGGGCCGTCCCGGCCATCCCCACCGGCACCGACCCACCCTCACCCTCCCCGCCACCCGACTCCCCCACGTCCTCCCCTCGCGAACCCGTGCCACCCCACCCCGCGGCGACCGCCGCCACATCGATCCCCTCCGCCAGCACGGTGCCGAAGAACGGCACCGGCTTCTGCTGGTGCCGCGCCAGCAGGCGCTCCAACACCGCGACCGAGTTCGTCAGAGCGGACCCGGTCCGCCGTAGCCGGCAGATCTGCTCCACCGTCAGCCCCGGCGTGTTCACCCGGGCGAAGGTGTCGTCCGTCGCCTCCCGCACAATGAGGATCTGCGCGGCGATCCGCGCCTGCGGCGCGTCGGCCGGCATCAATCCGGCGATCTCCTGCACCAGCCGCGCGGCGCGTTCCTGCCGCCAGGCTTGGGTGGCGTCAGGCGGGGGAGGGGGGATCGAGGCGAACGCAGCCGCCAGCAGGTCGGCGCTGAGCTGATAGGGCGGCATCATCTCGCGGATGACTTCGGGGGTGATGCCGTTGGTGGGGGGTGTCATGCGGGTCGTCTCCGGTTGCAATTACTTGACTCGGATTGTCATATACACTAACTAATGGAGAAATACCAGAGATCAATCACCCGAGCCATCATTCTCCGACGTGCGGGCGAAAATCTGCCGGAGGCTTCGTTGGCGGGAACCGCCAACGGAGGGTAGTGGGTCAGTTGGGGTGGGTGCAGCGGGTCGGATGGGTGGTTCAGGCCTGGCGCCGGGGCTACGGCCGGTTCGGGTGGATACCGGACATTCACAAGCCTAGTGAGTCCAGGGGAGACGGTTCAGGTGGTGTGTTGCTTCTGGTGCGTGCCAAGGTTTCGGTCAATCGTTAAACCCAACCTTTGGTGTATTTCGAATAATTGTACTCATCGATCAGCTTCAATAGCGTTTTGCCGGTTGGCAAGACTATCGACTGGAGACTGCCCGCCATGCTTTGTGATATCTTGACAAATGCAATGTAATTCTCGTCCGGCTTTTGGGAATAGTTACAGCGGTATGCCGAAGCGATCTTCTTATCCCAAAGCGGAAAGAAACCGGGAGCTAATAAATGCAGCGCTTTTGCAGTAGCTACCGGGCTTCGCACGCCTCTTTTTTTGCCCTCCGCGATTGTCAAAGCTGCCAGGAACTGATTGAATAGGCATTTGACAGGCTGCTCATCACTCGCGGTGTAATCTGCAATTGTCTTCGCGCGGTAACCTTCAAGCATAACAATATTTTTTTCAATGCACTTCTCAAGTTCGCCGAAGTCAAAGCTGCCGTAGCGGTAGAGTGCCCCATTCCAGGTAAGCAGGAGAACGCCGAGGCTGTCGGCCATTTTTGCCGGCTGACCCCAGTAGTGACAAACAAGGAAAGTCGCGGTCGTGTACATGGCATCGCGCGATTCGCGTGCCTGAAATGCCTTGTAGCCACATTCCAACTGGTCCGCTGTCGGGTGGTCCATTGACGGCCTCTTCAAAAGGATGGTGCTTTTCATCCCGTTGCAATAGGATAGCCCAGCGACTAATTGTCAACATGCCTGTCCTCTGCCGGAGAAATCTCGCCTGTTTTGCCGCTCCTCACGGGCAGTCGTCCTCACTTTGAAGGTCCGCTTTGGGTCGAGGCTGTGTGAAAACCCGGCGGGCCTTTTGCCAAAGAGTAGGTTGTTCTATTTACGCTCATCATACCTTCAAAGCGGGCTCCCTGGCGCTAGAACACTTACGTTTTCGCGCCCGGCTCTAACGGCCGAGGAAAGATATTCTCCGAGCCTGTTACAATCGGCCGTTTTTACACAGCCTCGGTCGAAAGCGGCGGTTCGGGTCAAGCGATCCGGCTGCCGCTGCTTTGTGTCGGCTGGTGACGTTCAGACTGACCCACTACCTAACGCAATTTCGCCGTTCGGCCGTCCAGTTGCAACGTCGTCTGGGCCGGGACCCGTTCCCGGCCATCCATCGCGACACCGTGCCGCGGACAGCCGGGACAAGCCCCATCCATCAGCAGCGTCAGCCTCGCGCTTCATGCATCCGTTCTGCGATGCGCATGAACATCGGCACCGCCTCCCCTAGCGCGGCGAGGCGCACCGATTCGGTCGGCGTGTGGGCCTGAGCAATGTCGCCGGGACCAAGCACCACGCAGGGCGCCAGCGCCTGAAGCTCGGACGCGTCGGTGCCATAGGGCGCGGTGCGGGGCGCGGTGCCGACCGTCTCGGCGCACAGGCGGACCATCGGATGGTCGGCCGGCAGTTCGGGCGGAAAACCCTCGCGTGCTTCGGTCACTTCGATGCCGGCGCGCCCCGCCGCCTGCTGCACCGCCTGCACCACCGGCGTGGGATCGACCTTGGCGGAATAGCGGAATTTTATCCGTGCGGTGGCCTTCGGCACGGTGACATTGACCGCGGCGCCGTGGTTGTCGAGCACCAGGTTGAAATCGCTGAACACCGGGTCGTAATCCGCGTCCTGCAGCGCCGGATCGATCCGCAGCCGTTCGAACAGCGACTTCATTTCGACCAGGAACGGAACCAGCGCCCAGTTGGCATTGCGGCCGCGACCGGTGGAGCTGTGTGCCTGCACGCCCGTCGCCACACAGGTAAAGTCGATATGGCTGCGGTGCCCGCGCACCGGCGCCATGCCGGTCGGTTCGACCACCAGGATCAGCGCTGGCTTTGCCGCGCGGGCCAGCGCGGAGTGCTGCACGATGCGCCGCGCGCCCGCCTTGGTCGTCTCCTCATCGGTGGTGATCAGCAGGCTGACCGGCACGGTTTCGGGCAGCCCGCGTGCCGCCAGGATCGCGGCGGCCAGCGGGCCCTTCATGTCGGTTGAGCCCAGTCCGTGCAGCGTCCCGTCGGCGTCGATCCGGCCGGACCACGGGTCCTCCTGCCAGCCGGTGTCCGGCACGGTGTCCATGTGGCCGGAGAACGCGATGCCGCCCGGGCCCGCCCCCTGTCCGCTGTCCAAACTGGCGCTCCGGCCGGCGTCCCGACTGGCACCCCGGCCGGCGCGATGCGCGACCAGCGCCCGCTTGGCCACACCGGCGGCGTCCACGTAGTCCAGCCGCTCGACCTCGAAGCCCGCAAGCTCGGCCTCGATCCGTTCCGCGATGGGCAGGTTCGAGACGAAGCTGCGGCTGTCGATGGCGACAAGGTCGTGGGTCAGCGCGCTGAGCGTGGCGAGGCGATCGGTCATGGCGGCACCCTAGCCCGGCCCGGACGGGTGGGAAACCGGGGCCCCGCCCGGGGGGTGCGGCGCGGTTTTCCCACCGCGCCGCACGAACCGCGCTTATCGCGGCTTTATGCGAGCCATGCGGCTTCCCGATCGCGACCTTACGCCGGTGGGACGATCTTGCTCGGGTCATGAGCCTTTACCCCACCCTCGCCGACGCCGCCTGGCTCCGCCTGGGCATCGTCGGCCTCGACGTCCTCGCCGTCGTCGTGGTCGTGCGATTATCCGCCGCGCTGGCCGTCTGGTGGCGAGCGCCACACGCACCCCGGTCGGCGCCGGCGACGACCATCCGTGTCTCCAGACGCCGCACAACCCGGCCCTGAGGCCGGCTTTACGCACCCCTTACGCGCGCGGCCGCATCTCCTGATCCAAATCAAACGCCGCCTCCGCTATCAGGCGCAGTCTGCGTAACCTCAATGACCCCGGGGGCATCCCCATGCTCGATCTCGCCTACATCCTGATCGGCGCCGTCTTCCTCGGCGCCTGCATCCTTTACGCGTTCGCCTGCGACCGGCTCTGAAAGGTCCCAAACCCATGACGCTCGACTATTGGCTGGGCGCGATCGTGACGGTCGGCCTGCTCGGCTACCTGATCTTCGCGCTGATCCGGCCCGAGAAATTCTGAGGAGCCGGCACCCATGACCTTCAACGGTTGGATTCAGATCCTGCTGTTCTGCCTGGTGATCATCGCGATCACCGTGCCGTTCGGCGGCTACATGACCCGCGTCTTCGCCGGCGAGCGCACGCTGCTCGCCCCGGTGCTGCGCCCGGTCGAGCGCGTGCTGTACCGGCTGTCCGGCGTCGATGAAGCCGCTGAGCAGCACTGGGTCAGCTACGCGATCGCCGGGCTGGCGTTCACCTTCGCCGGCTTCGTCACGCTCTATGCGCTGCAACGGCTGCAGAACCTGCTGCCGTTCAACCCCGCCGGCCAGGATGCGGTCGGGCCGGACCTGGCGTTCAACACCTCGGTCAGCTTCATCACCAACACGAACTGGCAGTCCTACGTGCCCGAGACGACCATGAGTTACCTGACCCAGATGGCCGGGCTCACGGTGCACAACTTCGTCTCGGCCGCGACCGGCATCGCCATGGCGGTCGCGCTGGTGCGCGGCTTCGCCCGGCGTTCGGCGCGGACGCTCGGCAACTTCTGGGTCGATCTGACCCGCTGCGTGCTGTACATCCTGCTGCCGATCGCGATCGTCGTCAGCCTGGTCTTCGTCTGGCAGGGCATGCCGCAGAACCTCGGCGCCTACACCGAGGCGACCACCGTGGAAGGCGCCAAGCAGCTTATCGCGCAAGGGCCGGTTGCCTCGCAGGAGGTAATCAAAATGATGGGCACCAACGGCGGCGGGTTCTTCAATGCCAACTCGGCGCATCCGTTCGAGAACCCGAACGCGCTGACCAACTTCATCCAGATCGTGCTGATCTTCTCGATCGGCGCCGGCCTCACCAACGTATTCGGGCGCATGGTCGGTGACCAGCGCCAGGGCTGGGCGATCTTCGCGGTGATGGGCGTGCTGTTCCTCGTCGGCGTGACCACCTGCTACTGGGCCGAGTCCGGCGGCAACCCCGCCTTCACCGCGTTCCATGTCGATCAGTCCCCTGGGGCCACCGGCCAGACGCCGAGCGCGTTGCAGGCCGGCGGCAACATGGAAGGCAAGGAGGTTCGCTTCGGCCTCGCCGACTCGGCCTTGTTCACCACGGTCACCACCGACGCCTCGTGCGGCGCGGTGAACAACATGCACGACAGCCTGCTGCCGCTCGCCGGCGCGGTGCCGATGGTCAACATCATGCTGGGCGAGATCATCTTCGGCGGGGTCGGCTCCGGCCTGTACGGGATGCTGCTGTTCGTCATCGTGGCAATGTTCGTCGCCGGGCTGATGGTCGGCCGCACGCCGGAATACCTCGGCAAGAAACTCGAGGCGAAGGAGGTCAAGATGGCCATGCTGGCGATCCTGATCCTGCCGCTGTCGATGCTTGGCTTCACCGCGCTCGCCGTGGTGCTGCCGGCCGGCACCGGCGCGCTGGCCAATGCCGGTCCGCATGGCTTCAGCGAGGCGCTGTATGCCTACGTCTCGGCCACCGGCAACAACGGCAGTGCCTTCGCCGGCCTGTCCGCGAACGTGCCGTTCTGGAACACCACGCTGGGGCTGGCGATGTTCATCGGCCGGTTCATGATGATGATACCGATGCTGGCGATCGCCGGCTCGCTGGTAAAGAAGAAGATCGTGCCGACCTCGGCCGGCACCTTCCCGACCCACAGCCCGTTGTTCGTCGGCCTGGTGGTCGGTGTGATCATCATCACCGGCGGGCTGATCTACTTCCCGGCGCTCGCGCTCGGCCCGATCGTCGAGCAACTCGCGATGCACGCCGGCACCATTTACGCCTCAGGCAGTTAGGTACATGGACACTCAGACAAGACAGCGTACCGCATCCTCGATCCTGGACCCGGGCATCCTCGTGCCGGCGATCTGGCAGAGCGTGGTCAAGCTCGACCCGCGGCTGATGATCCGCAACCCGGTGATGTTCGTGGTGGAGGTCGTCGCGGCACTCACCACCCTCATCTTCGTCCGCGATCTGGCGACCGGCGGCGCGCATCTCGGCTTCACCCTGCAGATCATCTTCTGGCTGTGGTTGACCGTGGTGTTCGCCAACTTCGCCGAGGCGGTGGCCGAGGGCCGCGGCAAGGCGCAGGCGGCGACGCTGCGTCGCGCGCGCACCGAAACGATCGCGAAGGTCCTCGCCTCGCCCGGCGCGACCACACACCGCGACGTCGCCGCGTCCGAGCTGAAGCCAGGCGACGTCGTATTCGTGGACGCCGGCGACCTGATCCCAAGCGACGGCGAGGTGATCGAGGGCATCGCCTCGGTCGACGAATCCGCCATCACCGGGGAATCCGCGCCGGTGATCCGCGAGTCCGGCGGCGATCGTTCCGCGGTCACCGGCGGCACGCGCGTGCTGTCGGACTGGATCAAGGTGCGCATCACCGCAGCCCAGGGCTCGACCTTTCTCGATCGCATGATTGCGCTGGTGGAAGGTGCCGAGCGGCAGAAGACACCGAACGAGATCGCGCTGAACATCCTGCTGGCCGGTTTGACGATCATCTTCGTGTTCGCCGTCGCCACCATCCCGAGTTTTGCTCATTACGCCGGCGGCGCCATCAGCATCGTGATGCTGGTGGCGCTGTTCGTCGCCCTGATCCCCACCACGATCGGCGCGCTGCTGTCGGCGATCGGCATCGCGGGGATGGATCGGCTGGTGCGCTTCAACGTGCTGGCGATGTCGGGCCGCGCGGTCGAGGCGGCGGGCGACGTCGATACGCTGCTGCTCGACAAGACCGGAACGATCACGCTGGGCAACCGCCAGGCCACCGAGTTCATTCCGCTCACCGGTGTGACTGCGCAGGAACTGGCCGACGCGGCGCAGCTTGCGTCGCTGTCGGACGAGACGCCGGAGGGCCGCTCCATCGTCGTGCTGGCGAAGGAGAAATACGGGTTGCGCGGACGCGACATGGCGCCGCTGGACGCGGTGTTCGTGCCGTTCAGCGCGCAGACGCGGCTGTCCGGCATCGACTTCGGCGGGTCCTCGATCCGCAAGGGTGCGGTCGATTCGGTGCTCGCGTTCGTCCACGATTCGCCCACAGGAACGCCAACCGGAGCGTCGGCCGGCGGTGTCGCGGTCGCGACGCGTCCGGCGGCGGCGCAGGAGCTGATCGCCAAGGCCGAGGAGATTTCCCGGGCTGGCGCCACGCCGCTGGCGGTGGCCAAGGACGGGCGGCTGCTCGGCCTGATCTACCTGAAGGACATCGTCAAGGGCGGCATCCGCGAGCGCTTCATGGAGCTGCGCCGGATGGGCATCCGCACGGTGATGATCACCGGCGACAACCCGCTGACCGCCGCCGCGATCGCCGCCGAGGCGGGGGTCGACGACTTCCTGGCGCAGGCCACGCCGGAAGCAAAACTCAAGCTGCTGCGCGACGAGCAGGCGCAAGGCAAGCTGGTGGCGATGTGCGGCGACGGCACCAANNACGCGCCGGCGCTGGCGCAGGCGGATGTCGGCGTGGCGATGAATACCGGCACCATGGCGGCGCGCGAAGCCGGCAACATGGTCGATCTGGACAGCGATCCGACCAAGCTGATCGAGATCGTCGAGATCGGCAAGCAGTTGCTGATGACCCGCGGCGCGCTGACCACGTTCTCCATTGCCAACGACGTGGCAAAATATTTCGCCATGATCCCGGCGATGTTCATCGCGTTCTATCCGCAGCTTGCCGCGCTGAACGTCATGCAACTGGGCACCCCGCAGAGCGCGATCCTGTCGGCGATCATCTTCAATGCGCTGATCATCGTCGTGCTGATCCCGCTGGCGCTGCGCGGCGTGGCCTACCGGCCGATCGGCGCCGCGGCGATCCTGCGACGCAACCTGCTGCTTTACGGCCTTGGCGGCATCGCAGTGCCGTTCGTCGGCATCAAGCTGATCGACATGTTCGTTACCGCCGTCGGCCTGGCCTGAGGACACACGACAATGATGAAGCACATTCGACCCGCCATTGTGATGATCGTCTGCATGACGTTGATCACCGGCTTGGCCTATCCGCTGGCGATGACCGGCATCGCCCAAGTGCTGTTCCCCTGGCAGGCCAATGGCAGCCTGGTCAGCAAGGACGGCAAGGTGATCGGCTCGGCGCTGATCGGCCAGAATTTTGCCGCGGAGAAGTACTTTCACCCGCGGCCGTCGGCGACCACCGAGCCTGATCCGAAGGATGCGACGAAGACCGTTCCGGTGCCGTATGCCGCGGATAACTCCAGCGGATCCAATTTTGGTCCGACCCAGAAGGACCTGATCGATCGGGTGAAGGGCGACGCCGAGACGCTGGCCAAGGAGAATCCCGGCACGCCGATCCCGGTGGATCTGGTGACCACGTCAGCGAGCGGACTCGACCCCGACATCACGCCGGCCGGGGCGCTGTTCCAGGTGCCGCGCGTCGCCAAGGCACGCGGCCTGCCGCTGGATCAGGTGCGCGCGCTGGTCGAGGCGCATGTCCAGGGCCGCACCCTCGGTGTGCTGGGCGAGCCGCACGTGAACGTGCTGGCGCTGAACCTGGCGCTGGACGCCGCCGGCAAGTAGCGCCAGCCCGCCGTGGCATCGCCTCGGGCTCCGAGGGCGTATCGAAGGCAACCAGGTCGCCCGGACCTGGGTGATGCCGCCGTCGGCCTGCTACGGGGCGGTCCCCGACCTTCAGCCGCGGCCAGGGATCGGCGGCGGTTCGGTTTCCCTGGCGCTCGGCCGCGCGCTGACGCGATCGTACCAGGCGGCGACGTTCGGCGAGGCCTTCAGCATCTCCGCGCTCTCCGGCATGCGCGCCATGTAGTACATCGTCGGCAGCAGGAAGGCGTCTGCCAAGGTGAAGGCATCGCCGGTGAGATACGGGTGGGCGGCCAGCGTCTTGTCCAGCACCGCGAAGTGCTGGCGCATCGCCGGCAGCGTGGCCTCGATCAACGCGCGGTCCGGCGCGCCGTCCGGCAGGCCGGAGAAAAAGTAGGCCAGCAGATACTTGCGGACCAGCACCGGATCGATCGTGGTGTTGTGCAGCGAGATCCACTGTTCGGTGCGGGCCGCCGCCACCGGATCGCGCGGGGCCAGCGGCGGGCCGTCGAACGCATGGTCGATATAGGCGCAGATCGCTGAGGACTCGCACAGCGACACATCGCCGTGACGCATCACCGGGATCTTGCCGAACGGATGGATCGCATCCACCTCCGGCGTGTGTGGGCGCGCCGGCGTGAGCGTGTAGGGGACGCCTTTCTCGTGGCAGGCAATGCGCGTGACGCGCACGAAGTTGCTCTGCGGGGCGCCGATAATCTCGAGCGTGGGCATGGCGGTCTCCTGCGGGGGGGGCGGCAAGCGACGATGCTAGTGCGATGACGCAATGGACGACAAGTACTGAAGGAGACCACCATGCACACCACCCAGCTCGGCACGACCGGCCCCGTGGTTTCGGCGATTGGCCTCGGCTGCATGGGGATGTCCGGCATCTACGGTCCGGCGGCCGAGGACGAAAGCATCGCCACCATCCGTGCGGCATTGGATGCCGGGGTGACGCTGCTGGACACTGGCGATTTCTACGGCGTCGGCCACAACGAGCTGCTGCTGCGCGAGGCGCTGCGCGGGCGGCGGCGGGAGGATGCCGTGTTGTCGGTGAAGTTCGGCGCCTTGCGCGCGCCGGGCGGCGGCTGGGGCGGCGTGGACACGCGTCCGGCGGCGCTGCGCAGCTTTCTCGCTTACACGTTGCAGCGGCTGGGCACCGATTATGTCGACATCTACCGTCCGGCGCGGCTCGACCCGGCGGTGCCGATCGAGGACACCGTGGGCGCCATCGCCGAGCTGGTGCAGGCCGGTTACGTGCGCCATATCGGCCTGTCCGAGGTCGGTGCCGATACCATACGGCGGGCCCATGCGGTGCATCCAATCGCCGACGTGCAATTGGAATACTCGCTGATGAGCCGCGGCATCGAGGCCGCGATCCTGCCAACCTGCCGCGCGCTGGGGATTGGCGTGACCGCCTATGGCGTGCTGTCGCGCGGCCTGCTGGGCGGCCAGGTGCCCGACGCCGGCGCCGCCGACATCAGGGCGGCGCGCATGCCGCGGTTCCAGGGCGAGAACCTGACCCGCAATCTCGGATTGGTCGTGGCACTGCGGCAGGTTGCGGGCGCGCGTGGGGTCAGTGCCGCACAATTGGCCATCGCCTGGGTCGCCTCGCGCGGGACGGATATCGTTCCGCTGGTGGGCACGACCAACCGCGCGCGACTGGCCGAGGCGATCGCCGCCGCGTCGTTGCCGCTCGACGCCACGGAACTGGCGGAAATCGAGGCCGCCGTGCCGCAAGGGCAAGTCGTCGGCGCGCGCTACGACGCGGCACAGATGGCGCATCTGGACAGCGAGAGGTAGCGCGGGCGGAGACGGACGAGGTTGAGTACACCTCTCCCGCGCTCTTCGGGCTTGGGCCGCGAAGAGCGCGGGAGTGTACTCAGACCGCCTCCAGATCGTCGCTCACCGACAGCTTGTGCGACCCACCCCCCAGCAGCACGCCGCACACCGGTGGTGGCGATGCACTTGACAAATGTTGACAAATTTGCCACCATAGCGACGGTGATAAGAAACACGCGCTCGATCCAATGGATGAAGGCGGCCCGGAAGGACCTCGAGGACTTCCCGCAAGGCGCGCGCGACGATCTGCTCGATGCTCTGACGGCCGTCGCCGAAGGCGGCCATCCGTCGATCGCCAAGCCGCTCACCGGCCTTGGTTCCGGCGTGATGGAGTTGGCCTTGCGCCACCGCGGCGACGCGTTCCGAGTGGTCTATGCGCTCCAGATTGGCGCGGATATCTGGGTGATCCACGCCTTCCAGAAGAAATCGAAATCGGGGATCGCGACACCCCGGCAGGAAATCGATGTCGTGCGGGATCGTCTCAAGCGGCTGAAGGAGATAGTGCGATGAACGATGAATCGAGTGAGACCGTGCGCGGCAGCGGGAACGTGTTCCGTGATTTCGGGTATGTGGACGCGGACGTGCGACAGGCCAAGGCGCTGATGGGCACACAGATCATGCATATCCTCGATGCGGAAGGGCTGTCGACCCGCCAGGCCGAGGCCCGCACCGGCGTCTCGCACAGCGAGTTTTCCCGCATCCGGCAGGCGAAGTTCAGCCGCTTCACCATCGACCGGCTGATGGCCATTCTTGCGTTGCTTGGGCAGGAGGTGGAGTTGTCCGTCTCTGTGCGCCCGCGCGTTAATCGCGAGCCCAGTATGACGGCGCCGCATCCGACGCCATGAGCTATTCGGCAAAACACCGGGACCAGATGATGATCCGCCCGATCCATACCAGGGCCGATCATGCGGCGGCGCTCGCCCGGATCGAGGCGCTGTGGCAGGCCCGGCCCGGCACGCCGGCGCACGACGAGCTCGAAGTGCTCGGCATTCTCGTGGCGGCGTACGAGGATCGGCACTGGCCGATCCTGCCGCCCGATCCCGTGGACGCCGCCGCGTGTTCGGAAGAGACCTACCATGGTACCCACCACGACCCGGTGAGAAGAATAAGGAGGCGAGGGAGCTAATGCCTTGGCCGTTTCGCTCGAAAACACCTGCTCATGCCAGCTTTTCGGTTGGCTCATACAGGCTCGACGCCCGGCTTGAAGACCTGACGAGTTTAGTCGAATTTTCGGCGGAAGAATACGTGGCAATGAGAAGGCAGTTCAAGGGAGAGAGAAGCTATAACACTCCGCCCGTGCAATTCTTGGGCCGCCCGTGGGGGATCATGCTTCAAACAGTGAACGGTCAGATATGCAAGATTGCGCCTCACATTGAACTAATTTCGAAAGGAGACGCGAATCACATCGCAATGGAGGTATTGCAATTCTGTATGAGGCAATTGGGAAAACCGGCTGAACAAAAGACCGGCCTTTTTATATGGGATACAACTGACGGCAATGTCATCTTGCAGACCGCGGAAACCGTGGAGGGGCTGGCCATCAATCTTTTTCTTACCTCTAGCTCTGTGCGAAAATTTGAGCGGCTGTGACACGCGCGAAGCGCGGTATGACTGACGTTAACCACACGGTGCAGCCGGACACGGCGATGACCGTCAAGGGATGGGACCTGCGGTGGCAACACGGCGGCCCTTTCTGTCACTGCACTCCCTACTCAGCCCTCAGGTCAAAATCTCCGGGGGGATTGGGCTTCCATATAACGGGTCAGCTTGTGCCGACCTACGCACCCACATGCGACGTAGACCGGACATTTTCGCCGCGTCAGTCATCCCCCATTTGAGTATGTCGATAAGAAGCTGACCGTCCGCCAAACGCGCTGAATTAGAGGCGCCGTCGCGAATTGTAACGATCATGTTTTGTAGAAAATCCAATTTCAAGATAGCCTGTTGTGCTTTGATCATCAATTCTCCGTGTCCTACTAACATACTCTTCAAAAGTCCTCTTGGGCCGCCCTGATTCTCCACGTCAATACCTACTCCCATGCATCTATACACAGTAACCCAGACGACTGCCGCCACCTCGTCCGGCAAGTCACGAAGACTGCCGAGCCTGTCCAAAATCCACTTGATCGAACGTCGCGATGCCTCTTCGTCGCTCATGATCGTATCGTGTAGTCGTCCCCCCGCGTCATCCATCACATTGCCCCAGCTATGCCGCCAGCCTCGAAACGTGCATCGCTATCATCCTAGCCCGGCGCGGTCATGCTCAGCAACTTGGGCAGTGCGGTCGCTCAGGAAGGGCAGGAAGCGTGTCCCGGCACAGGCGTGGTGGTCAACACGTCTAGCGTCGGGCACGGTCACCACGGCGCACGGTGGGCGGGCGTGCGTTGCCATCGTCGCCGCAGTGGCAGCGGGCCACATTAGCCGCGCTGGCGCTGGGCACCGATTCGATGTAGCGTGATGATGATCGGTGCAGCCGGGGACGGTGAAACCGTTAAGGAAATGGGGTCTGCCGTGGTGACGCGGCGGGGCTTTTGTCACTTAGTTTGTCAGGCGCCAAGGTCAAAATGGACGAAGCAACCATCCGGGCTTTCGCAGAAGTTGTCGACAAAAGCCTGCAAACGACGGGCGGAGAAGCACGACTAAGATCGGCTCACCAATATCTTTTGCAGCAATACAGCAAAGGGTCTTTCAACAGCGAAAGAGCCTTGGAAGTTTATACGATAGCTATAGAGCGGTCGGTATTGTCGTTTATGAGTGGAACACAAGGATTACTAGTCGAGCAGACCCTCAAAGAGGTCGGCATTACGAGGAAAATGGCGATGGAGCTTGTAGACCAGTTTAAGGAAGCGACTGGCGCAACAGATCAGAGACCAGCCCGAAGGGGATTCTTGGCAAAGATCGTAGGAAGATGAAAAATGCCACCCTGTGCTATCCTGCGATGATGACACAGACCCACGCAGACACCGCCAAGCTCGCCAACCTTGAGAGCGTCGCCCGCATGATCGCCATGATCGCTTCTTCAGCAGTAGCTTCAGCAGTAGCTGTAGCGGCTTGGTTTGCCGTCAACTTCCTAGGCAAGCCGATCCTCGCCATCCGGGAAAAGCGGTTGGAGGCGTTGCAATTCGGGGAGCGTTACTCGCACGTCAGCTCCCGGTCGAGTGACGAGCTGCGCGATACAGCCCTCAAATCGCTGCATGACGTGGGCAATGCGCTTCTGGCCTACAGCCGGGAGCGATCAATTGCCACACGTCTATGGTGCTGGATTTTCCGCTACGATCTGGAGCTTGCTGCGCGCTGCCTGTTCGGGTTAGCCGAAGGTGCTAGGGGCGAATACAGCATCCCCGGGGAACAGAGAAAAAACACGCTGAACGCTCTGTATGTGAGCCTCGGTGCGACTTGGCATTTGTCGCGGCAAGAGATCGAGACCATGAACCGGGAGCTTGCGGCAGTCCGCAGGAACGAACTGACTTAGCTATTCACTTGGGTTCCCCCTCGTGCTCGTCACCTTCAATGAGGTAGCGAGCAAAGCCCATTGCGGCGCGGCCATCATTTCGTGGTTTAGCCACGAAATCGATATATTGCTGCCCACCGTTCATCGCTCCAAGGGTCACTGCCTGATCCTTATCCATGTGCTCCGCCAGGAACTCCGAATATCTTTCCTCACGACCCGGAAAGAGGTGGCGAAGGACTTGCCAGAGTATGGGGGCACTTACAAAGGCGTCGCTCGTATCCTGCCCAAATGTCGTAAGGGCTGCATCTGCAAACCCGTAGATGTAGCCAATAGCTTTACGGTTGATCCGGCCGCTCTCGTCCTCAATAGGATGACTGCCAGCGGCAGCGCTCTGAACGGCTAGCAAGCCCGCTAAGGCGTCGATGAGTGTGCCTTTCTGGCTGTCTCCGAATCTAGGCCGAGAAAGGTCGCCATATTGCATGTAATGGTAATATGGCTTGTGCTCCCACCAGAGCTTCTTATCAATCTCATATATGTTGATCCCTCGCATCACGAGGTTGAGTCGATGTAGGTTCCCGAAGTGAGCCTTGAATATGTCCATCGGTATATCTTGCGCCGCCGCAGATATCATTACGCCAGCGGTCATCTCTACCTTGTTATCTTCCGTTAAAATCTTTGCTATCTTAGGAAGGGACTCTTGCACTTTCGAGCGGAAATCTGGGATTACGTGCTCGTTCGGACCGCAGTCGCCAAACCGAAAAATCCAGTTCGCCATGCCGGCCGCGATTTTCGCTGCCATGTCTGCATCACCACCGATGATCACAGTCCCGCTGTTTTTGAACAGGCCATAGAAGCCAACTTGCCAATTCTGAGCGTCACCGATCAAGCCTTCTATATATCGTTTGCGCCCGCGCTTGCCAAACCCGAACACGATCAGCCTTCTCGTCGCACAATCCGATTACGACGCGCAATCAGCCCCGCCGCTCGGCGCGATAGGCCGCGATCTCCGCGTCGATATCCGCGTCTGTCAGTCCGGCCTCGCGCGCCGCACGCCGCGTCGCCGCAAGCACCGCGGCCAGGGGGTCATCGTCCACGGTCGGCCGAACCATGCGATCCACCAGGCGCCCAACGGCTTGCCGCCGCCGCGGATCGGTCAGCGCCTGCGCCGTCTCCGGCGCCACCTCGATCTCGATTGTCACGACCTCGTTCATTGCCGCCTCGGCATTTGATCCCCATTCAGGCGTTATCATATCACGCCCTGCGAGCATCCACTATCACGCCGCCGCCCCACAACGGGGTCCCTGTGCTGGCGCGAATCAGCAGGTCCGACGCCGGACACGGTCACCACGGCGCACGGCGTGACGCGCTGGCGCGGTGTCACCCCAACAGCAGCAACCCGTCCAGCGTCTTGCGAAGCTCACTGCACGGCACCGGGCCACCATGGCTCCCCTGCGGGACGGTCGCGTCGCCTTGCCGAACGCTGCCGCGGTTGACATCCACCGAAGCTATGTGTACGCAAATTATAGTCACATCCTGGGTGTCATGGCGCAACGGGAGCAAGACAACAAACCGCCACAGCCGCAACGGGTCGGTGTGCGCGAGTTTCGCGGGAACCTGAGCGGGTTTTTGCGCCAGGCGCGGCTGGGCGGCTCGTTCCTGATCATGTCGCATGACCAGGTGCTCGCTGAGGTCCGCCCGCCGCCGCCAGCGGAGCGGCACCGCCGGCGGCCGGGCTCTCTGCGCGGCAAGATCCGCCTGGCGCCCGATTTCGACGCTCTCCCGCCAGGTGTATTGGCGGCCATGGAGGGCGAGGAGGAATGAGGCTCCTCCTCGACACGCACGCCCTGCTTTGGTGGCTGGCTGACGATGACCAACTTGGACCGCGGGCGCGGGAACTGATCGAAGACCCCGGCAACGACGTCCTCGTCAGCGTCGTGTCGCTCTGGGAAATTGTCGTCAAGGTCCGCGTCGGAAAGCTGGAGGCCGACATCAGAGAGGTAGCGGACATCGTCACACGTGAGGGATTCGCCCTCCTCGACATCAGCACGGCGCATCTCGTGAGACTTGCGAGGCTGCCGATGCATCATCGCGATCCGTTCGATCACCTGCTCATGGCGCAGGCGATCGAGGAGGACGCCACCTTCATCTCCGAGGACAGAAACGCAAGCCGATACAAGGTCCGATTGGTCACCTGCTCGGATGCACCGTCACCGCCTGCCCGGGGGTCGTCGTAGAGGGCGAAGGACCGGACCGAGCCGTATAGTTTGCCGCAGACCGCCCCCCAACCCCCGCTATCAAACCGCCTCCAGATCGACACTCACCGACAGCTTGTGCGACCCACCCCCCAGCAGCACGCCGCGCACCGGACTGACATCGCCGTAGTCGCGCCCCCAGCCGAGCACCACGTGCTCGTTCTGCACCACCACGTCGTTGGTCGGATCGAGACCGATCCAACCATGCTCCGGCCCCAGCCACGCGCCCACCCACGCATGCGACTGATCCGCGCCCCGCCGCGCCGTGCGTCCAGGTGGTGGCCGCGTGCGGATGTAGCCCGACACATACCGCGCCGGCAGACCCAACGCGCGCAGCCCGGCGATCATCACATGGGAAAAATCCTGGCAGACCCCGGCGCGCAGGCGCAGCACCCGGGCGACCGGCGTGGCGATGGTGGTGACCCCCGAGCGGAACGCAAAGTCGCGGTTGATCCGCGCGGTCAGGTCCAGCAACCCGGCCAGCACCGGCCGGCCAGCTGGAAACGATACCGCGGCATACGCCCCCACCGCGGGATCGGCCGGCGCCATCGGACTGGCGAAGGCGAACTCGGCGACCTGCCAAGCCTCGGCCCCACCGGCGCGAACCGCAGCCGCAATGCTCTCCCAGACCGGCGTCGCGGCGGCCTCGGGCGGCGCGGCAAACGCGACCTCGATGCTGGCGGACATCCGCACCTCGAACGCGGCATGCGGCAGATCGAGGAACAGCCAGCTCACTCTGTTACCGAAATGATCTGCCCCCTCGGTGCAGCGCGCCGCGGCCGGCGTGGTGGCGAGATCGGCGCTGCTGACCACTTGCTGCGGCAGCGCGCGCGGCAGCAGGTGCATCATGTGCGCGGCGAGGTCGACCGGCTTGCGATAGGCGTAGGTGGTTGTGTGACGGACTCGGTATTTCATGGGCGTGACGCGGGGGTTCTTCTCCCCCTCCCCTTGCGGGAGGGGGTAGGGGGAGGGGTCGGCGCGGCAAGAACCGTCGGTGCGACCCGGGCGCCAACCCCTCCCCCCAACCCCCTCCCTCCAGGGGAGGGGGAGGAACGTGCTTTATACTTCACGCGGCCCCCCGCAGCGTCGGCGTCTCGCCGCCCATGCCGACGGTCTGCGCCGCCGGCAGCAACGCGAAGTAGCGGCGTGTCAGCCGATCCGACAGCGCACCAATCCCGGCCTCGATCGCGTGCAGCTCGGTGGGCAGGCGCGCCGCCGCCGCCGCCTGGTCCGAGGCGTCGGCGACGCGGCGGACCAGCACGCCGGTATCGGCCAACAGCGCCGCGGCGTCGGTGGCAAGACCGCCCTCGGTATGCCCGGCAACGTTGGTCAAATGATGCCACATCGCTTCGAGCTGGAAAGCCAGACCGCGCGGGTTGCCCTCATCGGCCAACACAAGATCCAGCACCGGCGCCGGCTGCAGCATCGTCAGATAGCGGCTGCGATACGTGATAACGGAATCGCACAGTTCCAGTACCAGGCGCAGGCCGGACTCGATGTGCGCCGGCGGCTGGTCCAGCGCGATGCCGACCTCGGCGGCGATCGCCTGGGCGCGCTCGACGCGCCGGCCAAGATCGAGGAACAGCCAGCCGCCGCCGCGCACCATGTTCTCCGCCGCCACGCCGGAAAAGGTCGCAGCGAAGCGCAGGATGCTGACCATCGCATGGGCAAGCTGATCCAGGCTGCGGCGCGCCCGCGTGGCGTCGGTGTGCGCCTGACGCAGTGCGATGGTGAACGAGGAATACATATCGCCAGTCAAACGATCGCGCGCCAGTTCGGTCATGCGCGCCACGGTGGTGAACAGGTCGGCGATGGCGCCGCCCTCGCGCGCGGTGGCCAACAGCGCGTCCGACAGCGCGCCGGTGCCGTGCGCCGCGCTTTGCATTTCCGGCGACACCAGCCGCGCATGCGCCAGGCAGCGCAGCAGGCATTCCAGCTCCGCCACCTCGCGCGGCATCGGGGTGCCGCGCGACAGACGGACCAGCGTGGCGCGCACCAGGCGGGCCGCCGCCTCCAGCCGCTCGGTATAGCGGCCGAGCCAGAACAGGTTGTCGGCAACGCGGCTCGGCAGGTCGCCGGTGGTGCGGCGGATCGGCAGCGGCGCCATCGATATCATTGCCGGTCCGATGATTTCGTTACGGTCGTCATTCAGCACCCAGACGTCCTTCGACAGGCCGTGGGTCGGCAGCGCCCCCGCGAGGTGCTCGCCCTCCTCGATCACCCGCGCCAGGCCGCCCTCCATGACGTGCCAGGCGTGGCCGTCATGGATCAGGAACATGCGCAGAACGATGGGCTTCGGCACCATTCCCGCTTCGCCGGGCCCCGCGTTCCCGCCCCTCGGGTCCCCGACAGACGGCGCGACTGACGGCGCGATGGCGGCGGACGCGGCATGGTCCCAGCCATTCGCCTCGATCCGCGCCAGCAGGTCCGCACGCTCGGGCTCGCCCAGGTCCGCCAGCACCGCGCCCGGCGTGTTGCCGTTGGTGGCGGAACGAATCAGCCAGCGCGCGGGGTCCTGCCGCACCAGCTCGCGCGCGCGCCGATCGCCCAGCCACATGGTGGGCAGGCTGGGCAGCAGCAGGCGCTCGCCCAGCACGCGCAGCGACAGCGCCGGCAGCCAGGCGGCCAGCGCCGGCGCCTCCACCAGCGCGGCGCCGGGATCGTTGGTGATACGCAACGCGCCGGCACGCGCGGCGTCCATCAGGCCCGGCACGCCCAACAGGCTGCCGGCGTCGAGCTCCAGCGGATCGATCATGCGCGAATCGAGCCGGCGCACCAGCACGTCGACCTGCTGCAGACCCTTCAGCGTTTTCAGAAACACCACGCCGCCGCGCACCGTAAGGTCGCCACCCTCGACCAGCGCACACGACAGCTCGCGCGACAGGAACATGTGCTCGAACCAATGCGGGCTGCCGGTGCCCGGCGTGAGCAGCGCGATGGAGGGATTGGCTCGGTCCGGCGCCAGACGTTGCAGCGCGTCCTGCCAGGTGTCGAAGAACGGGCGCAGCGTGCGGATCTGCGTGCCACGGAATGTCTCGGGCATGACGCGGGCGAGCACGCGGCGATTCTCCCGCGCGATGGCGATGCCGGCCGCGCCGGCGGTGCGATCGGCCAGCACCATCCAGTGACCGTTCGGCCCGCGGATCAGATCGGCGGCGTAGAATTCCATCCGTTGGGGCCAATCCGGCCCACCCGCACTGGCGCGGCAGGCGCGCAGGAATCCGGGATTTGGATAGACCAGCGCGGGCGGCAGCACACCGTCCGACAGCAGCGTCTGCCGGCCATAGAGATCGGCCAGCAGTGCGGCGAGCAGCGTCGCACGTTGCGCCAGGCCGGAGGCGAGCTCCTGGAACTCGTTGGCAAGCAGCGGCAACGGAATCGGGTCGCAGCGCCAGGCGAGGCGCTCGACACCGGGCAGGATCGAGGTAACGCCCTCATCCTCGAACGCGCGATCGACGCGGCGCGCGGCTTCCTGCAGACCGCCCTCGCCCAGGGTCGAGAAAGCGCCGAGCAGGCCACGCCAGTGCGGGCGCAGCCCGCCGCGCCCGTCCACCATCTCGTCGATGCCAACTTGGAGAGTCACGTGCGGTCCGTGCAGAGTCGGGCCGGCAGCATCGTGCAATGCAACGGCGCGGGCTAGGGGGCGGGGACCTGCCCAGAGCAATCGCATGACCGCAGGAAGGCCAGGGGCGAAACCCTGACGCTCTTTCGTTCAGGTGTTCGCTCCGGGCCGGTGCCGTCGCCTACGCGGCGGCGCGCATCGGACGTCTGGGCTGGAAGCGGCGCCGATTCTGCTGCTGTTGCGCCGGCCGGCCCGGCCTGTTGGCGGCTCCGCTGTCGGGTGGGACGTGGCCGACGGGTCGCAGCGTCACACCATTGACGCGCTCGATGGCGCGCAGCGCGGCGCGTTCCGATTGGTCACAGAACGAAATGGCGATGCCGCCGGCGCCGGCCCGCGCGGTGCGGCCGATGCGGTGGACGTAGCTTTCGGGTTCCACCGGCAGGTCGAAGTTGATGACGTGCGAGATGCCTGTCACGTCGATGCCGCGCGAGGCGATGTCGGTCGCCACCAGCACGCGGGCGCGGCCGGAGCGGAAGCGATCCAGCGATTTCTCGCGCGCCGGCTGGCTTTTGTTGCCGTGCAGCGCCTCGGTCGAGACCTGGGCGGCGGTGAGGTGATCTGCCACCTTGTTGGCGCCGTGCTTGGTGCGGGTGAAGACGATCACGCGCGCCAGGCCGGGGTCTTCCAGCAGGCGGACGAGCAGGGCGCGCTTGCCGGACGTGTCGACGAAATGCACCTGCTGCTCGATCTTTTCCGGCGTACGGACTTCCGGCGTGACTTCCACGCGCAGCGGGTCGCGCAGGAAGCTGTTGGCGAGCTGGCTGACCTCGGCCGGCATGGTGGCGGAGAACAGCATCGACTGGCGCTGTGCCGGCAGCGCGGCGACGATGTGGCGAATGTCGCGGATGAAGCCAAGGTCGAGCATGCGGTCGGCTTCGTCGAGCACGAAGTGCGTCGCCTGGTCGAGGCGCAGGTGTTTGGTGCCCATCAGGTCGCGGATGCGGCCCGGGGTGCCGACGACGATGTCCGGCCCGCGGCGCATGCGTTCCTCCTGCGGCCGGCGGCCGACGCCGCCCAGGATGACACAGGTAGAAATCGGCTGGCCGTTGGCGAAGCCGCGGATGTGGGCGTCGATCTGCAGCGCGAGCTCGCGCGTGGGGGCGAGGATCAGGCAGCTTGTGGAGAATGGCCGGGGCCGGCGCTGCGCGGCAGCGAGGTGCTGCAGGATCGGCAGCGCGAAGGCCGCGGTTTTGCCGGTGCCGGTCTGCGCGACACCGAGCACGTCGTGGCCGGCGAGCAGTTTTGGAATCGTGCCGGCCTGGATTGGGGTGGGGATCTCGAAGCCCTGCTTGGCGAGGGCACGCAGGATTGGCTCGGCGAGGCCGAGCGAGGCGAACGTCGGGGAGGTCAAAAGAGGGGTATCTCCGGCACAGGGGCGGGGCTTCAGCCCGCGCGATGCATGCGCCTTGTGTCCGCCGACCCCGCGTAACAATGGGGGCGGACCAGTTTCGAATGAGATATCCCGGGAGGGGCGCGGCCAAACAGGCCGGGCGCCAATTACGCGATCACGGAAGGCTCGACGGGGGATATGGGCCGGTTCGGGGGGAATAGCAAGGCGCGATTGTGCGGAGCAGCATGAGGAGCAGCATGAAGGGCGCGGGCGGGTAAGGTGGACAGGCATCCATGTTGTCATCAGCCGACCTGCGTCGGGCATGACGGTCGGCCATGACGCTGCGGAGCAGCCGGCTCCGATGTTGATTCAGGTCAATGCGACATTGCAGGGGTTCGGTTCTCGTTCCGCCAAAAAGGGCAGTTGCGAAGTGGTGCCCCGGCAGGTCGTCGACCAATGGCGAGCGGTGCTTCGCAATAAGAAAGTCTAGGGGAGCCGACGCGCGATGAGCGACAGGACCGGGGTCAAGCAAAAACTTCCGGTGATCGCGCTCTGCATCATTGCGCTGGTTTACATTCTCTATGCATGGGATCGGCTTGTTGTGCCGATCGAGCTGGTGGATCTGCGGTCGGTCTACGGCTTCTCCATGTCCATCGCCGGTTTGCTGGGATCGGTCTTCACCTTGGGCCTCGCCCTCATGGCGATCCCCGCCGGCATTATCGTGATGCGCTTCGGCACCCGCGCGACCCTGGTCGGCGGGGCCATCCTGTTCTCGCTCTGCGTCGCCTATCCGGCCGTGGGCTTCACCGCGGTCGATCTGGTCATCGTGCAGGTTCTCAGCGGCGCCGGCGAAGGCCTGTATAATGTCGCGCTCTACAGCTTTCTTGGCCGCCTGACTGAGAAATATCGAGGCACCGCAACCGGCCTGGCGGCTTCCCTGTTCGGCGTCGGCCTGTTCCTCGCCCCGCTGAGCGTCTCCGCGATCGTCGGCGCGACGGGCAGTTGGCGCAGCCCGTTCTTCATCTTCGCCATCGCCGGCCTGGTGGGCGCCTGGGGCATCGCTCTTGCCCTGCGGAAAGGCTCGTCGATCGAATCGACCGAACCAAGGGCGCCGATGACGCGAGAGCGGCTGCGGCGCGTGCTGGTGCCGCGCAACATCGCGGTGTGCTGCGTCATGATCGTCGCGGGACTGGCGATCTACTCGTTCCTCGGAGTCTTTACGACCTACCTGCGCACCGTGCAGCACATGGACCTTGCGGGCGCCGCCCGCATATTCAGCCTGGAGGGGTTCGGCAGCATTGTCGGCGGCATGCCATGCGGTTACGTCGCCGATATGGTCGGCCGCAAGCGGTACCTGGTTGCCGCTGCCATCGTGGCCGGCATCGCGGGCCCCGCCGCCTTCGTGGCGCCGCCCATCCCGCTTTTGCTCGGTGCCATCTGTTTCACATTCGGCGCAGCCACCAATTCGATCTATGCCAACTGCTATGCGCTGATCCAGGACCAGGTGAAGAAGGAGGAGATCCCGCTGGCGACCGGCTTGCTGGCGACGATCTATTTCCTGATGGCCGCGTTCTCCGGCTACCTGCTGGTGGCGGCGGAGAGCGCGCTGGGCTGGGCCATGGCGGGGGTGGTCATCTACGCCATTCCCTGTGCGGCGGCCGTGCTCGTCATTCTGGGTCTGATCTATACCGAACGAACGCCGCCGACCGCCGCGGCGCCGGGCGCGTCCGCCGGCGGCGCCCGTATGCGATGACCCGCCCCCGATGACAGGGGCTGCCGCGCTGGCGATCCGACGCACCCAAAACCCTGACAGCCCGGGAGATTCCCGAAACCAATATTTGGAGGACCCTGACTATGGCGATCGGAGCAGCAACGACCACCCCAATCCCGCACCGCACGGCACCACCGCCGCTGCGCACCCTGCGTCCGCCACGGCTGAAGCTGCCGCCCGGCGCCTGCGACACGCATTTCCATTGGTTCGGGCCACAGCTCGAATTCCCGTTCAATCCGATCCGCAACTTCGTTCCTGATGTCGATCACGAGGACTGCACGGGCGAGGACTGGAAGCGGCTGCAGGCCGCACTCGGCCTGTCGCGCGGCCTGTTCGTGCAGTCGATGATGTACTACCCGAGTTACGAGCTCGCGCTGCACGCATTGTCGCTCATGCCGGACCGGCTGCGTGCCGTCGTGACGCCCCGTGCCGCCATCACCGATCGCGAGCTCGAGATTCTCACCACCGCCGGCGTAATCGGCGCCCGGTTCACCCGCGCGACGGGCGAGACGATCGACGCGCAACTGGTTCGTCGCACCCACGAGCACGGCTGGAGCATGCACTATCTGTTGGGTGAGAATGAAAACGCGATCGACTGGAGCAAGTCGATCCTCGCCTCGCCCGGCAAGTTCGTGCTCGAGCACATGGGCAACCCGTCGGTCGAGCACGGCGTCAACGGCAAGCGCTTCAAGTTCGTGCTGGAATGCATCGATACCGGCCGCTGCTGGGTCAAGCTGTCGCCCCGCATCTCAAAGCAGGAGACATTCCCGTTCTCGGACGTGGTGCCGCTGGTGCAGACGCTGGTCGAGCGTGCGCCGAACCGCCTGCTTTGGGGCTCCGATTGGCCGCATCCGCAATACTGGCGGCCGATGCCGAGCGATTCGGATCTGCTCGACCTGATGCTCAACTGGGTGCCCGACGAAGCAACCCGGAACCGCATCTTCGTTGCCAATCCGATCGAGGCGTTCGGCTTTCCGCCGGTTGGTGGATGACCGACGCCGAGGCGACAGGACGATGCACGGCCCCGAGAGCCTGACGCCCAGGCAAACGACCTCGCCCAGAAATCAAAGTGTCGTGCAGGATCATTCCGCTTACGCGGCGCAGCTCCGGGCTGATGTACGCTGAAGCCGCGCCGCCGCAAACCGTGGAGTTTCGCACACCATGAACGACGCGCCGCTGCCGAGCCGCATTCTCGAAATCGCGCCTGATCAGCTCACGCCGGAACAACGGGCCGGCCTCGACGCCTTGCTGCAGGGGCGCGGGCGGATTCTCACACCCTACAAGGTCTGGCTACACAGCCCCGAGCTGCTGCGGGCGATGGAACAGCTCGGCACCTTCCTCAACAAGAAATGCTCGCTCTCCGAGCGTGAGGTCGAACTGGGGATCTGCCTCATCGCGCACCACTGGGCCTCGGCATATGTCTTTCGCATCCATGCCGCGCGGTGCGTCGAACTGGGCTATCCACCGGCGGTGATCGAGGCAATTTGCGATAACCGCGCTCCCGAGCTGCCAAATCCGCGCGAGCAGGCCGTGTATGATGTTGCCGCTCTGGCCCAACAGCCAGGTGCCGGCGCCGATGGGACTTTCGACAGGGCGCTGGATGTCCTTGGTCGCAACGGACTGGCCGAGGTCATGTGTCTGCTGGGATATTACAGTGCCGTGGCGATCGCCATGAAGCTCCACCGCGTTCCCGTTCCCGCCGGCGTGTAGGCAGGGGGCGTGGGGCCGCCCTCGGTCCGTCGGTCGCCTGGTTGCACGTTGTGGTCTGCGTCGGTTCGCCGACTGCGGGTGGCCTTGTATTCGATCGACGCGGGTGAGAACCTGGGCGACTCGCTGCTTGCGTTTGCCGAATCGGCAGATCTGCGCAGCGCTGATACCAACCGGCCGCAATGATGGAAGAGTCCGGTATTATGTAGCAACGGGCACCGGCCTTGCATAAGGAAATATTCCTTGACTTTGATCAGGAGTCTGGGATAACTATCCCCATCAGCGGGCGACTCGCGCCTTATTCGTCCCGCGCCCATACTCTCTTGGCGGTCGGCCACGCATCTGTCACGATCCCGTTAACGCCTCGGGGGAGGACAGGACGTGGTCGAGTCGCGAGTGAAGACGCTCAGCTACCATCGGGCCGAGTATCTTGTCCAAAACCCGGACACCATCAACTTTGGGCTTTGCGTTAAGCAGGCGACGGACAGATGCGGCACCGTCCCTCTGAGAACGGTGACGAGGCCATCGGGGCGCACCTCTCGCTTAGTCCATATGCGAGCCGACGACCAAAAGGGCTATTTCCTGCATCTCACTGTTGATACCCCTGGGGAGTATGCATCAGTCGTACCGAAGGCCGCGACCGGCACCACAGAGATTAGAGTTGCCACAATCCCGCCACCTAATGACGCGGAGTTCATGGATGGAGACGCTTTTCTCTACGTTCGGAGGAATGACATATGTCTCTGCATGACGACGATTAGAACTGGGGCAGTCCGGGACTTTTTCGATAGATTCTTTGAAGCGGCTGGAATTAGAAGGGATGCGAGAGACTTTCATCTTGTAAATGCATTAGACCCGGACAAAGTTGCGCTTCTTATGCGCAAAGGCGTTGAGGCGATCGATCTAAAGGGAACTCTGCATACCGCCTCCGTGTTGTACGCCAAACGGAAGACGCAAGCTGTGGGTATATTCGATGTTGCCCGCAAACATTTCAACGCTCTTATCGGGTCTCCGCATGATGTCGGCGCAGACGGCATCCGGGCGCAGGTCATATTGAAGGCCGACAAGCGACGCTCAGGATTCGCGGTAGGTTACAAGAAATTGGAGAGAATAGCTATTAGCATTATTGAGAACCAGGAAGATGATGACGACTATTCCATAATAACCAAAGACAAACAAAAAATAAAACCCAGAGAAATCATATTGCATTCCCATGTTGAACTTGATAGTATAGGCAAGTCGGTTGACCGAGAGCAGGCGTGGGAAGCCCTATTGAGGTATTACAATGAACTTGAGACCAGTGGGCACTTGGCGCAGTAAGATGCGCGCGTTGTTCCTCCTTATGTGCCTTGGGGCGAGTTTGGTCGCGGCATACTTTGGGTACCCCCTTGTGCGCGATAATTCGGACGCGGTAATTATTATGTCCACCGTACTGACGGTGTTTGCCGGTTTTCTGGTCGCCATCATAGCGGTGCTCGGAGACCCTGCGATGGTTCCGGGAAATTCGTGGAGGGACGCAGAATTACGACATCCCAAACTGGAGGCCACGATAATAAGGTACGTGTGGCTATTCTATATCTATCTAATAGCCATAGCGATGATGTTCACAGCGGTTTTGCTTCACAAGGAACCAGAGTCGGTAGTCTCTTGCGGCGTTAAATCTGCTATTGAATTTCTGTACTTGTTCTTCGCAGTTTTCTCGTTCCTTCTGACTCTAGGACTACCCCCCACCATCGGTAAGATTCAGCTTGCCAGAAGCAACGCGGAGGTTGAGGCGCGGCGCAGGGCCGCCGGCATTAAACCGCCAGAGTCATAGGTCCGCCAGCCGCAGCCCGTCCATCTCCAACGCCGCCAGCGTCGCCACCAGAAAAGTGGCCGCGAAGGTTCCCCGCTTCAGTTTCGCCTTGATGGTGGTCTCGGATTCGTCTGGTAGCCCGTGCTTCCCAAGCCGTTCCGCAAGCCCGGCATAGGTCAGCTTACCTCGCTTCAACTCCGCCTTGACGAACCGGGACAGCCGATCCAACCGGCGCCTCGCCAAGAATCAGAGCGGCAAGCGCCAGGTTGTCGTGGTGGTCCGCGAGCGCGGGGGGTGGATGCTGCCGGCCGTGTTCAGGTCGGAAAGCGCTGCGCTGGGGTTCATCACGTCGCGGGTCGCCAAGGGGACCGAGATCGTGGCGGACGAAGCCGGCGGGTGGAATGACCTGCTGGGCCGCTATGCCATGCAGCGGATCGACCATCAGGCCGCGTATTCGGACCGGGGCGTCTACAGCAATGGAGCGGAAAGCCTTTTCAGCCGCATGCGCCGGGCGGAGATCGGCCATCATCACCATGTGGCCGGCGCGTATCTGGTCCGGTATGCGCAGGCGCCGGCTTGGCGCGAGGATCACCGGCGGGTGGACAACGGGCGGCAGGTCCAGTGTGATGGGGTTGGCGATGGCGGCCAAGCCGTCCGTGGACTGGTGCGGGTATTGGCAGCGGGCGCAACGCTAAACCCGCTTGCGCGTCACCCTATATAAACATATGTTTATGAGACACAAAGGGGTCAGTATGGGTCAGTTCACCGTGGAGGTTACGCTGGTTCTCAACAACACAGTCCCTCTCTCTTGGGCGGTTGTGGCCGTGAACTCGGATGGGGACGGGGGTATTGATGAAACGATCTTCTCTGGCCCATCGGCCGAACAACGAGCCAGAGAATACGCCCGGTGGAAGTACGGAATCCTCCACCCAGAATTAGTAGCTGCTTAGCCCATTGTGATGTCGATATCGACATCCTTCACGCAAGTCTGCTTCTTGGTGTGGCGCATGCCCGTAAACCAAGCGCCGGGGCGCACGCTAATTCGCTCCATGCCCGGTATATCCATGCACCTCCATTCACCCCCAGGCGGTAGCCCTTTTGTGCTATCGCCTGCAAACTGATAGACCAATACACGGGGAATTCCGTTAGTTCTGCCGATAGAGTGGGGGCAGCACTCTCGGAGCAACCCTCGATAGAAGCATCTGACTTGCTTCCGCTCGATGATCGCCAACCGAATGAGCGAGTAGTCATTTGTTACGGTAGTAGGCACATCATGCTCCTTGCGCACCAATTTAGGCGCGCCGCTTCAAACGGAGCTTGACCTGATCACCGATCCCATGCTAGGAATCAGTCAATAGTACTGACCATCCCGCGCCGCTCCATATCGCGGGTCACTCAACCAGCCCACGGCTTGCACCCGTGGGTTTTCTTTTGGCCGAGTGCTCATGGCCCACATTATCGATCCTGTGCGGGGCGCTTAGTCAACTAGATATAGGCCCTCGTCCATCCGATATCCCACAACATACCCGATTGTGGCGATGCCGCCGCAATCAACACGAAAAAATGGTAGCAATCTCATCGGGTACTAGATGTTGGGTTCAGCGCTGCGCGCCTACTGCACGTTGTCTTCGCTCACCCCTTAACCCTCCGTTCACCAGGACCATGGCCGGTGGACGCCCCAGTTGCGATGCCTTCGTGGCCACCCCGCTACTTTTCCGCCAGCGCCCACCACGCATCAGGCTGGCAGATGATCTTTACCACCAACCCCTTGGCCCCCAACCTTCCGAGCGCCACGCGCACTTGCACCGTAATCGATGCAAGGATCGGCGCGTTGTGTGTCGGCAACCCTTTCGCCAGCATTGCGTGCTCCGCCACCTGCCGAGCAGACAGCGGGCCGGCCGCTTCTCGCAACGCCGCAACGCATAGACGCCTCTGCTCGTCGTTCCGGAAGAACAGGCCGCGCCGCGTCGGGCGGATAGCGGGGATTAGCTCGGGGTTGGTTGTCGGCTCGAATAGATGGATCGTCGCGTCCAGCGTCGCCAGCGCCCTATACTTGTCGGCAAGCTGACGCTCGGCCTGGGCTACCTCGCCCGCCAGGTACGCCCGCTTGCGACGCAGCGCCAGGATCGCGTAGGTCTCTCGCATGGCCGGGTATGGTAGGGGGTCTGGGGGCGACGGTCCCACCTCTCGTGGTGCCCGTTGCTACATAATACCGGAAGAGTCATCATTTCGGCCGGTTGGTATCGCGCGCCGGGTTGCCAAGGGGAGGCAACGACGGCGGCGCGCCAAACCAAGACCCATACCAACGGTCATGCTTTATGACCGCTGGTATGAGATGCGAAAGGCGGAATGCGCTGCGCTTTTCCGCCCTACGGTGGCGGCAACGTCGCAGGCTGGGTGGGGATCTTTGGGCGGAGTCGGCGTTCCTTGCTACGCCCGGCGCAGATCCAGCGTCCGGGGGTGATCGTTGCCGATCGACAGGCGCGGCTCCGGCATCGGCCCCGGCGTGTGACCGATGGGGAAAAACCGCGCCCGCCGCCGCGCCTCGGCCTCGTTCGCGTTCACCGGGAAGGTCTCGTAGTTGCGCCCGCCCGGATGCGCGACGTGATGGGTCAATCCGCCCAGCGAACGACCGTTCCAGCGGTCGTAGATGTCGAACACCAGCGGCGTCTGCGCGGCGATCGTCGGGTGCAGCGCGCTGTACGGCTGCCACGCCTTGAAGCGTACCCCGGCGACGACTTCCCCGGCGCGGTCGGTCGGCGTCAGCGGCACCGCGACGCCGTTGCAGGCCAGCACATAGCGTTCAGCGTTCCAGCCGCTGACCCGCGCCTGCACCCGTTCCGCAGATGAATCAACATAGCGCGCGGTGGCGCCCGCTACCGGCTCCTCGCCCAGCACGTGCCAGGGTTCCAGCGCGTGGCGCAGTTCTAGCCCGGTCTCGCGCACCGTGACCGAACCGATCGTCGGGAAGCGGAACTCCAGATGCGGCGCGAACCATTCCGGGTCCAGCGCGAAGCCCAGCGCGCACAGGTCCTCCAACACGTCCCGGAAGTCTTGTCCGCAGTAGTGCGGCAGCATGAACTCGTCGTTCAGCCGGGTGCCCCAGCGCACCAGCCGCCGCTCATACGGCGACTGCCAGAACGCGGCGACGGCGGCGCGCATCAGCAGCATCTGCGCGGCCGACATGCGGGCGTGCGGCGGCATCTCGAAGCCGCGGAACTCCACCAGGCCGCGGCGGCCGGAGCCACCCTCGGGCGCATACATCTTGTCGATGGAGAACTCGGTGCGATGCGTGTTGCCGGTCATGTCGGCCAGCAGATTGCGGAACAGCCGGTCGGTGCGCCAGGGCGGCGTTGGGCGAAATGGCGCGATCTGCGCGAAGGCGATCTCCAGCTCGGTCAGGCTGTCCTGCCGCGCCTCGTCGATGCGCGGGTGCTGGCTGGTCGGGCCGATGAACTGCCCGCTGAACAGGTAGGACAGGCTCGGGTGGTTGTGCCAGAAGCCGAGCAGCGACTTCAGTAGATCGGGCCGGCGCAGGAACGGACTGTCCTCGGCGTGCGCACCGCCCATGACCACGTGGTTGCCGCCGCCGGTGCCGACATGGCGCCCGTCGAGCATGAATTTTTCCGTTGCTAGACCGATCTGGCGGGCTTCCTCGTAGAGCTGCTCGGTGCGCGTAACGTGCTCGGCCCAATTGGTGGCGGGGTGGACGTTCACCTCGATCACGCCGGGATCGGGGGTGACCGAGAAACGCAGCAGCCGTGGATCGGACGGCGGCAGGTAGCCCTCCAGGATCACCTTGCGGCCAAGCTCCTGCGCGGTCGATTCGATTGCGGCGACAAGCTCCAGCCAGTCCTCGGCGCTGAACAGCGGCGGCAGGAAGATGTGCAGCAGGCCGCCGCGGGATTCGAAGGTCAATGCGGTGCGCACGGTGCTCGGCTCTTCGTGCGCGATGACCGGCAGCGCCTGCGGCACCGGGGGGAACGCGACGTCGAAAGCGGAGGCGGCGCCCCCCGACGGCCCCCCCCCCAAGGGACCGCGCCCCGACGGACCACGCGCCGGGCGATGCAGCGCGGCGTGGATCGCCTGCGCGGAGGCGAACGGCGGGCGCGGCGCAAACGGGTCCGGTTCGATCTCGTATTCGATCGTTTCCGGATCGACCCATGGCAGACTTTCCAGCGGCAGGCGGAGGCCGACCGGCGAATCGCCCGGAAGCAGGAACATCGTGTCGCCGCGGAAGTACCACTTGCCGCTCTGCCAGCGGCGTGCGCCGTCCTCGATCACCCGGCGCAGCGGCAGCACGCTGCCCACCGGGGAGGCCAGGCCGTGACTGAACACGCGGGCCAGCCGCGCGCGTTCCAACGTGTCGCGCAGCTTGGCGTCTTCCACCACCATGTTGGCGGGCAGCGTCCGCTCGCGCCACAGGTAGTAGTAGATATCTTCGTAGGCCGGAATGATCAACCTCGGATCGATCTGCAGCCGTTCCGCCAGCAGTGCCGCGAACCGCGCCGCGTCGGCCGGCTGCGCGGTATCGGTGTCATCCTCCGCGGCCAGCAGTGCCGGATCGGACCACACGGCCTCGCCGTCGGCGCGCCAATGCGCGTGCAGCGCCCAGCGCGGCAGTTGCTCGCCCGGATACTGCTTGCCCATGCCGTATTGCAGCGCCGCCCCCGGCGCCCAGAGTGGCGCCAGCCGCCGCAGCAGCCGTCCCGCATAGGCGCGCTTAGTCGGCCCCATCGCGTCGGTGTTCCATTCCGGCGCGTCGATGTCGGTGGCGGAAACAAACGTCGGCTCGCCGCCCAGCGTCAGCCGCACGTCGCCCGCGGTCAGTGCGAGATCGACAAGCGCGCCGGCGGCCAGGATGTCCTGCCACTGCGCCTCGGAATAGGGTTTTGTTACGCGCGGGGTTTCGCTGATCCGCTGCACCGACATGGCGAATTCGAATTCCACCTCGCACGGTTCGACCACGCCCGAGATCGCCGCGGCCGACATCGGATCGGGGCTGGCGGCCAGCGGAATATGCCCCTCGCCGGCCATCAGGCCCGAGGTCGCGTCAAGACCGATCCAGCCGGCGCCCGGCAAATAGACCTCAGCCCAGGCGTGCAGGTCGGTGAAGTCGGCGCTCGGCCCCGCCGGCCCCTCCAGCGGTTTCACGTCGGCAACGAGCTGGATCAGGTAGCCCGAGACGAACCGCACCGCGTAGCCCAGATTGCGCAGCAACTGCACCAGCACCCAGGCGGAGTCACGGCACGAGCCCTTGGCGTTGCCCAGTGTTTCCTCGGGCGACCAGACGCCGGGTTCCATGCGCACGATGTAGGCAATGCGGCTCTGCACCATGCGGTTCAGTGCCACCAGCATATCGATCGTGCGTTGTTCGCCGGGCGGCACCTGCGCCAGCAACGCGGCCAACAACGGGCCCGGCGTCTCGGCCTTGCGGAACGGCGCCAGCTCCTGTTCCAGCACCGGATCGTAGGTGAACGGCCAGGCCTCGGCCTCCGGCTCCAGGAAGAAATCGAACGGATTCACCGTGGTCATGTCGGCAACCAGGTCGACGGTGACGTCGAAATGGGTGACCCGCTCGGGGAACACGACGCGCGCCAGGAAATTGCCCTGCGGGTCCTGCTGCCAGTTGAGGAAATGCGGCTTCGGCGCGATCTCCAGCGCGTAGGAGACGATCCCGGTGCGCGCGTGTGGGGCCGGGCGCAGGCGGATCGTTTGCGGTCCCAGAACCACCGGGCGCGCGTAACGATAGGAGGTGCGATGGGTCAGCGCGGCTTGGATCGACATGCGGGACCTGTGATGCCGGGGGGAGGCGGCGTGTGGCAGTGCAGCATGACAGGTAGCATGCTTGTGGGAGGGTGTCGTGGCGGGGTCGAGATTTCTCCCCCTCCCCTTGAGGGCTTGGGCCGCGAAGCGGACCAAGGTTGGGGGGAGGGGTACTCACGGCGTGAGGCTTCGGTGCAACCTGGAGAGAACCCCTCCCCCCATCCTTGGTCCGCTTCGCGGCCCAAGCCCTCAAGGGGAGGGGGAGAGAAAGCAGTCTCAGCCTCTGGCGAAACGTTTCGGATCGATGAGCGGCAAAATCGCGCCCGCCTCGCCGGGATCGCGCCCCAGCACCAGGTCCGCCACGAGCTGCCCCGCGGCCGGCGAGGTCTGGATGCCGTTGCCCCCCTGGCCGACGCACCAGAAGAATCCCTCCGCCGTCGCATCCCAGCCGAACGCCATGCTGCGGTCCGGCGTGAAGGTGCGCAGCCCGGCCCAGCTTCGCTCGACGCGGCGAACCTCGATGTCCAGCGCCTGCTGCATGCGGTCGATGCCAATCGCGACATCCAGTTCGTCGGGCTGGATGTCCTGCGGGTCCATCGGCGTTTCGTCAGCCGGCGAGACCATGATCCGGGTGCGCGCCTCCGGCCTGGCGTACCAGGTGTGCGCGCAGTCGTTGATCATTGGCCAATGCTGGGCATTATACGGGCTGGGATCGATGATCGCGGCGGTGCGCCGGCAGGGCGTCAGGCCGAGCTTGCGAACCCCGGCGATCGCCGCGACCTCGTCGCCCCAGGCGCCGGAAGCGTTGACGACGGTCGGTGCATGAAACACCGCACCGGACGCGGTGTGCACGTCCCAGCCGGCGCCACGGCGCGTGATCTCGCCGGCCCGGCTGCGCAGGGCGAGTATGCCGCCGGCAGAACGAAGCTGGCGCAGGAACCCCTGCTGGATCGCTGCTACGTCCAGGTCGAAGCCGTCCTCCTCGACGGCGGCGGCGACGGCGTAGTCGGGCCGGAGTGCCGGCACCATCCCGCGCGCCGCCTCGATCGTGAGCGGCTCCACACCGGTGCCTTCAGCCAGCATCTCCTCAAGCTTGGCGCGCTGCTCCTCCGGGGCGAGGTAGATCACCGTGCGGTGGCTGACCAGCGGATGCTCGGCGAAGCCCGGCGGTGGCGCCACCAGAAAGTCGCGCGACAGGCCGACCAGCACGCGCGCTTCGGGTGGGCCGTAATTCAACATCCACATCGCGGCCGACCGGCCGGTGGTGTGGTACCCGGGCGCCTCCTCTGCTTCCACCAGCGCGACGCGTTTGTGGGGTGCAAGGTGGGCCGCGGCGGTGGAGCCGGCCATGCCGGCGCCGATGACGATGACGTCGAAATCGTGGGGTGCCATGCGCTGCACCATCGGGCGTGTGGCGGAATCGGGCAAGACCGTTGAGCGCATGTCAGGCCGGCTAGAGAATTTGGTGTCGACTTCTGAGTCCTCCCCCTCCCCTTGAGGGAGGGGGATGGGGGGAGGGGTCGCAGCGGCACCCAGATATCGAAACAGTGTGCCGCACCAACCCCTCCCCCAACCTTGGTCCGCTTCGCGGCCCAAGCCCTCAAGGGGAGGGGAGAAGTCTTCGCCGCCTACAGCAGATCGGCGACCGCGTTCCAGTACCGCTTGATCGCATCGAGATGATCGCCCAGCGACCGGCCGGCGATGCGACGCAGATGACCACGCCCGGAATACGTCGCGAGCGTCAGATGCGTGACGCCGCACGATTTCCAGAAGCGGACCGCATCACGCCACTCGGCCTCGGCGCCGATGCCGACCGAAACCCGCGTGTCGATGCCGATGCTCGCCGGGTCGCGCCCGGCCGCTTCGGCGTAATTCCGCAATTTGGCAATTGCCGCGGCAGCCTCATCGCCTGGCGCATAGGCCAGCGGCATCCAGCCGTCGCCCCATTTGACGACCCGATGCAGGGTCGCCTCGGCATGCCCGCCATACCAGATCGGAATCGAACGCTTCAGCGGCAGCGGGTTTATGCCGGCGTCCTCGATGGTGTGGAATTGCCCCTTGAAGGTAACGTGCGGCTTCGCCCACAATGCCTTCATCACCTGGACCTGCTCTTCCGAGCGGCGTCCGCGGTTGTGAAAATCCTCGTTGAGCCCGACGAATTCGACCGGGTTCCATCCGACGCCGATGCCGAGGCGGAACCGTCCGCCGCACAACACGTCGAGGCTCGCGGCCTGCTTCGCCACGAGAACCGTCTGGCGCTGCGCCAGGATCAGCACCTGGGTCGAAAACTCGATGGCCCGCGTGCAGCCGGCGAGAAAGCCGAACAGCACGAACGGATCATGAAACAGATCCGCCGAGGTGTTGCGATCGCCCCACTCCGGGCGGCTCGCCGCATTGACGCCCAGCACGTGATCGGGGGCGGACAGGTCCTGGTAGCCGATCGCCTCCGCTTCCTGAGCAAATTCGCGGATCGCCGAGGGGTCACCGCCGACAGCGACATCGATCAGGGGGAGTGCCACACCAAGCTTCATGTCGAATGTCCTTCTTTGAACCCGCTTATACCGGCGGAGAACGGTTTCTGCTGCCTCCAGGCTACATCCGCGACAGGAACCCGATCCGCGGCGCGATACTGTTATAGTGGGTCGGCATGGCCGGCCCTTAGCGGCGCGGCGCGTGCGGCGCAATACGTTGCGGGTCGGGGCGAAGGCCAAGCGCGCCGACCGCCTGATCCCACAACACCGCCTTGATCAACGCCAGCCGGTCGCCGGCGAAGTCCGGCCAGCCGAGGGCGAGCAACGCGGCACCGCGGGCGCGGCGGAACACCATCAATGGGCCGAACATCGTCAGCGTGCGCAGGATCGTTTCTTCGGCATCCGCCGGGCGATCGATCAACCGTCCCACCAGGGCGGCGACGGCGCCGATCAGTCGTCCGCTCACCCGTTCGTGCAGCACGGCGTAGGCCGCCGTCGGGTTCATCTGCTCGCGCAGCACGAAGGCGATCCAGGTGGGCGGCTCGCGCGGGCTGACGAGAAGATCGGCGAAACCGTCGAGGGTTTGGTGCAACAAAGCGCGCAACTGTCGCCGCGTGAGACGCGGATTGGCCAGCGGGGTTTCGAGCCGCGCGAGAAACGGACCGATCATTTGTTCGCCATACGACGCGATGTGCTCTGCGCAGGCGCGATAGACGCCGCCCTTGCCGGCGAAATAATAGTGCAGTGCAGCAAGGTTCACGCCGGCGCGATCGGCGATGAGGCGCGTGGATGCCTCCTCGAAGCCCAGCGCGCCGAACACGTCGAGGGCGGTCCCGATGATGCGCAGCCGAGTTGCCTCGCCCCGCGCATAGCCGCCGGACAGCGGACGCCTGGGCGGGTTTACCGATTTGCGCTTTGCACTCTTGGCCATCACGCGTTCTTGTTTCCTGTGCGGCGAACTTTAATCACTTGACTGATTTAGGTCAATCGACTGATATCATCCGACCCTGTGTGGGGGAGGTGCAGTGCGCCACGCGCGATCAGTCCGCAGTGCGATGGCCGCGGCCCCGTTGGTCGGGGTGTTGGCGGCGTGCGCGGTTGGCCCCGATTATAAGCCGCCCGATGAAGTGGTGCCGGCGCGGTATGCAGGGACCAGCGGGGCAGGAACCGCGGGGTCAGTTGCCACCGGGGCGGCACTGACCGATGTCGCACTCGCGCGCTGGTGGACCGGCTTCGACGATCCGACGCTCGACGACCTGGTCGCGCGCGCGTTGCGCGATAACCTCGATATGCAGGCCGCGGCGTCGCGCATCCGCGAGGCGCGCCAGCAGGAGATTGTTGCCGGTGCGGCCGGATGGCCAAGCCTATCGGCGAACGCGCAATTCACCCACTCACATCTAAGTCAGAATTCCCTGGGGAGTCTCGGCGGACTCTTCGGCGGTGCAAGCGCTGGCGGTGCAGGGCGCGCGAGCGGAAGTGCCGCCTCGGCGGGCGCCGGCAGCCCGTCCGCATTCGGCTTGCCGGGCTTCGACTTCAACACCTTTCAGCTTGGATTCGATGCGTCATGGGAGCTCGATCTGTTCGGCCGCACGCGGCGATCGGTGGAGGCGGCCCACGACACCATGACAGCCAACGTATGGAACAGCCGCGACACAAAGGTCTCGCTCGTTGCCGAAGTGGCCGACACCTACCTGGCGCTGCGTGCCGCGCAGCGCCGCCTGGCGATCAATCAACGGGACCTCGCGCGGCAGCAGGACCTGCTCGATCAGATCAGGACGCGGACAGCGTTCGGTCTCGCCACCGGGTTGGATGTGCGCCAGCAGGAGACCGCGGTGGCCGCGACCTCATCCGCCCTACCGCCGCTGTCCGCGGAGGTGGACGTGCGGCTGCACGCGCTCGGCGTATTGCTTGGTGAGCCACCCGAGGCACTGCTCGACACGCTTGGGACCGCCGCCCCGCCCACGCCGCCGTCCATCCCGGCCGGGCTGCCCGCCGATCTGTTGCGACGGCGTCCCGATATCCGCGCCGCCGAGCGCCAGCTTGCCGCCGCCACGGCGAATATCGGCGTCGCGGTCGCCGACTATTATCCGGACATCACGCTGACCGCCTCGCCGGCGCTGGTCAGCACCGCGCTGTCGAACCTGCTGACCTGGGGCAGCCGCAACCTGAGCGCCGGCCCCGGACTGAGTTGGAACTTGTTCGACGGGGGCAAGGTCAAAGCCAACGTCGCGATCGCCAACGAGCATCAGCGCCAGGCGTTGCTGACGTATCGCAAGACCGTGCTGACGGCGCTACAGGACGTGGAGGACGCGCTGACCCGAAGCGAGGCCGACCGCACGCGGCAACAGGACCTGGCGCGGCAGACCGACAGCGCGCGGGCTGCGGCCGATCTGTCGCGCGGGCAGTATCGTGCCGGGCTAATTCCGTTCTCCACCGTATTGACCACCGAGGCCGCGCTGCTGAGCGCCCAGGATACCGCCACGCAAAATGCCGCCACCACGGCGCAGGACGTGGTGGCGCTCTACAAGGCGCTGGGCGGCGGCTGGGACGACACCGATCCCATGCTGGCGCTGGCGCCATGAACCGCGCACGCCGTAGCATTGTCGTCCTGCTGCTGGTCGTTGCCGCCGGTTATCTCGGTTGGCGTGCGTGGGCGCCACGGCCACAGGACGAGATCATGCTGTCCGGCTACATCGAAGGGGAAAATCTATATCTCGCCGCGCCAATCTCCGGCACCATCGCAACGATGTTGGTGGCGCGCGGCGATCGCGTGACGCCTGGCGAAACGATGTTCAGCGTGGACGCGGCGCAGTTGCGCGCCGAGCGCGATCAGGCGGCGGCATCGGCGGGCGGCGCCCAGGCGCAGGTGGCGACCGCGCAGGCACGGCTGGCGCAGTCGCGTGCCTCGCTCGCCGCGGCGACGGCACAGGCGGACAACGCGGCGCACGACCTGGCGCGCTATCGTTCCGCGCAACGTGCCAATGCGGCCAGCGTGGCACAGCAACAAGTCGATACCGCCATCGCCACCGCCGGAAACACCGTGGGCCAGAGGGATGCAGCCGAGAGCGACGTCAAGGCACAGGCGGCGCAGATCGATGCCGCCGAGGCACAGCTTCGCGCGCAGCAGGCGGCATTGGCCGACGCCCAAAACAAGCTGGATCAATTGGCACCGCGCGCACCCACCGCGGCACGCGTGCAGGACGTGTTCTTCCAGCCGGGCGAGTGGGCGGCGGCGAACCAACCGGTGGTCAGCCTGCTACCGGACGACAAGGTCAAAATTCGCTTTTTCGTTCCAGAGCAGGATGTATCCCGCTATCGGCTTGGCGGCACCATTCATTTCGGCTGCGACGGTTGCGCGGCCGGGCTCAGCGCGCGGTTGATCTACATCAGCGCGCAACCCGAGTTCACACCGCCGATCATTTACAGTCGCAGCTCGCGCGATCGCCTGGTGTTCCTGATGGAGGCGTTGCCCGGCGACCCGAAGGGCCTGACCCCGGGCCTGCCGGTGGATGTCGTGCCGTTGGGAGATCCAAAGTGACGCTGGCCATCGACGTGCACGGGCTGAACAAGCACTTCGGCGCACGGCACGTGGTGCAGGATGTCGAGATCCAGGTCGAGGCAGGCCACATCTGCGGATTTCTCGGCCCGAACGGATCGGGCAAGACCACCACGCTGCGCATGCTGTGCGGGCTGCTGACGCCCGACTCCGGCAGCGGCACCTGCCTCGGCATGGATATCCAGCGCGAGACGGCCGCGATCAAACGACAGACCGGCTACATGACGCAGCGCTTCTCACTGTACGACGACCTGACGATCGAGGAGAATCTCGACTTCATCGCGCGTATGTACGGGCTCGATCGGCGCCGCGCGCGGGTGGAAGAATCGCTGGAACGTCTGGGCCTCAAGGCCCGCAGGCGGCAGCTCGCCGGACAGCTTTCGGGGGGCTGGAAGCAGCGGCTGTCGCTTGCCGCCTGCGTGCTGCACGCGCCGCGACTGCTGCTGCTGGATGAGCCGACTGCCGGCGTCGATCCCAAGGCGCGCCGCGACTTCTGGGACGAGATCCATCGCCTGGCAACCGCAGGCATCACCGTGCTGGTCTCGACCCATTACATGGACGAGGCCGAACGTTGCCATGACGTTGCCTATATCGTTGCCGGCCGCCTGATCGTGCGCGGCACCGCCGAGGAGGTCGTTGCCAACTCGGGGTTGATCACCTTCCAGGCGGAGGGACCGCGCGCCGATCGCCTGGCCGAGCAGCTTGCGCGCGCGCCCGGCGTGCTGATGGCCACGGCGTTCGGCGAGGGTCTGCACGTCAGCGGCACCGACCGTGCCGCGCTGGAGGCCGCCATCGCGCCGCACCGCCAGCCGGCCTATCGCTGGACCGAGGCGCGGCCGACGCTGGAGGATGTGTTCATTCACTTGATGGGTGAACATCCGGGAGATCTCGCATGAGCGGATTTTCACTGGCGCGCATCGTGGCAATGCTGGTCAAGGAGTTCCGCCAGATGATGCGCGGCGCGCCCACCGCGCTCTTGCTGATGCCGATCATCCAATTGCTGCTGTTCGGTTACGCGATCAATGACAATCCGCACCATCTGCCGACCGGCGTGTTCGTGCAGGACCAGGGCGAATTCTCGCGCTCCATCCTGGCGGCGATGCACAACAGCGGCTACTTCGATATCGTCGCGACCGCGCACAGCTCCGCCGAACTGGATCGGCTGATGGCGCTGGGCGAGATCGACTTCAGCGTCACCATCCCAGGCGACTTCACCCGCCGCGTGGTGCGCCATGACAACGCGCAGATCCTGATCGAGGCGGACGCGGCCGATCCCTCGGCGACCGGCAGCGCCGTGGCCGCGCTTGCCTCGCTGCCGGCGACAGCGCTCACCCACGATCTGGTCGGCGCGCTGTCACCCGACGCCGGCCAGGCGCCGTTCACCGCGGTGGTGCACAATCGTTACAATCCCGAAGCCATCACCTCCTATAATATCGTTCCGGGGCTGCTGGGCACCGTGTTGTCGATGACCCTGGTGGTCATGACCGCGATAAGTCTGGCACGCGACCGAGAGTTGGGCACGCTGGAGGGATTGCTGGCGACACCAGTCCGCCCCGTCGAGGTGCTGATCGGCAAGCTGATTCCTTATATCGGCATCGGCGTGCTGCAAACCGTGATTATTCTGATCCTGGCGCGGGTGCTGTTCGACGTGCCGGAAACGGGCGGCTGGGCCGCATTGGCAATCGGTACGATGCTGTTCACCACTGGTAGTCTGGCACTCGGGTTTCTCATCTCGACGATCGCGCGCACACAGCGGGACGCGCAATTGATGGCACAGTTCTATTTCATGCCGTCGTTCCTGCTGTCGGGCTTCCTGTTTCCGTTCGTTGGCATGCCGCAATGGGCGCAGGTGATCGGCAGCTTGGTGCCGGTGACGTACTTCCTGCGTATCGTGCGCGGTTCGTTGCTGAAGGGCCAGGGCCTGGCGGATGACTGGTCCAGCCTGGCTGCCCTCGGGCTGTTCACCATCGCCGTCAGCGCGCTGGCGATCCTGCGCTACCGCACGACGCTGGACTGACCGCGCGGGGCTGCATCGCGCGGGACCGACCTTGCCTCGCGCGCCAGGACGCGGAACCATGCAGACGGCGGCGTGGAGGAGACTGCAATGGTCGATCTGGTGGTGCGCGGGGACACGGTGGTGACGCCCCAGGGGGTCGGCGCATTCGATGTGGTGATTGCCGGCGAGCGCATCGTTGCGGTGGCGGCGCCGGGCAGCCTGCCGGTGCCCGATGGTGCGCGGTTGATCGATGCCACGGGCAAGATCGTCATACCGGGCGGGATCGATCCGCATGTGCATTGCAAATGGCATCTGCCGAATCCCGATGGCAGTGCCGGGCTGACCGATCCGCCGGACGTGGTCGGCCGTGCCGCGGTGCATGGCGGCACCACGACGATGATCGACTTCACGCGTGCCAACCAGGGCGCGACGGTGCGCGAGGCGATCGAAAAGCGCGAGGCCGACTGGAAGGGTCATTGCGCCTGCGACTATGCGCAGCACATCATGGTGGAGGGCGCGCTGCCGGTCGATCTGCCGGCGCAGGTCGGCGAGGCGATCCAGGCGGGCTTTCCCACGGTCAAGATCTTCACCACTGACATCACGCCGTCGCGCAAGGGACGCATGGTCGATTTCGGCGACATCTGGGAGGTGTTCCAGGTGATTGCCGCGAACGGCGGCCTCGGGGTGATTCACTCCGAGGACAACGACATCGTGATGCACATGTACGGCAAGCTGATCCGCGAGGGACGCACCGGGTTCGAGAACATGGCCGAGGTGCACAACACGCTGAGCGAGGATATTTCGTTCCGGCGGGTAATCAGATTGGCGGAGAAGGTGAAGGGGACCGCGCTGTATATGATGCACACCTCGGCGGCGAGCGGAGTGTCCGCCATCCGCGAGGCGCGGGCCCGCGGTGTGCCGATCTACGGCGAGTCGCTGCATCAGTACATGCTGTATACGCAGGAGGACTACAAGACGCCGCGCGGGCAGATCTATCACACCTACCCGTCGCTGAAGTCGGCCGAGGATCAGGCGGCGCTGTGGTCCGGCACGCTGGACGGCGCGATCAACTGCGTCGCCACCGATGAGATCTGCTGCACGCTGGCGAAGAAGCTGCAAGGCTCGCGGATCGATGATACCACCGGTGGCAATGCCGGCGTGGAGCCGCGGGTGGCGCTGATGTATACCGAAATGGTCGGCAACCGTGGCTACACGCTGAGCCGATTTGTCGATCTGGTGTCCAGCAATGCGGCGAAGATCATGGGCCTGTACCCGCGCAAGGGGGCAATCGCGGCGGGATCGGATGCCGATCTGTGCGTGCTCGATCCGGATGATCGGCGGGTAATCCGCGCCGAGGATCTGCACGAGGCGGACTATACACCGTGGGAAGGCCGCAAGATGGCGGCGTGGCCGTGTCTGACGGTGTTGCGAGGCAAGGTGGTCGTGGAGAACGGCGTGTGGAGGGGTAGTCTGACCGACGGGAAGTGGCAGCACCGCAAGGTGGCCGCGGAGATCCTGGCGGGGCCGATGCTGTGATATGTTGCGTGTCCGTTGCTAATCCATTGACCGACGCCGAACTCCGCGGGCTGCTGATCGACTGCCTTACGCTCTGGGGCATCGACGGGCGCGTGGGCGCCGGTGAGGCAGGAATGGAGGTACGCACCATGGACGGACTGTTCGTCGTGCAACACGCGCCGGGCGACATGCATCCGGTGCGCTGGCTGCTGCAAACGCCGCCACGCCGCGCCGCGGACCGCCCACCCCGCGCGGCGCCCTCGATCGGGGCGCTGCTGAGCGCGCTGCGCAATGCGCTCGGTGCCGAGCGCGGCGTCTCGTTGCGCATCGGCGTCGGAGGCCTAACGCCATGAAACGCGATGCACGCGGGCTGGAGCTGTCTACGGACAGCAGCGAAGCGGCGGCGTTGTTCGATCGCGCGGTGGAGCACTACCTGAAATACCATGTCGACACGATGAACTTGGTGAACGACGCGCTCGTTGCGGATCCGGGTTTCGTCATGGGCCACTGCATGAAGGCCTACCTGATGCTTGCTGGTGCCAACCCAGCGCATCGCGCGGCGATCGCCGCCTGCCTCGCCGCCGCCGAGGCGGGTTCCGCCGTCGCCAGCCGTCGAGAGCAGCGTCATGTCGCGGCCCTGGCAGCCTGGCGGCGCGGTGCGTTGGGGGACGCCTTTGCCATTTGGCGAGATCTGCTCGACGCCGATCCGACCGATCTGCTGGCGGTTCGAATCAGCGACACCACTCATTTCCGCTTTGGCCATACTCAGACGGTACTGGAGCAGGCGGATCGCCTCGCCCCCGCCTGGTCGCCCGAGCTGCCCGGCTACGAATGCTTCCAGTCCGTCTGGGCGTTCGCACATGAGGAAGCCGGTGACACCGCGGGCGCCGAGCGGGCGATCGATAGCGCCTACGCGCGCGACCCATGCAATTTCTTTGCTCACCACGTCAAGGCGCACATCCTCGAAATGGAGAACCGGCCGCGCGAGGGCAACGATTGGCTCGCCGCGCAAACCGGATACTGGCCGATCGGCAACAACCTTGTGCATCATTTGTGGTGGCATCGCGCGCTGATGCAGCTCGACCTTGGCGAGCGCGATGCGGTTCTTGCCAGCTACGACATGAACATTCGCAATTTGGAGTCACCACTGACCAAGGCGGTCCCGGATCAGTTCAATGATCTGCAGAACGCGACGGCGCTGCTGTGGCGGCTGGAGCAGCTCGGGCTGGATGTCGGCGGGCGCTGGGACGAGCTGGCCGACAAGGCCGAGGCGCGCATTGGCGATACGGCGTATCTGCTGCTGCCGCCGCATCTGATGCTGGCCCTGGCGGCCACTGGACGCGATGCGGCGGCGGCGCGCTTTCTGGCGGCGTTGCGCGAGCAGGCGGCTGACAAATCGGTGTGGGCAGCGGCGGCGATCGGTGATGTTGTCCTGCCGGTTTGCGAGGCGGGACTGGCACATCGGCGCGGCCAGCATGCGCGCGTGGTCGATTTTCTGGCGCCGCTGGAGGATCGGATGCGGCTGCTCGGAGGCAGTGCTGCCCAGCGCGATCTGTTCCGGCAGATCCTGATCGACTCGGCAATGAAAACGGATCGCCGGGATATCGTCGCCGCGATGATCGCAGAAGAAACCGCCACTCATGCCGTTCCGCCTACTCAACGTGCCGGCTACGCCGCCGCGGCGCGCTGGCTGATGTGAGGGAGAGCAAATTATGACGATCGAACGCCTGATGGTGGATGGCCAGGCGAAGCCGTTCAGCCACTATTGCCATGTGACCAGGGCAGGCAACCTGATCTGGGTCTCGGGCACCGTCGGCATCGCCGCCGACGGCAGCATCCCTGCCAGTGTCGTCGAACAGTTTGAGATCGCCATCGCCAACATGGACGCCTGTCTGAAGGCGGTCGGCGCCGGCGCGGAGCACGTGGTGAAGGTGGTGGTCTACCTGACCGACGTCGACGATCGAGCGAAGATCAATCCGATTCGGCAGCGATATTTCGGTGCGCACCGCCCGGCTTCCACGCTGGTCGAGGTCTCTGCCCTGGTGCTGCCGGAGCTGATGGTGGAGATCGAGGCGCAGGCGGTTCTGCCGTAGGGCGGAAAAGCCATGCCCCGGACCCCCGGGTCAAGCGCCCGGGGGCATGCTTGATCCTGGGGGCAGCGTATTCCGCCAGCTGCCGCGAGCCTCAGACGACAAACCTGTGGGCCGGGGCAGGCGGCAGACGGGGATCAGTAGATTGTCGCCTTCAACCGTTCCGGATAGTCCCGATCGTACTGCTCCCCGCCCGCCTCGCCGCGGCTGATATCGGCCAGCATCGTTCCGGTGCTGGGCAGCGACTTGCGCTCGATGTGCCTGGCCGGGTTCCACAGCTCCGACCGGACCAGCGCCTTCGGGCACTGGAAATACACCGCCTCCACATGCACCACGATCACCGTGCGCGGCAGCTTGCCCTGCATCGGAAATCGTGTGAGCAGCGCTGGATCGATCGAGATCTCCGCCCACCCGTTCACCCGCAGCGTCTCGCCTACGCCGGGGATCAGGAACAGCAGCGCGATGCGCGGATCCGCAATCAGGTTGCGCAGGTTGTCGATGCGATTGTTGCCGCGCCGATCCGGGATCAGCAGAGTGCGGCCGTCCTCGATCGTAACGAAACCGGCGGGATCGCCGCGCGGCGATACGTCCAGCCCGCCCGGCCCGCTGGTCGCCAGTACCACGAACGGCGAGGCTGCGATCATCGCGCGGTAGTGCGGGTGCAGGTAGTTCACCTCCTTGGTCAGCGCGGCGGGGCTCGACTCGCCGTATAGCGCGACGAGCGTCGCCTCGTCGGTGATCCTGTGGCTGCCTGCCATGCCGTCCGTCGCGGCGCTCCTTGCATTTGCGTCCGGCCGCACCTTACCGCCGGCGGATCGCCGCGCGCCAGTCCACCCCGCATGACGGCACCGGATCATCCGGATTTCCCGTCCGGACGACGACGCTCTAATGTGCGATAAGGTCGAAACAACGGGAGGACGCCGCCATGCGTTTGCAGCTTGCTGGCCGGAACATTGCCTATGACCTGGTTGGCCCCGCGGGCGCGCCGGTGGTGTGCATGACGCACTCTCTGGCGTCGGACGGCGGGATGTGGGCGGAGCAGGTGCCGCCGCTGCTGGCCGCCGGGTTCCGTGTGCTGCGCATCGACATGCGCGGTCACGGCGGCAGCGATCCGGTCGCCGGCGACTACACGATGAGCCAATTGGCAGGCGACGTCGCCGGCGTGCTGGAACAACTCGGCCTGACGCGGGTGCACTACATCGGCCTGTCGATCGGCGGCATGCTGGGTCAGGCGTTGGCGATCGAGCATCCGAGCCGGGTGATCTCAGCGATGTGGTGCGACACGCTGCCGGCCAGTCCCAGCGGCGCTGCGCAGGCCTGGGCGGATCGGATGCGTACGGTGCGCGAGGCGAACAGCTTGGTGCCGCTGGCCGTGCCGACTATGGAACGTTGGTTTACCGATGCGTTCAAGCCGCGCCATCCCGGGCGGTGGAAGGAGATCCACGACACCATCGTGGGGACCACGCCGGCGGGGTATCTTGGCTGCTCGGTGGGGATCCAGAATTTCGATTTCACCGCGAAACTTCCGTCGTTGAAGCTGCCGGTGCTGGTGGTGGTTGGCGACGGCGATGCCGGGACGCCGCCGGCCGGGAACAAGCTGATCGCCGACCTGGTGCCCGGCGCGCGCTATGCGGAGATTAAGAACGCGCGGCATTTTCCGAATGTCGAGCACCCCAACTCATTCAACCGGCTGATGATGAGCTGGTTCTGGACACAGCGCGGCCTGAGCTGAGGGAGGACGTTATGGATACCATTGGGCGCATGGCGGGCAAGGTCGGCCTGGTGACCGCGGCGGCCTCCGGCATGGGGCGCGCAGGGGCGATCCGTTTCGCGCGCGAGGGCGCCGCGGTCGGCGTGGTGGATATCGACGAGGCCCGCACCGCTGCGGTGGTGCGGGAGATCATCGATGCCGGCGGCAAGGCGATCGCGATCAGCGGCGATCTGCGGCAGGACGCGTTCGCGCGCGAGATCGTGCACCGCACGGTAAAGGCGTTCGGCGGACTTGATTTCGTTTGGAACCACGTTGGCCATCCGGGACCTGCCGCGATCGAGGGGATCGACTGGAAGGATTTCGAGCTGGCGATGGATTTGAACCTGCGCACCGTTCTGGTGACGACGGAGGCGGCGCTGCCGGAGCTGCGGGCGCGCGGCGGCGGGTCGATTTTGTTCACTGCGTCGACCTCCGGGCTGGCGGGATCGCAGTTCAGCCCAGTCTACAACATCGCGAAGTTCGGCGTGGTGGGGTTGGTGCACGGGCTGGCAAAGCGTTACGCACGCGAGAAGATCCGAGTGAACGCGGTGTGCCCTGGGCCGACTGACACGCCGATGCTGCGCGTGTTCGTTGCACGGCCCGACAGCCAATTGCCGCCGGGGGAAACGCCGGAGACGTTGGTGCAGAAGCGCGGCGGGCAGGTGCCGATGCGCCGGCCGGCGCAACCGGAGGAGATCGCCAACGCGGCGCTGTTCCTGCTGTCCGACGAGGCGTCGTACATCACCGGCGTGGCGCTGCCGGTGGATGGCGGGGCGACGGCGTGACGCGCCTCGAAAGACACCTCTTCCGCACTATGCGGGAGAGGTCGCGGAGAGCTTGCGACGCGGGTGAGGGTCGTGCCGCGGGCACCGCCCTCACCGTTGGTCCGCTCTTCGCGGCCCAACCGCTCCGCTCGCCGCCTTGGTCCGCTCTTCGCGGCCCAAGCCCGCAAAGCGCGGCCGAGGTGTATTCGCGTCAAGCTCCGTCCTTCAAAATGTCCGTCACCACCCGCTCCAAATGCCGCAGCGTGTTGCACACCGTCGCCACGTGGCAGAACGGCCGGTAGCGCAACATATCCGAATCGCCGGTGCCCCACGCCGTGCGATATTCTGGGTTGAGCCAGATCACCCGCTTCGCCCGCGCGGCGATTGCCTGGAACACGTCGATCCGCGGATTGGTGCGGTTGCCGCGCGCATCGCCCAGGATGATCAACGTCGTCTTGTTGGTGACGTAACGACCCCAACCGCCCTCGAAGTCCGCCAACGAGTTGCCGTAGTTCGATGAGCCGTAGCCAATCGTCTGCATGATCTTGGCGATCGCCGTCTCGATTGGCTCGGCCTCCAGGATGTCGCTGACCTCGATCGTGCTGCTGGCGAAGGCGAAGCCGCGGATGTCGGCCAGCGCCTCGTGCAGCGCATACAGGAACATCAGCAGGAATTGCGCCATCGCCGCGACCGAGCCGGAGACGTCGCACAGCACCATCACCCGCGGCTTCTCGATCCGCTTCTGCTTCCATACGGTGACGAACGGAATACTGTCCCAGGCCATATTGCGGCGGAGCGTGCGGCGCACATCGAGCTGGCCGCGCAGCTTGCGGCGCCGCGGCTTGGCGTAGCGGGTTGCCAGCTTGCGCGCGATCGCCCGCACCAGGACGCGCATGCGATCGAGGTCGCGCCGTTCCAGATTGGTCAGGCGCGCGGATTTCAGCAGCTCCTCACGGAATTTTTCGGTCTCGCCGCGTGCGAACAACAGCAGGTTGCGGTCTACAAGGTCGCGCACCTGCTCGCGCAGCCGCTCGATCCGTTCTTCCAGCAGATCCGCCTGCGCGGTCGCCGAAGCGATGGCGGCGCGGCGCAGGCTGGCCATGTCACGTTCCACGCCGCGCAGGCCCATGCGGTCCAGCACACGGCGGGCGTAGAGATTGCGCTGGGTGAAGAAGCGGATGTTCTCCAGGTCGGCGTCGCGCGCGGCCTGCTCCACCGCGGTTGCCAGCGCGACGCGGTCGTCGGTCAGCAGCATCTCGCCGAGTGACCCGCCGCTACCGCTGCCCGTACCTTCACCGCCACCGGCCGCCTGGGCTTGGGGCGACGCCGCGTCACCAGCCGCCACGCTGTCGTTCGATGCGAAACCGTCGCGCTTGAAATACAGATCGAAGCATTCGTCGAACAGCGCCTTCTCGTCCGGCGTCTTGGCCAGCACCAGCGCCAGCGTGTCCTTCAGCACGGTCCGATCGGCGTAGCCCACCAGGCGCACGGCGCGGGCGGCGTCGATCCCCTCCGCCGCGGAAACGCGCAGCCCGGCGCTGCGCGTGGCCTGCAGGAACTGCCGCAGCGGCTCCGTCGCCTGCACGCGCTAGGCCGCCACCCCGGCGTCCTGCCGCGCCTTCGCGGTCATGCCGCCGAGCTGCCTGCCGGCGACCTCGATATCCGCCTCGAACTTCAGCAGCACGTTCAGCGTGTCGTGCACCATGTCGACTTCCAGCGCCGCGGCGTGCAGCAGCAGCAGCACGCGCGCCCAGTCGATCGTTTCGCTGACCGACGGCGCCTTCTTCAGGTCCAACGCACGCAACTGCTGCACGAAATTCACCAGTTGCGCGCGCAGGCTGGCGTCGATCCCCGGCACGCGGGATTCGATGATGCGGGATTCCAGCTTGGCGTCGGGAAAGCCGATATGCAGATGCAGGCAGCGGCGTTTCAGCGCGTCGCCTAGATCGCGCGTGCTGTTGGAGGTCAACAGCACCACGGGCGGCACCAGCGCGTGCACCTCACCGATCTCCGGAATGGTCACCTGGTAGTCGGACAGGATCTCCAGCAGGAATGCCTCGAACTCCTGGTCCGACTTGTCGATCTCATCGATCAGCAGCACCGCGCCGGCAGGTTCCTGCAGGGCGCGCAGCAGCGGGCGCGGCTCCAGGAATTCGGGGGCGAAGAAGATGTCGCCGAACCCGTGCAGCTTGTCGATCGCCGCGGTCAGGCTGTCAGTCGGCCCCAGCACATCGTTGATCTTGTCCTTCAGGATCTGAGTGTAGAGCAGCTGCTTGCCGTATTTCCATTCATACAGTGCCTTCGACTCGTCCAGCCCCTCGTAGCATTGCATGCGGATCAGCTTCAGTCCCAGCCAGGTTGCGACGGACTTCGCCAGCTCGGTCTTGCCGACGCCGGCCGGGCCCTCTACCAGGATCGGTTTCTGCAAGTGGTGCGCCAGATAGACCGCAGTCGCGATCTGCCGACTGGGAATATACCCGACCGACGCCAACCCGGCGTCAACCGCATCGATCGACGTCAACCGGCGTGCAACCGCGTCGTTCATGCCGTCCGATTTCGCTGAAAATGCACACCCACACCCTTTCGCAACGTTCACACACCCGTCCGTCACATCTCGCCATGCGCGGCACCAATGCGTCTTGCTTGGCGCGGGCGTCGCGGTCAACCCCCGAAGCCCGCGGAGTGGGTTCTTCGGGTCAGCCCTTTCGGCCGCCCGAGGACAGGCTTTGACGTGGGGTTGAGGGCGACGCCCCCGCCGAGCACACTCGGAGTGCCGTGCGGCCGGTCCGGGAGGAAACATCGATGGACTTTCACATCAACCCGCAACAGCGCGAGATGGTCGCGTCGGTGCGCGCCTTGGCCCAAACCGAATTCAAACAGACCGCCGGCAAGTGGATGGACGGCACTTTCCCGTGGCAGAACATGAAGAAACTCGCCGAGCTCGGCGTGCTGGGCATGTCGGTGCCGGAAGAATATGGCGGCCTGGGCTTGCCCATCCTGGACACTGCGCTGATCCTGGAAGAGATCGCCAAGGTCGATTACGTTACGGCCATGGCTGTGCTGGGCGAGGCCGGCGTGCAAACCCGCGTGATCGCCCGCTACGCACCCGATGCGATCAAGGACCGCATCCTGCCGAAAGTCGTTTCGGGAGACTGCATGCTGGCCGTGTGCATGACGGAGCCGCACGCCGGCACCGACGTCGCCAACTACCGCACCAATGCGCGCATCGTTGGCGACCGGGTGATCCTGAAGGGCACCAAGACGCTGATCAGCCGTGCGCCGGAGGCGGGTATGTTCGTCGTGTTCACCCGCGTCGACGGCAAGCCGGGCCGCGAGGGCATCGGATGCGTCTTGCTGGAGCCAGGCACCAAGGGTTTTGAGGTCACCGGCACGTACCACACCATGGGGGGCGAAAACCTGCACGAGATCCAATTCAACGACTGCGAACTGCCGCTGGAGAACCTTGTCATCAAGGAGGACGGGTTCCGCCGGCTGTTGAGCGCGTTCAATACGCAGCGCTGTTTGAACCCCTCGATCTCGCTGGGTCTGGCGGAGGGCGCATTCGATGAAGCGGTAAATTATGTCCGCGACCGCACCGTGTTCGGCAAGCCGATCGCGGACCATCAAGGCGTCCGCTGGAAGCTTGCCGACATGTTCAAGGACATCGAGGCCGGACGCGGTCTGCTGTATCGCGCCTGCCTGACGGCGAACCCGTTCCCCGATCCGTTCCTGGCAGCGACGGCGAAGATCTTCAACAACGAGATGTCGCTGCGGGTCACGTCGGAGGCGGTGCAGTTGCATGGCGGCTTCGGATTCACCGATGAATATCCGGTGTCGCGGCTGTATCGCGGCGCCCGCTACGGATCGATCGGCGGCGGCACATCGGAGACGTTGCGCGACCTGATCGGCAAGAAGATCGTCGGGGATTTGGATGTCGGCGAGGGCATCCTGAGTCTCGATACCTACTGACGGAGTGAGCGCATGTTGTTGATCGAGGCCGATGGCAAGGCGTTGCTCGCAGAGCACGGTATTGCGATCCCGGCTGGGCATCTGGTGTCCGCTGCGGACGTCATTGCGCCGCCGGCCGATGCCGGCCCGTGGATGGTCAAGGCGCAGGTGCCAATTGGCGGGCGCGGCAAAGCCGGTGGGGTCCGCCAGTGTGGGACGCCGGACGATGTAGCCGCCGCGGTGCGCGGCATGCTCGGCGGCCGGTTAAAGGGCCACGCGGTCGAAGCGTGCCTGATCGAACAGGTCGCCGGTGGAGCGGAATGCTACCTGGCGCTGATGGTCGATCCGCCGAGCTATGGCGTGCGCGTGATCTATCTGGCCGGAGGCGGAATGGACGTGGAACAAGGCGCAGACACGGACCACGCTGGCCATGTCTGCGCGCCCGAGCTTGCCGCGATCGCCGCCACGCTGGACGGGGTGCTGGCGGGTGAACCGGAAGCGTTTCGCGCGCAGATCGCAGAGACCGGCCGCAAGCTGGCGGACATGTTGTTGTCGCGGGAGCTGGCGCTGGCGGAGATCAATCCGCTGTTCGTCAGCGATGCCGGTTGCGTTGCCGGTGACGCAAAGGTGGTGGTCGATCTGAATGCTGTCGATCGACAGCCGCGCATTGCCGAGCTTATCGCCGCGCGCCCGTCGATCTATCTCGACGCCAACCGCAAGCTGACCGAAGGGTTCGATTATGTCGAGATCGATCCGGAAGGCGAGATCGGCCTGGTGACCACCGGCGCCGGGTTGTCGATGATGCTGATCGACGAGATGAGCGCGCGCGGGATGAAGCCGCTGAACTTCTGCGACGTGCGCAGCGGGCAGTTGCGCGGCAGTCCGCACCGGTTGGTCCGCGTGCTGGAATGGATCACCTCGCGCCCGTCGCTGCGCGTGGTGCTGGTGAACATCTTTGCCGGCATCACCGATCTCGGCGAGTTCGCTGCTTTGCTCGCAGCCGCGGTGGATGCCACGCCGAACCTGCGTGTGCCGGTCGTCGCGCGGCTGGTCGGGCGAGGCGCGGACGAAGCGCGGCGTATTCTGGCGGAGAGGCGGCCGGATATTGCGATGGAGCAAGATTTGCAGGTGGCGCTCGATCGTATCGCTTCGGTGCTGGCATGAACGGCACTAGGTCGGACGGGGCGGGTGCTGCAATGAGGGGCACAGCGTCGCTCGAGGCGGGTGCTGCCATGATCGGCACGCTCTCGCGCGAAACGAAGGTGATCGTGCAGGGCATTACCGGGCGCATGGGCCGCACGCACGCGGCGCTGATGCGCGCGTATGGCACCAACATCGTCGGGGGCACCTCGACGCGCACGGACATGACGGAGGCAGCCGGCGTCAGGGTATTTCCCGATTGTGCCGCGGCAGTGGCGGCTACCGGCGCCATCGCGACCGTGGCGATGGCCCCGCCGGCGGAAACCCTGACCGCGGTGCGGGAGGCGCTTGATGCCGGCATCAAACTTATCGTCGCGGTCGCGGAAGGTATTCCACTGCACGACGCGATCACGATCGGCCGCGCGGTGCAGGCTGCCGGTGCCACCTGGATCGGCGGCTCGACGCCGGGCATGGCGATCCCGGGCGAGATCAAGCTGGGCTTCCTGCCTGATGTCTGTCTGCGCCCCGGCCCGCTGGCGATCATGTCGAAGAGCGGGACACTGTCCTACGAGGTCGGCTATCGGCTGGCGCACGAGGGACTTGGGCAGAGCCTTTGGATTGGCGTCGGAGGGGACCCGGTAAAAGGCGTGCGGTTTGCCGATTTGCTGCCGGTGTTCTTCGCCGATAAGCGCAGCGCCGGTATCGTGCTGGTGGGCGAGGTCGGCGGCACGGAGGAAGAGGATTGCGCCGATGCTTATGTAAGCCTTGGCGCGCGGAAGCCACTCTACGCGCTGATCGCAGGGCGCGCGGCGAAGGAGGGCGTATCCATGGGGCACGCCGGCGCGCTGGTGTTCGGCGAGGCGGGAACGATCGGATCGAAAACCGAACGCCTGCGCGGCGCCGGGGCGCTGGTGTTCGACACGGTGGATGGTCTGATCGCGGCCTGTGCGCGGGACTTCGCACATCTACGCACATGAATCGCGCACATCTACGCACGTGAAACGGCTGTCGGGAGGAACAACGATGCCAGATGATATCGGCCCGAATGCTATCGGTGAAGCGGAGCGAACCGACGCCACGGCGCACGCCGCACTGCGCGAACTCATCGCGTTGGTCGATCTGCCGGCCAGCATGGCCGCGCACGCGCGCATCGTCGGCGGCGAACCGGTGATCCCGACGCGCTATCGGGTTGGCACCGCCGGCGCCGCCGCGTTGGCCGCCACCGGGTTGGCGGCGGCCGAGCTGTGGCGTCTGCGTACCGGACGGCAACAGACGGTCGAGGTGCCGATGCGCCCGGCGACGATCTCGTTGCGATCCGGCCGCTACATGCGGATCAACGACAAGCCACCCGGCCGCGAATGGGATCCGTTGAGCGGGTTCTATCCGACGCGCGACGGGCGCTGGGTGATGCTGCACACCAATTTTGCGAACCTGCGCGACGCCGCCGCCCGCGTCGTAGGCACACCGGTGGATCGCGATGCGGTCACCAAGGCGGTCGCCGGTTGGGACGCCGAGGCGCTGGAGACCGCGCTGCACGAAAATGGTGCCTGCGGCGCGTTCGCGCGCACGCACGCGGAATGGGCGGCGCATCCGCACGCCATTGCGATACGCGATCTGCCCGTGGTCGAAATCATCCGCATCGGCGACGCCCCGCCGCAACCGCTGCCCGAAGGCCCACGCCCGCTTTCCGGCGTACGTGCGCTGGATCTCACCCGTGTCATTGCCGGACCGACCTGCGCGCGCACCCTGGCAGAACACGGCGCCGATGTATTGAAGATCAGCCGCGCCGATCTGCCGCATTCCGGGGAGCTTGATCTGGAGACGGGGATCGGCAAGCTGTCGGCGCATCTCGACCTGCGCGATCCGGCGCAGGCGGAGACGTTGCGCGGACTGATCCGCACGGCGGACGTATTTTCGCAATCGTATCGCCCGGGGGCGCTGGCGGCGCGGGGGTTTTCGCCGGAGGCGGTCGCGGCGCTGCGTCCCGGCATCGTCTGTGTGACGCTGAGCGCCTGGAGTCATGCCGGGCCGTGGCGCAATCGGCGCGGCTACGATACGATTGTGCAGACGTCGACGGGCATGGCACATGCGTCGGGCGTCGAGGGCAAGCCGCAGCATTTGCCGGTTTCCGCGATCGATTATGTGTCGGGCAATTTGATGGCGTTTGGCGCGATGGTGGCGCTGACGCGGCGGGCGACGATCGGCGGAAGCTGGCTGGTGCGCGTTTCGCTGGCGACGACCGGGCGCTGGATCGTCGATCGGGGCGTGTTTGCGGCGGTGCAGGTTGACGGCCTGGCGGCGGATCTGCCGGATGACGAGATCGCGCCGCTGTGCACCGAGGTCGATGCGCCGGACGGGCGTATTCGCTACCTGTCGCCGATCGTGCGGATGAGCGAGACGCCACCGCACTGGGATCGCCCGCCGGTTCCGCTTGGGTATCACCAGGCGGTGTGGCCGGGGTAGCGCCACGCGGTGGAAACGCGTGCACCTCTCCCGCGAGCGGGAGAGGTGTACTGCGGTCGCGCGCTACAGGCCGATCTCCCGCACGAACTTTGCCTTGCGTGCAGTCTCCGTCAGCAGGAACGCCAGGTCCGTGCCGGTGGAGACATAGCGTGCACCGAGACGCACATACTCCGTCATCAAATCGGGACGCGACGCCAGGCCGCCGATGCCGACATGCTTGCCGTGCTTGCGACAGGCGGCGATGGTGCGCGTGAACGCATCGCGCACGTTCGGATGGTCGAACTGGCCGGTGATGCCCATTTCGTTGCATAGGTCGTTGGTACCGACCAACAGCAGGTCGATGCCGGGGACCGCGGCGATCGCCTCCACATTCTCCAGCGCGGCGACGGCTTCCATCATCACCACCACCATGGTCGCGTCGTTCATTGCGGCATTGGCTTCGGGCTGCGGGAAGCTGCGATACTGGTAGTGCGGCAGCGCACCGCCGGCGCCACGCTCGCCGAACGGCGGGAACTTGGCGTAGCTGACGATGCGCACGGCGTCCTCCGCGGTGCGCACATGCGGCGCGATCACGCCCATCGCCCCGCCATCCAGCAGGCGACAGATATAGTCGGGCGTGTTGGCGGGCACGCGGACCAGCGGCGTGACACCGAGCGCTTGCGCCGCGATGCAGATCTGCGCAGTGCTTTCGATCGACAGCGTGTTGTGCTCGACATCGACATACAGCGTGTCGAACCCGGCGGTGGCGGCGATCTGTGCGATCTCGATCGAACGGGTCAACCGCACGGTCATCGAGGCTGCGACCTCGCCTCGCGCCAGCTTCTCCTTGAGATGATTGCGCAGGATATCGCGCAGGTTTGACATGGCCGGGTCCTCCGAATGGATTGCGCGGCACTGTGGCTTGGCGGGACCTTCCCCTCAAGCCACAATCGGGTCAGCTTCGGTCAGGCCAGCTTCGACCGGGATTGGGGTTGCTGCGCGAAGGAGGGATCATATGGGGACATTGCAGGGCAAGCCGTTGCGACGTCGGGAGGATTCGCGGCTGCTGACGGGTATGGGCAACTACGCCGCCGACGGCAAGCATCCCGGCATGTTGCTGGCCGTGCTGGTGCGCTCGCCGCACGCGCACGCGGATGTCGCGCGCATCGATGTTGCTGCGGCGCGCGCGGTTCCCGGCGTGGTCGGCGTGTTCACCCAGGCGGACCTTACCGATGTTGGGCCAATCCCCGGCGGCATCGGCTTTCCGCGCCCGGACGGCGGGCCCGCGCCAAAGACCGACCGCACTTTGCTGGCCAGCGACCGCGTGCGCTTCGTCGGCGAGCCGGTCGCGCTGGTGGTCGCTGAAACGCGCGGCGCGGCGCTGGAAGCGGCGGAATCGGTCGTCGTTGATTACCAGGAACGTCCGGTCGTCACCGATCCGATCGCGGCGATGCAGCCGGGCGCGGCCGCGGTGTGGGATGACGTGCCCGACAATATCGGCTTTCTGTGGAAGCGCGGCAACGCGGCGCGGACAGACCAGGCGCTGCGCGATGCGGTGCACGTGACAAAGCTGCAGTTTTTCGTCTCGCGCGTCACCGCCAACTCGATGGAGCCGCGTGGCGCCTGGGCCGAGGTCGGCGCCGACGGACGACTGGTGCTGCACGCCTCCATCCAGTCTCCGTATCCGCTGCGTAACGGGCTGGCGCAGAACAATTTCAAGCTGGAGCCTACGGATATTCGCGTGCTGCCCGGCGATGTCGGTGGCTCGTTCGGCATGAAGTCGGGCGTGCAGCAGGAATACGCGCTGGTCTGTTGGGCGGCGCGCAAACTCGGCCGGCCGGTGCGATGGATCTCCGATCGCACCGAAGGTTTGCTGACCGACGAACAGGCGCGCGAGATGCGCATCACCGCGGAGTTGGGCTTGGATGCGGATGCAAAGATCACCGCGCTGCGGCTGCGATGGGACGTGAATTTGGGGGCTTATGTGTCGGGCCGATCCGGCTGGCCGGTCGGCAATATCGGCGGCACCGCCGGCGTCTATGACATCCCGACGATCTACGCCGAATCCTGCGGCATCATGACGCACACGGTGCCCACCGCGGCGTATCGCGGTGCCGGGCGCCCCGAAGCCACCTACACGATCGAGCGGCTGATCGACGTCGCGGCGCGCGAGCTGGACATCGATCCGTACGAACTGCGCCGGCGCAACCTGATCCCGCCGGAGGCGATGCCATACAAGACCGCGCTGACGTTCACCTACGATTGCGGCGAGTTCGAAGGCAACATGCAGACTGCGGCGACATTGTCGGATTTGGATACGTTCCCGGCGCGGCGCGAAGATGCCAAGGCGCGCGGCAAGCTGCGCGGCATCGGCCTGTGCAATTGCATCGAGGTCGCCGGCGGACCGTTCCTGCGCCCGGCCAAGGATCTGTCCACGCTGCGGCTGGCCGAGGATGGCACGCTGATCCTGCGGACCGGGTCGGTGTCGGTGGGTCAGGGGCTGGAGACGGCGTTCAGCCAACTCGTCGCCGATCGTTTCGGTGTGCCGATGGAGCAGGTGCGCTACGAGCAGGGTGACACCGACGACCTGCCGTACGGAAAAGGCAACGGCGGATCGGGCGCGCTATGCATCGGCGGATCGGCGGTCTCGATCGCGGTGGACAAGGTGATCGAAAAAGCCAGGCGCATTGCGGCGGAACTGCTGGAAGCCGCCGTGGTGGACGTGACGTTCGACGCCGGCCGCTTTACCATTGCCGGCACGGATCGATCGGTCGATCTCGCCACTGTCGCGCGCGCCGTGCACGACCCGGCGCACATCCCGCCCGGCGAGGAGGGCGGCCTAGTCGAAAGCGGCGAGTTCGTGCCCACCGCTGTCACCTTTCCGAACGGCACGCATATCTGCGAGGTCGAGATCGATCCGGACACCGGCGTGACCGAGGTCGTGCGCTACAGCGCGGTGGAGGAGCTGGGCCGCGTGCTCAATCCGCTACTGGTTGCCGGGCAGACGCATGGCGGCGTGGCGCAGGGTATCGGCCAGGCGATGGGCGAGCAGATCGTGTACGACCGCGAGACCGGGCAGATGCTGACTGCGTCGTTCATGGACTACCAGATGCCGCGTGCGGACGATCTGCCGGCGTTCCAACTGGTGACGCGCGAGGTGCCGACGAAGGTCAATCCGCTCGGCGCCAAGGGCGTCGGCGAGGCCGGAACGGTGGGCGCGCTGGCCGCGGTGATGAACGCGGTGAACGACGCGCTGGCGCCGCTGGGGATCCGGCATTTCGATATGCCGGCGACACCGAATCGGGTATGGGCGGCGATCGCGGCGGCGCGCGCTACGCAATAAGCCGCTCCGTCTGCGGATCGAACAGACAGATCTTGCGGATGTCGACGGCGAAGCGCGCGGTGTTGCCCGCCCGCAGACGGATATCCGGCGCGATCCGTCCCAGCGTCTCGTGACCGGCCAGGCGCAGCAGCACGATCGTTTCGGCGCCGGTCGGCTCCGTCATCTCCACCGGAATGTCCAGCAGCAGCGTGCTGGCCGGGTCGCTGTCGAAGTATCTTGTCTGTTCGGCGATGCATTCCGGACGGATGCCCAGCACAACCTCGCGCCCCACCTGGGACATGGCGCCGAGCGCCACCGGCACCGGCAGCCGGACCGTGCCGTCGCCCAGCACGGCCCAGAGCTGACCGGCCTCCGCCGCGAGCCGCGCCGGCAGCGTGTTCATCGGCGGCGCACCCATGAAGCGCGCGACGAACAGATTCGCCGGCCGGTTGTACACCGTGTCCGGGTCGGCGAATTGCTGCACCTCGCCCTGGTGCATGACGGCGATGCGCGTCGCCAGCGTCATCGCCTCGATCTGATCATGCGTGACATAGACGATGGTGGAGCCGAGGCGCGCATGCAGCCGCTTGATCTCCATGCGCATCTCGACGCGAAGTTTCGCATCCAGGTTGGACAGCGGCTCGTCGAACAGGAACAGCAGCGGGTCGCGCACCAGCGCGCGGCCCATCGCCACGCGTTGGCGCTGCCCGCCGGAGAGTTGCGAGGGCTTGCGGTCCAGCAACGCCTCGATCTGCAGCAGCTTCGCCACCCGCTCCAGCGCTTCCATCTGCTGGCGCTTCGGCACCCGCCGGCACTCCATGCCGAAGGTCATGTTCTGCCGCACCGTCATCGACGGGTAGAGCGCGTAGGACTGGAACACCATGGCGATGTTGCGGTCCTTCGCCGCCACGCCGTCCATCGGCCGCCCGCCGATCTCGATGCTGCCCTGGCTCGCGCTGTCCAGGCCGGCGATGATGTTGAGTAGCGTCGATTTGCCGCAACCGGACGGGCCGACCAGGATGGTGAACTCGCCGTTGTCAATGTCGAGATCGATGCCCTTCAGCACCGGCAGATGGCCATAGCGTTTCCAGACGTCGCGGATCGCCAGTGCCGACATCTACTTCACCGCTCCGGCGGTCAGGCCGCGCACGAAATACCGGCCGCCGAACAGATACACCAGCAAGGTGGGTGCGGCGGCCAACAGCACCGCGGCGCTCTGCTCGCCGTATTGCGGCGCGTCGCTGAGCCGCGCGCTGAGCGCGATCAGGGCCGCGGTGATCGGCTGGTGCTCACCGGAGGAGAACGTTACGCCGTAGAGATACTCGTTCCAGATGCCGGTGAACTGCCAGATCACGGTGACGATGAGGATCGGCGGCGACAGCGGCAGCACAATGCGCCAGAAGATGCGGAAGTACCCGGCGCCGTCGATGCGCGCGGCCTTCAGCAGGTCCTGCGGAATCGAGACATAGTAATTGCGACAGAACAGCGTGGTGAAGCTCAGGCCCTGGATGATATGGACCAATACCAGCCCGCCGATCGTGTTGAACAACCCGAGATCGCTCAGCACGATCACCCATGGCACCAGCCGCATCTGTTCCGGCAGGAACACGCCCAGCGTCATGATGCCGAACACCAGGTGATCGCCGCGGAACCGCCACAGCGACAACGAATATCCGTTGAGCGCGCCGAGCAAGGTGGAGATGATTGTGGCAGGCACGACCATCTGCATCGAGTTCCAGAAGTATGGCTGGATGCCGGTGCAGTGCTCGGCGATGCAGTAGCTGCTCCAGGTCTGGCTGAAATTGCTCCAGATCAGGTCGTGCGGCAGGCCGATGACACCGGCATGTGTGATGTCCTCGGTGCTGCGCAACGAGTTCAGCACGACCACCGCCAACGGCACCAGGAAGAAGGCGGCGAACGTGGTCAGCGTCAGGTGGATCGCCAGACTGGACAGCTTGCCGCGGCTAGGCATGGGCGCCGGCCTTTCGCCGCTTCCGACGCTGGTACAGCGCATACGGCACCAGCACGAAGGCAAGCGAGCCGAGCAACATCACCGCGGCGGCGGATCCGCGGGCGAGCTCGCCGCGCTGGAACATGAAGTCATAGACGACGACGGTCGGCAGCGTGGAGGCGAGCCCCGGGCCACCGGCAGTCAGCGCCACCACCAGGTCGTAGGTCTTGATCGCAAACTGCAACAGCACCACCAGGACCGCAACGAAGATCGGACCGATGGTGGGGAACACGACCCGCAGGTAGGTGCGCACCCGGCCGGCGCCGTCGATCTGCGCCGCCTTCAGCAGATCGCCATCCACCGAGCGTAACCCGGCTAGCAGCAGCGCCATGGCGAAGCCCGAGGCCTGCCAGACGCCGGCGATGACCACGGTGTAGATCGCCATGTCCCGATCGATCAGCCATTCGAACCGGAAGCTCGCCCAGCCAAGGTCGTGCATCAGCTTCTGCACGCCGATCGTCGGGTTTAGCAGCCAGCCCCAGACGGTGCCGGTGACCACGAACGAGACCGCCAACGGGTAGAGGAAGATAGCGCGGTAGATGTTCTCCGCCCGGATATGCTGGTCGATCAACACGGCGAGCAGCAGCCCCAGCGCGATGGTCAGCACGACGAACAAGGTCCCGTAGATGAGCAGGTTAGTATAGGCGATCTGCCAGTTGCGGCTCGCCAGCATCGCGGAATAATTGCGCCAACCAGCCCACGCGTAGTCCGGCATCAGGGTCGAGCGGGTGAACGACACCCAGACCGTCCATGCGCTGAACCCCAGCACGTAGCAGCAGCTCACCAGGATCGGCGGCCAGATCACCAGATGCGGAGCGATGCGGTCGCGGCGTTCCCGCCAGGTCATGGATCGCGCATCATCGGTCAGCGGACGTTGTCCACCGCGTCGCTCAGCCGTGTCTGCCCGTCCTCCGGGCTGATGCGATTGTCGTGCACGAATTCGGTCAACACGTCGATCATTGCCGCAGTGATCTGATTGGTTTGCGCCATGTTGTGCGCCAGGCTGAGCACGATGCGGTTGGCCTTCGTCGCCTCACCCATCGACCGCGACGCCTCGCGCTGCTGGTTGGTGAAGCCCGCGGCGGACAAATCGGTATCGCTCCGAACCGGGATCGAACCGGTAATCTGACAGAACAGCGGTCCGAATTCCTTGCCCATGACGATCTTCGCCAGCAGCCTCTGGCCTTCCTGGAATTCCGGTTCCTTGTTCTGCCAGAACAGGAACTCATCGGAGTTGAGATCGAAAGCGATCTTGCCGTCATCAGTTGGCGCCGGGCCGACCATGTAGTCGCTGACCTGAAAGCCGCCGCGCTTGTAGACCCCGGCAGCCCAGTCGCCCATCAGCAGCATGCCCATTTCGCCCTTCATGAAACGTGGGATGAAGGTGGTATAGTCCTGGCCGGCTCTCCCCGGGTCCGACCAGTCGCCAAGCTTGCGGAACTGGCGGAAGGCCGCCAGCACCTCGGGGCCTTTCAGGGTCTTCGCGTCCAACTGCATGACGGCCTTGCGGTATGCCTCCGGGCTGATGCCGCAGAGCGCGATCTCCCACTTCATGCCGTCGTCCCATTTGATCCCGCCATTCGCCACGGGCGTGATGGCGGCCGCCCTCATCTTCTCGGCGGCGGCGTTGAACGCCGCCCAGGTGGCCGGCAGCGTCGTCAGGCCGATACGGTCGGCGGCCTTCTTGGACACGAACAGCGTGTTGATGCGATAGGCCTGGATCGGCAGCGCGATCCATTGGCCATGCGGCTTGCTGAGGCGCACCAATTCCGCCGGCACCACCGCTTCGTAGCCGGCCTGCTGCACCGTTGCGTCCAGGTCGACCACCGGGGCGATCTTCGACCAGGCGGCGATCTCCGGTCCTTTGAGCTGTGACGCGGCGGGCGGGTCGCCGGCGATGATCTGCGCGCGCAGCTTGTTCATCATCTCGGTGGTAAAGCCCGGGACCGGGTTGTGCTCCCAGGTACCGCCCTGTTGCTCGAACTCCTTGCCTAGCGCCACCATCGCGGCGCCGCTCGGCCCGGAACTCCATTGCGAGATCACGGTGACCTTTGGTTTGGCGGCGAGCTGGGCGCCTGCCCGCGGCACGGCAAGCGCGGCGGCAGCGGCGGCCAGTACCGCTCGGCGGCCGACATCATGGTGCTGCATGCGTTTCCGTTCCTCTTCGCTGCGAACGTCGCGCCGGTTGGCCGATACGGCGGCCGGTCAGCGAATGTTGTCGACCGCTTCGGCCAGCCGCTTCTGCCCCGCTTCGGCGCTGATGCGGTTGTCATGGATGTATTCGGTCAGCACATCGATCATCGCCGCGGTGATCTGGTTCGGCTGCGCCATGTTGTGCGCCAGGCTGAGCAACACGCGGCCGGCCTTCACGGACGCCGCCATGGCCTGCGCGGCCTCGCGCTGCCCATCGCTGAACCCCGGGGCCGACAGGTCGGTATCCGTGCGCACCGGGATCGATCCGGTGATCTGCGAATACATCGGCCCGAAATCCTTCGCCATGACGATCTTGGCCAGCAGAGCCTGACCTTCCTGGAATTCCTTCGGCTTTTTCTGCCAGAACATGAACTCATCGGAATTCAGATCGAAGGCAATCTTGCCGTCATCGCTCGGCGCCGGGCCCACTAGATAGTCGGTGAGCTGAAATCCGGCATGCTGGAACACGCCCTGTGCCCATCCGCCCATCAGCAGCATGCCCATTTCACCCTTCATGTAGCGCGGGATGAAGGTGCTATAATGCTGTCCGCCGGCGCCCGGATCGGACCAGTCAGCCAGCTTGCGGGTCTGGCGGAACGCCGCCAACACCTCCGGCCCCATGATCGTCTTGTCATCCAGCCCCATCACCGCCTTGCGATACGCATCCGGACTGATGCCGCACAGCGCGATCTCCCACTTCATGCCGTCGTCCCATTTGATCCCGCCATTCGCCACCGGGGTGATGCCGGCTTGTTTCATCTTCTCGGCCACCGCATTGAACTCGGCCCAGGTGGTCGGCAGCTTCGTCATGCCGACGTGGTCGGCGGCCTTCTTCGAGACGAACAGCGTATTGATGCGATAGGCCTGGATCGGCAGCGCGATCCAATGCCCGTAGGGCTTGCTGAGGCTGACCAGCTCCGCTGGCACCACGGCCTCGTAGCCGGCCGCCTGCACCAGCGGATCGAGATCCACCACCGGGGCGATCTTCGACCAGGTGGCAATCTCCGGTCCCTTGAGCTGGGAGGCGGCGGGTGGATCGCCAGCGATGATCTGCGCGCGCAGCTTGTTCATCATCTCGGTGGTGAAACCGGGCACCGGGTTGTGTTCCCAGACGCCGCCCTCGGCCTCGAACCGCTTGCCGAGCGCGGTGATCGCCGCGCCGTCGCTGCCCGAGCTCCACTGCGAGATCACCGTGACCTTGGGCTTGATCTGTTGCGCATGGACAACGCGCGGCGCGGCAAGCAGCGCGGCGGACCCGGCAAGCACGGCACGGCGGCGCATGGTGGACATTGGTGCGATCCCTCCCGATGGGTCGAACACTGACAGGCCAGGCGTTTGCCCGATTGCCTCCGGTTGAAGCAGAAAGCGGCCGGCGTGACAAGGTTGTGCTATATGTTATACAAGATGCCGCTCATTCGTGTGACATCGGGAGGCGGATCGTGCTGGTGAAGGAGGGGCTGGCCGCGCAGATCTACCAGCATCTCCGCTTGGATCTGATGGCCGGACGCTACGAGCCCGGCCAGAAGCTGAAGCTGCGCGACCTCGCGGATGCGCTTGGCACCAGCGTCACCCCGGTGCGCGAGGCGCTGGCGCGGCTGGTTTCCGATCAGGTGGTGGTGCAGGTCGATCATCGTTCCGTTTGCGTCGCCGTGATGGACCTTGCTCAGTTCGTCGAGGTGCGTGAGCTGCGCCTCGACCTTGAGGGCAAGGGCGCCGAATACGCCGCCGCCCGCGCGACCGCCGCCGATGTCGCCGCGCTGCGCCGCATCCACGCGCGGCTGATCGGTGCGCGGGCGCGCGAGAGCTATACGGAGATCCTGCTGGCCAACCAGCAATTCCACCTCGAACTGTGCCGCTGCGCGCGGATGCCGGTGCTGCTGCGGCTGGTCGAGGCGTTGTGGGTGCAGTGCGGCCCGCTGATGCACGGCATGACGCGCTGGCCGGTCGCCAAGCCGAAGCCGCATCCGCACGTCGCCGTCATCGAGGCACTGCGCGCACGCGACGGCGCGCGGGCACGCGAGGCGCTCCGGCAGGACATCATGATGTCCACCGAGGCACTGCGTCGTTACCTCACCAGTCACGTCGAGCGTCCCGAATGGGCCAGGCTATCCTTGCGGGACTCCAGCGCGCCGGCGCAGACTGGACGAGGCCGGCAAGTCGCCGGCGCGAAGGCGGGAACCGGGCCGTGACCGAGCAGTTGTTTCATATGATCCAAGGCGCGGCCAATCCGGTCGCGCCGTACAGCCACGCGGTCGAGGTGGACGGCTTCGTCTTCCTGACCGGCCAGATCCCCAACCTGCCGGACGACGATGCGGCGCCGTTGCCGGCGGGGATCGAGGCGCAGACAAGCCGCACGATGGACAATTTGATTCTCGTGCTGAGCGGACTTGGTCTGGGCTTGCAGCACGTGGTCAGCGCGCGCGTCTTTCTGACGCGTTTCGAGCAGGACTATGCGCCGATGAATGCGGTGTACCGCGGGTACTTTCCGGCGGATCGGCTGCCCTCGCGCACCTGCATCGGCGTCACCGGCCTGGCGCGCGGGGCGCTCATCGAGATCGATTTTATCGCCCGGCGGTAGGCCGCGCCCTTCTCGATGCCGCGTTGGCCGGCGCGCGCATTTGGCGAGCGAGGCGTGCCACTTCGTGCTCGACTGGGCCTTCGTCGTTGCCTTGGGCAAAGGCGGCTATAGTGCATGGTGACGCTCTGTCACCGAAATGATAGACCGCACTGACACTGCTGGGACCGACACCCGAGTGACCCATCGCGATTCCCACAGACGTCATCTGGCCAATCATCAGACCGAGTCCGTATCCTGTCGTCTCCCAAGGTCGGTGCGGCAATCGTCCACCGATCGGATGGCAATCGATCATTTCGGCGAGAAGCTCAGGCGGTAGAACATCGCCGCACATCAGCTTGTGCAGGAAGCGCACTGCGTCACCCGGGGTTCCGGCCAGAAGGCCATGATAGACCCATCCGGGATCATACCGGCTGCGATTTCCCCAGGCAGTGGCAGCGAGATCCTCAGGTCGCGTCACCAGTCGCACCGAGTCCAGTCCGAGAGCGTCGAAAATGACATGCCGCAGGGCGGCGCCGATGTCTTGACCGGTCGCCGCCTCAATGATTTGGCGAACAAACAAGTAACCGACATTCGAATAGCACCAGCCGTGACCGGGTTCGAAGTCGAGGCGGTCGACCGCAACCCGGTCGAGCAGTTGGGTCACCGACCAGGGCTTGTCGCCGCGCCGAATGTTCTCGTGATAGGATGCGAGACTGCCGTAGTTCGGAACGCCGGCACGATGCTGAAGTAGCTGCCGCAGCGTGTAGGGGCGGTTGTCGATCAGGTCGTCCAGACGGAAATGTCCTCGGGCGACGAGTTGCAAGGCCGCCGTCGCCAGCGCCGTTTTGGTAAAGCTCCACCAGGGGACGCATGCCTGGTCAGCGCAAGCTTCCGGTCCGCCATCGGCATCAATTCGCGCCGCAAGGAAGGGCTGATCCTTCATCCGTCCGAGCATCGCACTGAGCGTCACGTGTCGTTACCGGACATTACCATGGCCATTAGCCGAATTCGGGCATTTGCCATCAGGCAAGCGCGCCGGCCGCTTATGAGGACACGCGTTAGTCCTGGTCAGCGTCCTCCGCCGGTGAAGGCGTTGAAGGTGATCAGCGTGTAGGTGTCCTTCACGCCCGGCAACGCCTGCACCTTCTCGGTCACGAACCGGCCGATATCCTCCTCCGGGTCGAGATAGAACTTGCCCAGCAGATCGTACTGGCCGGAGGTCGAATACAGCTCCGACATCTGCTCGATGCTGTCAGCAGCCTCCCGCGCCACCTTGTAGGCTTGGCCCATGTCGCACTTGATCATCACGAAGATCGCCCGCATCATCGCCTCCTGTCGCCGCAAGGCAGGATACCGGAGGCTCGCGTCGGGCGACAGGACTCGGGGATACACCCGCCTCAGCGTGATGCGGACTGTCCGGTCCGTTAATGATTGGACCAGACGCCGAAGGTCTCTCCAGAGGTGGCCCGCATGATGGGTGGCTCTCGCGTCCTTTCACGCCGCCGCGTATTCCCGGCTTTCCCCGAACCCGAGGACATCAAAATCGTCTTGCGACAGGCCTGCCCGGAGTCGGGCCTCTCGAAGGGCGGACACTGGCGCATCGATGGCTTCGTCGGTCAACTGAAAGGTGCCGTAGTGCATCCCAAGGCTGCGACGGGCCCCTAGGTCGAGATGCGCGCGCACCGCTTCCTCCGGGTTCACGTGCTGCTGACGCATGAACCATCGCGGCTCGTAAGCCCCAATCGGCAGCAGCGCGAGATCGATGCGCGGAAATCTGCGCCCGATCTCGGTGAAGTGCGGGCAATAGCCGGAGTCGCCAGCGAAATAAACGACGGCCCCTCGCGCCTCGACGACGAACCCGCCCCAAAGACATTCGTTCCGGTCGTACAGTCCGCGCGAGGAAAAATGCTGGCCGGGCACGTAGGTGACGCGTGCACCGGCGAGCTCGGTGCTCTGCCACCAATCGAGTTCGACCGCCGAGCGGATGTTCGCCTTGGCGAGATGGCGTGCATTGCCGAGGCCGGTTGCCACCTTCGGCGCCCAGCGCGCGCGCACCCGGCGTAACGTCGGCAAATCCATGTGGTCGTAATGGTTGTGCGTGACCAATAGCAGGTCCACGCCAGGCAACGCATTCAGATGCTGTCCGGGTTGGCGTACGCGGCGCGGGCCGGCAAAGAAAACGGGGCTGCAGCGCTTGGACCAGATCGGGTCGGTGAGCACGCAGACGCCGCCTATCTGCAACAGGAATGTCGAGTGGCCGATGAAGGTTGCCGAGATACGGTCGTGCGCGGCGCGGCCGAGGGGCCGGAAGATCGGGTCATCGATACGCTCGGGCCACGGTTCCTTTCGGCGCGTGTGTCGCCAGCGACGGACGTCCTGCAGGGTCTTCCCTTGGGGAGCATGCGGGTTGAAGAATCGGCTTCCGTCGAAGTGATTTAGGATCGGCACCGCGTGCGAGGCCGGTTTCGCTGATCCGTGCATGCCTTTGGGCCGATCCGACACGGGGTATGCGCGGCCCGGGAACAAGCCCGCGTGCTGTCCTTCGTCGCTGCGTTCGTCGGCCTGCTTCGTCGGCATGTCACCCCTCTTGCCCAGCCCTCTCCAGCAGGTGCGATATGGGCATCCGCGCCCTCGCGTGCCACCCTCGCCGGCAGGCCGGCAAAGTCGTGGACGGACGGCCCACCGGGTCAAGCCCGGTGGCAGGCTCTAGAGTGGCAGGCTCCGCCTGTCCTCGGGCGGCCCTTAAAGGCCGACCCGTGGGCCGGCCATGACGGCGAGACAGCGGCGGTATATCGGCACGCTTCCAGTCAGGCTGAAACCGCTCTAATCATCGCGCCACGTTGCCGTCCGGGAGGTCCGCATGGGTTTGGCTCAGGCCCGCAAGGCCCGCATCACGCCGCGCATGGGCGGTCGCATTCTGGCGGACGCGCTGGTCGCGCAGGGTATCGACCATGTGTTTTCGGTGCCGGGCGAATCGTTCCTCGATACGCTCGACGGGCTGTACGACGTCCGGCAGAAGTTGAAGCTGGTCACCTGCCGGTTCGAGGCGGGCGCGGTCAACATGGCCGAGGCATACGGCAAGCTGACCGGTCGTCCAGCGGCGGCGATGGTGACGCGCGGTCCCGGCGCCTGCCACGGCGCGATCGGCGTGCATATCGCGATGCAGGACAGCACGCCGCTGCTGCTGTTCGTCGGCCAGATCCCGCATGAGGATGCCGGGCGCGACGCGTTCCAGGAGATCGACTATCGCCGCATGTTTGGATCTGTTGCGAAATGGGTCACCCAGATCGATCAGACCAGGCGCATCCCGGAGATCGTTGCACATGCGGTCGACGTCGCCACCTCCGGCCGACCGGGCCCGGTGGTGATTGCGCTGTCGGAAGAAATGCAGCGCGAAATCGCCGAGGTCGCGGATCTGCCGCGCGTGCAGGTGACCCCGGCGCATCCCGATCCCGCCGCCTTCGTCAGGCTGCGCGCGCTGCTGGGCAAGGCGCGCAAGCCGATCGCCGTGCTGGGCGGCTCGTGCTGGAGTCCAGCGGGACGCAGTGCCATTCGCGATTTTTTGCTGGCGAACGATATTCCGGTTACCACGGGATTCCGGCGCCAGGCGCTGTACGACGGTACGCTGGACAATTTCGCCGGCGATCTCGGCGTCGGCTCGGACCCCGGGCTGATCGCCAAGGTGAAGGAGGCGGACCTGATCCTGGCGATCGGCTCGCGGCTTGGCGATGCGGTAACACAGGGCTTCACGCTGCTCGACAAGGCGGGCAGCGTGCCGATCGTGCAGGTGCATCCCGACGGCGCGGAGATCGGGCGCGTGTTCCGACCGGCCCTCGGGATCGTTGCGAATCTGAACGCCTTCGCAGTGGCCGCGGCGGCGCTCGAGCCGGTGCACGCGCATTGGAGTGCCTGGACCGCGGAGCTGCGCTCTTTGCGCGAGGCGCAGCGGGCGGTGCCGAACTACCAGAGCACGCTCAATCTCGGCCATGCGATGCACGATCTCGAACGGCTGCTGGACGACGACGCGATCGTCACCACCGATGCGGGCAACTTCGCTGGCTGGGCGTCGCGTTTCATCAATTTCAGCGACGCGCAGCGCTATATCGGCCCGACCAACGGCGCGATGGGCTACAGCGTGCCGGCGGCCGTCGGCGCCAAGATCGTGTTTCCGGAGCGCATGGTGGTCAGTCTGGTCGGCGATGGCGGATTCCTGATGACGGGCCAGGAAATGGCCACGGCCTTCCATCACGGGGTCGCACCGATCGTGCTGGTGTTCAACAACCAGATGTACGGAACGATCCGGATGCACCAGGAACGCGCGCACCCGTACCGCGTCTCCGGCACCGCGCTGACCAACCCGGATTTCGCCAAATACATCGAGGCGTTCGGCGGCCATGGCGAGGTGGTGAGCGATACCGCGGAGTTCGCGCCGGCGTTCAGCCGCGCGGTGGCAAGCGGCCGCCCGGCGGTGCTGGAATTACGCATGAACCCGGAACAGATCACCACGCGCGCAACGATTGCCGATCTGCGGGCGGGCAAGCCGGCGCCGAAACCGCAGACCAAGACGAAGCGGGCCGCCGCGCGAAAGCTTCCGGGGTCGCGCGGTGGCGGCAAGTCGGCGGGCCCGCGCGGTGGGGGCAAGCCGGCGGGCAAGCGAGGCTGACCATCGCCGCGCGTGACGTCGTTTACCGATCGTCCCACGGGTTTCGCGTGGATGCGAGCGGCCGTGCGCTGCCGCCGGCCTGGATGGAACAGGCCGCTCGCCACTACCGCGCCGGCGAACCCGAGGCCGCCGCACAGTGCTGTCACGCGGCGGTGCGGGCGCAGAAGCGGGATTTCGACGCGCTGCATCTGCTTGGCGTGCTCGAAACGGATGGCGGACGTCCGGTCGAGGCGATCGACTGGCTGCGACACGCGATCGCGGTGCGCGCCGATGTGGCCCAGGCACACTACAATCTTGGCAACGCGCTGCTCGCTGCCCAGCGCGCGAACGACGCGGTTGCCAGCTTCGCGGACGCGTTGGCATTGCAGCCGGATCATGTCGATGCGCTCAACAACCAGGGCAATGCGTTGCGCGCCCTGGAGCGCCATGACGAGGCAGTCGCGTGCTACCGCAGGGCACTGGCGCTGCGGCCGGATTTCGTCGTTGCGTATTACAATCTTGGCCGCACATTGGCCGCGCAGCAGCGACCGGAGGAAGCTGTGGCGTGCCTGCGCGCCGCGCTGGCCGCAGCCATTCCGGCGCGTGATGCGCACTATCTTGCCGCCATACCGGCGGGCGATGCGCACCACCTTGCCGCCATCCCGGCGGGCGATGCACATCATCTTGCCGACATCTATGGCGAACTGGGGCGCGCGCTGCTTGCGCTCGATCGCGTCGAGGAGGCGTTGGAGACGTGCCACGCGCTGCGCGCCCGGCTGCCGGACGAGCCGACGGCCGACTGGAACGAAAGCCTTGCCCTGCTTCAGCTTGGCCGCTACCGCGAGGCCTGGCCGAAATACGAGCTGCGCTTTGCGGTGCCGGCGCACGACAAGCCGCGCGCCGGGCACCATGTGCTGGACCTTGACGCGGTCGCGGGCCAGCGGATCCTGCTGGCGGCCGAGCAGGGTCGCGGCGACCTGATCCAGTTCGCCCGCTACGCGCCGCTGCTCGTTCGCCGCGGCGCGCAGGTGGTGGTCGAGGCGTATCCCGATCTCGTTGCGTTGATGCGGACACTCGATGGCGTGACGGATGTGGTCGAGTACGAAACGGACGCGCCGCACGACAGGCTGACCTCGCTGCTAAGGCGACGCCCAAAGACAACCGAATCGCGTGAGGTCACCTGGTCTGGAACTTCGGCGAGGGAGATTCCGGCGCGGGCAGGTGTTCGTTAGATTCTCGGGATGATAGACACATCAGTGATTCGCGAACGGTTCA
>PLXO01000089.1 GCA_003151425.1 Acetobacteraceae bacterium
CACCCACAGATTCACCCGACGAACCCAAAGAAAGGGAGATGATTCTGCGATTCCTGGCGCTCGCGAATCGAGTCCAATTCTACACAGGAAAACTAAAGCGGTTCCTAAACGATTACATGGCGAAATACGCTCCAACCGATGCCGCTGCAATCGACGAACAGGCACGGATGTTTCGGCAGACGATGCAGAACGTATATACCGCGTTCGGCCCCAACTCAGGTAGACTTTATAGCATTCCGGCTGCGGGGCATAATGGAAGGTGGGACACAAAATTTTCGATTGCCGCCCTAGAAATCCAAGCATCTGCCTTGTTGGGGCAGGACCCTGCTAGAGTCCAGGAGGTAGCGGATCAAATTCAGGAGCATTTCTTGTTCCTTCTGCTGACGGACAAGGCTGTGCAAGACGCCATATCACAAGCGACCGGTGGGAGCGTGCCGACAAAATTGCGGTGGACTGCCTTTAGATCTGTGATCCAACCGCTGCTTGATAACGTGGCCATGGAGCCAAGATTCTTTAGCTATGAGTTCCGTAAGAGACTGTATGACGAAAGTCCTGTCTGTGCTCTTTGTAAGAACCGGATACACTCACTCGATGACAGCATGGTCGATCACATCATCCCATACAGCAAAAACGGGAAAACGGTTTCGGGCAATGGTCAGCTTTCCCACAGGTCATGCAATGCAAGCAAGAATGCTACGGTGCTTGCAGAAGTGTTGAACGCTGAGTAGTCGGTATGTTGGCGCTATCTGCTCTCGACTTCATAATGTGGCCGGCGGGAGAACTGGAATGATGCCCTGATTGGATGTTTCTGTATATGATGATGCGCGGTTATCATATATGGGACGCTGCAACCAACTGATATCAACTGAATAACCTCTCCATAAATTGTAGAGAGCAAAACCCTGTAGGTGAAACTCCGGCAAGCCGGTCAATTCGTCCCTTGCTGGAAATACCCTGTTCGTGCAAGGGGGACATCGCGCGATGTATGTCCGCAATGGGTCGGATCCGGCTGTTTAGGCCAAGCAACCCACCTGCCGTTTGCTTCGGATCGGCCGGGAACGCTCAAACTGACCCACCACTCCAACCGGAACGCGCTTGACGGGCGCAGTCGGGCTCCGCACCATCACCCGGATCGATTTCCTGCGAGCACGCGGCGAAGACCTCCATGCCAATCGACATCGAGCGGGCGCGCCGGGACACTCCGGCGGCGAGCAAAATCCTGCATTTCAACAACGCGGGCGCGGCGCTGATGCCGACGCCGGTGCTGGACGCGCAGCTCCGCCACCTCCAACTCGAGGCCGACACCGGCGGCTACGAAGCCGCCGCTTCAGCCGATGACCAACTCGAAGCAACCTACGATTCGATCGCGCGCCTCCTGAACGCCGACCGCGCCGAAATCGCGCTCGTCGAGAACGCCACGGTAGCCTGGGACATGGCGTTCTATTCCGTCGCCTTCGCCCCCGGCGACCGCATCCTCACCGCCGAGGCCGAGTACGCCAGCAACCACATCGCCTTCCTGCAGGTCGCCCGCCGCACCGGCGCCATCATCGCGGTCGTGCCGAGCGATGACGGGGGAGACCTCGATGTCGAGGCGCTCGAACGCATGATCGATCGGCGCGTCAGGCTGATCGCCATCACGCATGTGCCGACCAACGGCGGCCTGGTCAATCCGGCGGCTTCGGTCGGGCGCATCGCCCGCGCCCACGGCATCCTCTACCTCCTCGACGCCTGCCAATCCGTCGGCCAGATGCCGATCGACGTCGCCGCGATCGGCTGCGACATGCTGTCCGCGACCGGGCGGAAATATCTACGCGGGCCGCGCGGCACCGGCTTCCTCTATGTGCGGCGCGGCGTCCTCGACCGGCTCGAGCCGCCGTTCCTCGATCTGCAGGCGGTGACCTGGGTCGCGCCCGACCGCTACGAGATGCGCCCGGACGCCCGCCGCTTCGAGAACTGGGAACGCAACGTCGCGGCACAGCTCGGCCTCGGCGCCGCGGTCGACTACGCGCTCGGCTGGGGTCTCGCCGACATCGAAGCGCGCATCGAGACGCTGGCCACCGAGCTGCGGCGGCGTCTCGCGGAGATCCCGGGCGTCCGCGACCACGGGCGCCGCCTCTGCGGCATCGTCACCTTCACGGTCGAGGGGAAACCGCCGCGGGATATCGTCGCGGCGCTGCGTCAGCAACCCATCAATTGCCATGCGTCAGGACCGAGTTCGCCGCTGCTCGTTGCGCCGGCGCGCCGGTTGGCCGCTCTCGTGCGCGCATCCGTGCACTATTACAACACCGAGACGGAGGTGGCGCACTTCGCGCTCGCGATCGCCGCGCTGGCCTAGCGCCGGGCGCGCGAAACCACCAAGCGAGTACGGCATCCCGTTCTGTTGGGCCGGGCCCCGGGTCAATCGCCCGAGGGCAAGACTTGGCCTCCCGTGCCATGACCGTGGGACGAGTCGGTTTTCGGCCAGACTGGCCCACCAACCGGTCGTTGCTTTCTTTCCTAGGAAATGATACCCTTGCTCCTCGGGACGTTTGCCAGGAGCCACCCATGTCGCCTCCCCCACTCGCTGCCACCGCCGCGCCGGCCGACGCACCAGCGAGCCTCGCCGCCGCGCCCTCCCTCACCGGCAAACGCCGCGGCAATCCGGACCTCGGCCTCGCGCTGCGCTGTGGCGCGCGCACCCGCGCCGGCTGCCCGTGCCGCGCGCCGGCGATCCACGGCAAATTGCGCTGCCGCATGCATGGCGGGCGCAGCACCGGCCCTCGGACCGCCGAGGGGATGGCCCGCCTGCGGCGCGGACGCGTGGGCAACGAGGCGGTGCGGTACGTCGACCGACTGCCCGCCGATCTGGTCGGACGCCTGATGCAAATGCCGCCGGAGCTGATGCCGCCGCCCTGCCCCTCCGGTGGCCTGACGCCGGCGGAGGACCGCGCCGTGCTGCGCGCGGAGGCAGAGGCCCTGGCACCATGGCGGGAAGCCATCGCGCAGGCGCAGCCGACAGGGCGCGCGGGCAGGGCGAGGTCCTACGCCGCCGCCGGTGGACGGTCCGGCGCGCAGGCAGGAGTCCATGCACCAGTGCCGCCGCACCGCGACCCCGCGGGCGCGGAGGATGCGGCGGGCGGCGCGCTCGCGGATGGCGTGACAAAAGCCCATACACCAGACCGCGTTGCCGACGCGGATGCCGGCGCCGAGGCCGCGTCGCCCACCGCGACCGCGTCACCCACCGCGCCGGTGCCCATCGCGCCGATGACAGCGCAGGCAAGAGCCCATGCACCAGAACACGCCGCCGACATGGGGCGTGGCGCGGCGACCGCACCGCTCGCCGCGCACGGCGGCGCTATGCAACGGCAAGCAGAAGCCCATGCACCAGAAGGCAGCCCCGCGGCGGGCGGCACCATCCCGGCGGCCGGGACCAACCGGGCGGCGCGCCGGCGGTTGAAGCACCTGCAAAAGCGATCCTGATTACGCATCTTCCTCAGCTATCTCCCGTCTGGAATAAACTGCGCTAAATCAATAGATTAACGTTTGAGCGGCGGGACCCCGACCTCGTCCTCAGCCGTCTTTCAGGCGAAATGCCCTGGTGGCCGTCTTCCCCAAGAGAGGCGCGCCGGGCCGAATGACCGGTTTACCGACGATTGTGAGGGTAGCGATGGCTGACGATGGTGCGTAATCAGGAAAGCGATTGCACCGGACCCTGGCCTCGTGGCTCCACCCATGACATGAGGCACCGGTGAATAACGCACGCTACCGTGCCGCTGGCGGCTGCGCCACGCCATCGTGCCAACGCATGCTGGCATCCACCACACATATGAGTCGTGGATGGCCCACCACCGGCCTTCGCCGATGCAGGCTCCGCCCGCCCTGGAGCGGCGCTTCAGACCGACCCTGGGGCGGGCCATGACGGGGACGGGCGCCGCGCCGCGCCCGGCAGGTCTCGACCGCCCTGGCCCGCCGCCACCTTGCCCTTGACACCGGCGCGGTGTGGCCCTTTTTACGCCCCCTGCGCAGTCGGCGCCCGAGCACAATGTCCTCCAGCACGGCATCTGTGGTCGGATGTCGGTCCGCCGTGCAGGGGTGTAGCTCAATTGGCTAGAGCGCCGGTCTCCAAAACCGGAGGTTGGGGGTTCGAGACCCTCCACCCCTGCCAGTCGGGGGCGTGGTGTGCGGCGCCGGGGTTTCGGGCGCGTGGGATTTCAGGCAGGCGGTGCGGAGGTGGATGGGGTGGCGGTTGATCCGGCGAAGTTCGTGCGCGAGGTGCGGGCCGAGGTGGGGCGTGTCACCTGGCCGTCCCGCAAGGAGACTCTGGTGACCACCGGCCTGGTGTTCGCCATGGTTACCATCACGGCGTTGTTCTTCTTCTTTGTGGATCAAATCATCAGCCTCGGCGTTCGCGCGCTGTTTGGCGTCGGCGGCTGAGCGGGAGCGAGTCATGGCCAAGCGCTGGTATGTCGTGCACGTCTATTCGGGCTTCGAGAAGAAGATAGCCCAGCAGCTCAAGGAGCAGGCGGCACAGAAGGGCCTCGCGGACCAGATCGACGAGGTGCTGGTGCCGTCCGAGAACGTGGTCGAGATGCGCCGCGGCCAGAAGATCAACGCCGAGCACAAGTTCTTCCCCGGCTACGTGCTGGTGAAGATGGAGCTGTCCGACGAGGCGTGGCATCTCGTGAAGGACACCCCCAAGGTCACCGGCTTCCTCGGCACCCGCAACAAGCCCTCGCCGATCAGCGAGGCCGAGGCCGAGCGGATCATGAAGCAGACCCAGGAGGGCACCGATCGGCCGCGCCCGTCGGTGCTGTATGAGGTGGGCGAGCAGGTGCGGGTGGCCGATGGGCCGTTCCAAAGCTTCAACGGCACGGTCGAGGAGGTGGACGAGGAGAAGGGCCGCGTGAAGGTCAGCGTCTCGATCTTTGGCCGCTCGACGCCGGTGGAGCTGGAATACAGCCAGGTAGAGAAGGTCTAGCGGCCTGTGGGACTGAGGTTGCCGACCGAATCTTCTGGTGCCGATACGATCTCGCGAAGGTGCAGTGGGACGCCCATTGCCGTCGCAACCGGCATCCTGGCGACTTGGATTGGTCGTAGGTCGCGATCTCCTTGAGGAAACGCCGCCGGAATGTCGCGAATTCAGGCAAGAAGTTGGGCTCGGCCACTACGAAGGCCGCGGACCCAGAGGATCTGCCGCTGCGTTCACAACGCCACATGCCGAACTCGATCGCCGCGCTGCCTATCCGCCTCGCACGCACTCTGGTTCCTGTCCTGCCACGATGCCTCTGCTGCGGCCGGGCGCTTCAGTGGCCGGTCGAGCAGAATGAGTGACGCCGTAGGATTAGCCGGGCGGCCGACACTGACAGGACTTGGTACACATCTCCCTTTTCGTGGGCGAGGTGTACGGGACGGCGGTTTCATACCAGCGCCCCCTGTGAGACCGCCCATGGGTGCGGCCCCCACATCGTGGTGGCTACCCCGCCAGCCGGGCGATCGCCGCATCCAGCAGCCCCGAGTCGCCCACCGCCAGCACGCGCCCGTCGCCATCCGGCCGCAATGGCTGCCCCGACCAGTCGGTGATGCGCCCGCCGGCACCCTCGATCACCGGCACCAGCGCCGCCCAGTCCCACAGCTTCATGGTGACCTCGGCGATCACGTCGATATGGCCGAGCGCCAGCAGCCCATAGGCGTAGCAGTCGCCGCCCCAGGACACCCGCCGCACCGCGTCCGCCAGGTGCTGCCAGCGCGGCATGTCACCGCCCAGCAGGCTCAGGCCGGTGCAGGACATTTCCGCCTCACCGAGCGTCGCGCAAGGCCGGCAGCCGGCCGACCCGCCCATCGGCCCGCGAAAAATTGTCTGGCGCCCCGCCGCGCCGACCCAGCGCTCCCCGGTCACCGGCTGATCGATCACCCCCAGGATCGGCTTGCCGTCCTCCAGCAGCGCGACCAGCGTGCCGAACAGCGGGCGGCCGGTGATGAAGGCACGCGTGCCGTCGATCGGATCCAGCACCCAGCACAGCCGCGCCTCAGCTCGGTCGTGCCCGAACTCCTCGCCGAGAACGCCGAAGTCGGGAAATCGCTCGGTCAGCACGGCCCGCATCGCCTGCTCGGCGCTGCGGTCGGCGATGGTGACCGGGCTGTCGTCCGCTTTCAGCTCGGCGCTGAGCCGGGCGCGGAAGAACGGTCGGATCACTGCCCCCGCGACATCAGCCGCGGCCTCGGCGCCGGCAATCAGACCGTCGATTGCAACTGGCGTCACGCCGCCTCCACCGATCGGTCAGGGCTTCTTCGGCACCCCGGGCGCGGAAGGGGAAGGCGGTGCGGCGCCCGCCGCGGGGGCTGGCGTGGCAGCAGCCGGCGCGGGGGCCGCTGCGGGCGCGGGGGTTGTTGCGGCCGCGGCGGCGGGTGCGGCAGCCGCCTCCGCGGAGGGCAGCGGCACCGGGTTCGGCGACAGCGTCCGCAGGTAGGCGATCACGTTCGCCCGGTCCTTGACGCTGGGGATGCCGGCGAAGGTCATGCGGGTGCCCGGCGCGTATTCGCCTGGCTTGAACAGCCAGTTGTTCAGCGCCTCGTATGTCCAGGGCTGGCCTTTGAACTTCTCCAGCGCGGGGGAGTAGTTGAACCCCGCTTCATGGTCATGCGGCGCGGTGACCACCCCATAGAGATTCGGCCCGACGAGTGGGTGGCCACCTTGGGTGAAGGTGTGGCAGACGGTGCAGACCCGCTTGGTGTAGGCCTCGCCGGCGGCCGGATCGGCGCTGGCCAGCAGCGGCGAGACCGGTGCCAGCGGCGCCGGCTTGGCGGCTTCCGACGAAGCGCCCGCGGTGGCGGTGGTCTTGATGTCCAGCGCCGGCTTGCTCGACTCGGTCTGGGTCACCAGTTTGTCGCCAATCAGGCCGGTGAGAAAGAAGACGATACCAACGACAAGGACGGCGGCAATGCCCTTGTTGACCTCCATGGTGTCCATGCGACCTGACTTCTCCGCCGTGCGTTCGACTCAATCCATCGCGCTCGCGCCGAGTTGCACGCGGGCGTACGCCTTCATAAGCTGCATAAGCTGCGCAGCACCATAAGGAAACCGTCCGGACCCTTCAACCCGTCCTCCTGGCCGTCCTCGGCCCTTCCGCCCAGGTGAAACGCACGCATCTCAATATGAATCGACCAGCATGACCCCGCCAGCATGAACCCGCCAGCATGAACCCGCCAGCATGAACCCGCCGACATGAACCCGCCGACATGAACCCGCCGACATGAACCCGATCGTCGTCATTCCCGCCCGCATGGCCTCCACCAGGCTGCCGGGCAAGCCGCTGGCCGACATCGGCGGCAAGCCGATGATCGTGTGGATGCTGGAACTGGCGCGGGCAGCCGATCTGGGACCGGTTGCCGTGGCCTGTGGCGAGCCGGAGATCGCCGACGCGGTGCGCGCCGCCGGCGGGGCCGCGGTGCTGACCGATCCCAACCTCCCCTCCGGCTCGGACCGGGTCCACGCCGCGCTTGCCACGCTCGACCCGGCGGGCACGCATGACGTGGTGGTGAACCTGCAGGGCGACTTCCCGACCCTGCCGGTGGCGAGCCTGCGCGCCGCGGTCGCGCCGCTGGCCGATCCGGAGGTCGATATCGGCACGCTGGTGGTCCCCTTCCTGTCGGAGGCGGAAGCCGCCACCGACTCCTTCGTCAAGACCGCCTGCTTGTTCGCGGTGGGCGCGACGGTGGCGCGCGCGCTGTATTTTTCGCGCCAGCCGATCCCCTGGGGGCCGGGGCCGCGCTGGCATCACATCGGCATCTACGCCTACCGCCGGGCCGCGTTGGCGCGCTATGTGGCGCTGCCGGAATCGCCGCTGGAGCAGCGCGAGCGGTTGGAGCAGTTGCGCGCGTTGGAGGCGGGCATGCGCATCGGCTGCGCCCGCGTGCCGCACGGGCCGTTCGGCGTGGACACCGAGGCGGATCTGCAACGCGCCCGGATGCTGCTGGGTGCCGCAAGATGACCGCCGTGATCGCCTTCCAGGGACAGCAGGGCGCCTATTCCGACCTGGCCTGCCGTGACGCCTATCCCGGCACCGCCACCCTGCCATGTGAGAGTTTTGAGGCGGCGATCGAGGCGGTGCGTGACGGGCGCGCCACGCTTGCCATGCTGCCCTGCGAGAACAGCCTGGCGGGCCGCGTGCCGGACATCCACCACCTGCTGCCGGGATCCGGGCTGTTCGTGGTGGGCGAGCATTTCCATCGCGTGGAACACTGCCTGCTGGCACCGAAGGGCGCCACGATCGAGGGGTTGAAGCGCGCGCATTCTCACCCGGTGGCGCTGGGCCAGGTGCGCCACATCCTGCGCCAGCTCGGCCTGACCGCGGTGGTGCAGGCCGATACCGCCGGTGCCGCCGAGATGGTCGCGAAATGGAACAGCATGGAGGACGCCGCGATCGCGTCGACCCTTGCCGCCGAGATCTATGGGCTGGAAATCCTGCGCCGCAACGTCGAGGACGCGGCGCACAACACCACGCGGTTCTACGTCATGGCGCCGAAGCCGAGCCTGCCCGACCCGGCGACGCCGGGGCTGATGACCACGTTCGTGTTCCGTGTGCGCAACGTGCCGGCGGCGCTGTACAAGGCGATGGGCGGATTCGCGACCAACGGGGTGAACCTGACCAAGCTGGAGAGCTACATGCTGGCCGGCCAGTTCGTCGCCACCCAGTTCCTGTGCGATGCCGACGGCCACCCGGAGCAGCCGGCGCTGCGTCGCGCGCTGGAGGAGCTGACGTTCTTTTCCTCCGAGGTGCGGGTGCTGGGGGTCTATCCGGGGGCACCGTTCCGGCTGGCGCAGGGGGCGGCGGGCTAGCCTGAATTTCTCATGCTATCGCTGGATGACCATGCCCAGGCGTCAGGGCAATCGCACTTCAAAACAGGGCCAGGAGCGTGGCGAGATAGGCATCGTCCCATCCGGCCCGTTTGAACTTGCCGCGCAAGGATCCCTTGGAGGGTTCCTTTTGGATGACGTTCAGCGCCATGTGACGCAGGATTGCGAGGTTATTGGGGCCGTTGCCCAATCGCGTCCTGTCCTGATCTTCATTCATCACGACATCGAGCCGCCAATGCAGCCGGTTTTCGACGCCCCAATGCTGGCGGGCGACCTCGTTGAAGCGTTCACCCGACAGTGCGGTACTGAGCAAGTAGTAAGCCGTCTCGGTAGTGGTTTTGCTGGTGGTTTCGCGCACGCGGACCACCTTGCCGATCGCGGCCAGGCCGGGCCAGCGATGGTCCTCCTGCAACCAGGCGATATCGGTCGAGGCGGTGGCAGTGCGGGTCTCGATACGGCCGTGATCGGAATCAACAGTTTGATCGGTGACGGTCGCCTTGCATGCCGGGTCGTCGAGGAACGTGCTGACGTCATCATGCAGCGTGCCTTGGTTGCCCTTCAGCGCCAGAACGTAGTTGCCGCCCTGATCGACGATCTGCTGGGCAATCGCGCGCTGGCAGTTGAGTGCATCGGCGGTCACGATGGTGCCCTTCAGTGTAAGCGTCTGGTCAGCCCCGCCTTCTCTGACATCTCATAGAGTGAAGCCGGCTTGTGGGTGTTGAGATTGTCCTGCACCAGCACGATCTTCTTGGCCTCGGAAAAGTGCGTATCGGACAATTCCTTGAGGACCTGGGCGTAATCCACGGCGGCGTGGCGTTCCGTCACCTTAACATGCCGCCAACGCTCCAATGGCGCGAACATCATGAACAAATTGGCCGTGCCCATGCGCTCATACTCATAGTCATGCCGTGCGGGGTGCCCTGGCTTCGCCGCGATCGGCACGCGCGTTTCGGCGATGAGTTGCTTCGATGTCTCGTCCACGCAGACCACCGGACGGGCTGGATCGTGCGGCCTGTGGTAAACCTCGAGGACATCTTCCATGCCGGCTACGAATGCGGCCCCCGCCTTCGCAGGGGCAGGCTGTTGGCATCCGGCGGGATGACCCACTGCTTTTTGAGGTGAGGCTTGATCGTGTTTTTTTAGCGTCCGCCCGATCGTGTTATCGCTGGCACGGTCAACGATGTTCAACTCCACGACCGCCGTCTCCAGCAGTTTCAACCTTGCCTATCCGGTTGTCGCACACAGCCGCAACATCTGGTGTGAGGAATCTCTAGAGATGGGTGGCAGTCCACCACCAATAGTGGTCGTCTGTGTCAACCGGATAGGCAAGGTTTCAACGTCCACCGCGCGCGCCCAGCGGGCGGTTTGGAGCAGGCAACGGCGATCAGCTTGGCCTCCGCCGCTCCATCGAAGACGCGCTTTCTGGCCGACGCGGGCGAATGCTTACGGGTCAGGACGGACTCGAACCCTTCCTCCACCAGTTGCTGGCGGGTCCGGGCAACCGTGGCGACGCTGATATCCAGCGCCGCGGCGATCTGACTGTCACTCCATCCTTCGCCGGCCTCGGACGCATCGGCCTTCAGCAGGATGCGTGCTTTTACCGACTGGTGTGCACGGTGCTTGCCCTTACGGATCAGCATCGTCAGTTGTTCGCGCTCCTCGTCGCTGAGCTTCACGACATACTTCTTTACGGCGATCTCTTTCGCGGCCACGAATCACCTCCATCCGTGTGGTGCGGACGCATCGATTCAGAGATTCACCACAAAATCAATGACGTGGGGCAGTAGTCTTGATTGCTTGTCTTGCTGCGAGTCCCCGGACGATACCGGCTGGCAGCAGCCACGCCCGGCCATCGGGCCAAATGCGATTGCCCTGCCCGATCGATATCCCGCCCGCTTGGTAGGTGCTCGCGGCGCCAAGCATTAAAGCCCCGCTCGTCGAGCAGCTCCGTCGGGCCCGGGACCTCGTAGTGGCTGGCGGTCGAGCCGTCCGCGCTCGTGGTCGCGCGGAACACCACGTAGTGGCGAAGCGCGGTATGGGCCTGGTCGATCCGGCCCGCGGACCTTGAGTATGGTCGGCCAGGGTGTGATCGGATGGCATCCCCGCGTCTTACTGCTGACATGCAGGCCTCCAGTCCGTTGCGGGCCATTCCGCCACAGGTCCTTTCCCGGTTTTGTTATTGGCCGTTTGCGCCGATCTTTCGGTCGATTCGGGCAATGTTCACGTTATAATGCATATCTTCGATTGTCTTGCAATTAGTTATTGCAATCTTGGATTGTGAAACGGCATGGGAGAGCAGCTGCATTCTTCGTTACGGTTCCGCCATCCCTTCGTCCCGCCCTGCCAGCCAGCATGCCGTCGTGCTCGGGGCCGTCAAGCACGCTGCGCGCCGCCTTCGGCGGTGGCCTTCGGCCCTGCTTGACCGCCCCTGCGCGCGCCGGCCTGCCCGCTGGCAGGTCGGGACGAAGGAATGGCCGTTGTTCAGTCGAACCAAGGAATGTCCGCATCGGCTCACGCAGCATTGGTGCGCCAGTCGGCGCCATCGCGGACCATCGCATTGAGCATGACCAGGAGCTTGTGCATGCAAGCGACCATGATGACCTTGAACTTCTTGCCGGCAAGGCGTTCAGAGAACCATGCCCCGGCGGAGGCCGGGGGCGGCGATGAGCGGATTGTGCTGCTTGGCCGACAGCATGGCCGTGTACAGTACGTTGCGGACCTCTGAGCGGCCACCCTTGATATGACGTTCGCCGGCGTATTTGCCGCTGTCATGGTCAAACGGGGCAAGCCCGACCAGGCTGGTGATGGCGCGCCCCGACAATTTGCCGAGCTCGGGCAGCAGCGCGATCAAAGTCTGGGCGAGAACCGGCCCGACACCAGGCACCGTCCGCAGGCGCCGGCTCAACGCAGACCAATCGTCATGTTCGGCGATCAAATTGGCCAGTTTGGCTTCGATCGCCGCCAAGACGCTCTCGAACTTGGCTTTCTGGCGCTCGATGGTTGCGCGCAGCCCGGCAATCTTCAGGTGCTCGAGCTGGTTGGTGCAGTCGGTCCCCCAGTCGATCAACTGGCGCCGCAGCGTCAGGTGTTCGACCAACGGATCCAGGTCGCGGCGGCGGGCAGGCTGCGGTGCATCGATCATCACCGAGACGAACTGCGCGATCGTGCGCGCATCCGCCCGGTCATTCCCTCGGGTCAAGCCCAAGGGCATGTTTAGCCAACCGGCCCTTGGCCTTGGCAAAGTGTCGCACGCGCAGCGGGTTGAGCAGCAGGACCTCGAAACCCCGTGCCTGCAGGGTGTCGATGACCAGTCTCTCATATCCACCGGACGCCTCGATCCCGATCCGCCCCACATCGTGCAACGTCAACCATGCGGCGAGCTCGTTCAATCCGGTGGCGTCCCGGCTGACGCGGGCAGTCTCCCGCGTGGGCCAAAGCGCCACGTCCAGCCACGGCTTGCTGACATCCACGCCAGCATCAACTACTCTCTGTGCCATCTTCTGATCCCTGCCTTGCTATCCGGTCTCGCGGACCTGGCAACTGTTCGGGTGGTGAAGATTGGAGCGGAGGCGCCTTGCTCTCCCTCGGGTTGGTCCCTAGGTCGCCACGGGCTCTCCGCTCCAGGGCCGGCGGGGTTGCCACCTCGCCGGCCCAACCCTTCTTTGGCAGAAATCGGATATACAAGGCGTCGTATAAGTTTCCACCGGAACGACCGACCCGCCGTGAATGAAACTTGTGCTACTGTTTCCCGGCCGCCGATGGAGAGGTCGGTCGTAATCATGGTGTGAGCGAACCCGCGTATAAGTTGGATCCGGGGCACCCAAAGCACCCCCGATTGCGCCATGGGCAGCGATGTCCGGGAGCGCGTTGTTTAGACCTTGCCTATCCGGTTGACGCAG
>PLXO01000114.1 GCA_003151425.1 Acetobacteraceae bacterium
GGTGAGTTGCGAAAGTCGGGCTAGCTTCCCCGGCAGGCACAGTTTTCGGGAGATACCGATCATGGTCGTACCAGCTGGCACCGCCACCTTCCGCACGCCGACGGTCACGGAGATGCTGGTCATCCCGGTTGCCGGCCAGGACTGCATGCTGCTGAACCTGGCCGGCGCGCACGGCCCGTTCTTCACTCGCAACATCGTCGTGCTGAAGGACAGCGCCGGCAACACGGGCGTGGCCGAGGTCCCGGGCAGCGAGGGGATCCGCCAGACCCTCGAGCGCTCAATCCCGCTCGTCGTCGGCCAGCCGATCGGCGGCTACAACGCGATCTGCAATGCCGTCCGTGCCTCGCTCCCCGGCGCGAAGGCGGGACGGCGGACGATCGTGCACCAGGTGACGACGGCGGCCGAGGCCGCGGTGTTGCGCCAGCCACACGAGATCAACCTGCGCACTGACAATGTGATCACCGCGGTCGAGGCGGCGCTGCTCGACCTGCTGGGCCAGCATCTGGGCGTGCCGGTCTGCGCGCTGCTCGGCACTGGCCAGCAGCGTCATGCAGTGAAGATGCTGGCCTACCTGTTCTATGTCGGCGACCGCAACCGGACGGATCTACCGTATCCCAGCGGGACCGGTGCGGCGAAGGGCTGGGAGTGCGTGCGTACCGAGGCCGCACTGACGCCCGACGCCATCGTGCGCCAGGCGGAGGCTGCCACGGAGCGCTACGGCTTTCGCGACTACAAGCTCAAGGGCGGCGTGATGGCCGGCGTCGACGAGATGCGGGCGGTGAGCGCGTTGAAGCAGCGCTTTCCCGACGGCCGCGTGACGCTCGACCCGAACGGCTCCTGGCCCCTGGCGGAAGCGATCGAACTGGGTCGCGCCTATGGCCACGTCATGGCCTATGCGGAGGATCCCTGTGGGCCGGAGGCGGGTTATTCCGGTCGCGAGACGATGGCGGAATTTCGCCGCGCCACCGGCATCCCGACGGCGACGAACATGGTGGCGACGGACTGGCGCGAGATGGGCCATGCGCTGCAATTGCACGCGGTGGATATCCCGCTGGCCGATCCGCATTTCTGGACGATGCAGGGTGCGGTGCGGGTCGCACAGATGTGCGATGAGTTTGGCCTGACCTGGGGGTCGCACTCCAACAACCATTTCGACATCTCGCTGGCCATGTTCACCCATGCGGCGGCGGCCGCACCAGGAGAAATCACGGCGATCGACACGCACTGGATCTGGCAGGAGGGCACTGAGCGTTTGACCAAGGAGCCGATGCGGATTGTCGGCGGGCATGTTGCGGTGCCGGACCGGCCGGGCCTCGGCATCGAGATCGACATGGATCGCGTGCTTGCGGCGCATGAGCTGTACAAAAAGATCGGGACCTCGGCGCGCGACGACGCGATGGCGATGCAGTATCTGGTGCCTGGGTGGACGTATGATCCGAAGCGACCGAGCCTGGGGCGGGTCGCGGGCTGATTCCCGGCGTCATTGAATGCGATGCGGCGACTGTTGCCGATGGCGACACGGTGGCTATAGCGCGGCCGATAGGCCAGCACCGCCTCCGGGCCGGCGAAGGGCCGCTTCGCGTAGACCACCCGCTCGGTCTTCCGTAACGGAGCGAGGTAGTCTTTGAACCTTTTGGGATCCGCCAGCGCGGTCCGGTTAGCACATTTTCACCCTGACCGGAAACGTACCCTGTCNNAGTCAGCGTGAACGTGCTCTAGCGAAGAACTGCAGGCGCCCACCGTGGTACGCCACCGTGAGTTATACCAGCGGCCCTAAAGATTGACCCACCGGCGCTGCGTCCACGTCATGCCGGCGAGCGGCCACCTCACCGAGCGGCCACCTCAGTTCGCGGCGAGATGCAGTCGCTGTTCGGCCCGCGCGCGGCCGATCAGCGGCAGCAGCTCGCGCAGTTCCGGCCCGTGATCCTCGCCGGTCAGCGCCAGGCGCAACGGCATGAATAGCGCGCGCCCCTTGCGGCCGGTCGCCTGTTTCAACGCATCGGTCCAGACCCGCCAGACCTCGCCATTCCACGGTTCCGACGGCAAGGTCGCCACCGCCTGGCGCAGGAAGTCGCGCTCTCCCTCCATCGGAGGCGGAACGATCGTGCCGGCGACCACGTCCCACCAACCGCGCGCCTCGGACAGCAGATCGAGGTTGCCCCGCACCGCCAGCCAGAATGCCTCGGTGGCGCCTTGCGGCAGCCGATCCGCCACCGCGGCAAACGCCAGCCCGTGCAGCACGCGCCGATTCAGCGCCAGCAACTGAGAAATATCGAAGCGCGCGGCGGAGTGCGACACATGCGTCAGATCGAAGCGCGTCGCCAGCTCCGCAATCGGCAGCGCCTGCGGATCGTCCGACGTGCCCAGGCTGGCGAGATACGCGGTGATCGCCGACGGCTCCACCCCATCATGGCGCAGCGTGCGCAAGGTCAGGCTGTCGATCCGTTTCGACAACTTGCCGCCATCCGTGTCGGTCAGCAGCGGCAGATGTGCGAACCGCAGCGCTGCCGGATCGGCGCCAAGGGCGGCGAAGATATCCATCTGCACGCCGGTATTGGTGATGTGGTCCTCGCCGCGGATTACGTGCGTAATTCCGGTCTCGATATCATCCGCCACCGAGGTGAACGTATACAACGGCGTCCCGTCGCCGCGGATCAGCACCGGATCGGAGACCGTCCCCAGCTTCACCTGGCGCCGGCCGAGCACCATGTCCTGCCATTCCATCACCGTATCGGACAGCCGGAACCGCCAGTACGGCCGTTTGCCGTTCGCCTCGGCCTGCGCGCGCTGCTCCGGTGTCAGCTTCAGCATGCCGCGGTCGTAGACAGGCGCCAGCCCGCGTTTCAGCCGCTGTTCGCGCTTGGCACGCAGTTCCTCCTCGGACTCGAAGCACGGATACAGCCGGCCCGACTGCTTCAACCGCTCTGCGACCGAGGCATAGTGATCCAGCCGGTCGCGCTGGCGGAAACTGTCATCCCACGCCAAACCAAGCCACCGCAGATCGCGCGCGATCGCCTCGGCATATTCATCCTTCGAGCGTTCCGGGTCCGTGTCGTCGATGCGCAGGATGAAGCGTCCGCCGTGACGGCGCGCGAACAGGCAGTTGGCCAACGCGATGCGCGCGTTGCCGACATGCAACAACCCGGTCGGGCTGGGTGCGAAACGGACCGTGATCATGCCCGGTCAGTCTTCATCGCATTCACCCCACGTCCGGTTCACGCGTCACCCCAATCACCCTTCACCCGTTCACGCCTCATCCCAATCACCCTTCATCCCGGTCACCCTTCATCCTCCTCCTCGCCATCGTCCATGCGGCGCGGATCAAGCGAACGCCAATCACGCTCCTCCGCCGTCGCTTGCCGATCGACAAAATCGCCGAGCTCCGTCGCGCTGCGCCAGCCTCCCTCGCCGGCATCGATCACCTCGGCGTCCTCGCCAAACGCGAACCAGGCCTCCAGCACCTGCTTGGTGTCCATCCCGGGGACGCGGCAACGCTCCACCGAATCCCGCACGTAGCGGCGCGCGAAGGCATTCGCGTGCATCAGCGTGGGAAATCCGCCGATTTCCTCCACAATATTGGCCTCGGCACCCCCCGACAGATCGAGGATACGCACACGCCAACCGCCTTCCGGGGCGAACAGATCGGTCATCGCCGCAAGCTAGGGAGGTCGCCGCGGCAAATCAACGCGCAGCGGCGGGAACCAGCGCCTCCACCTCGGCACGCGTGAACCGCGCGGTGCCGACGCGGGCCACTGCCGCACTGCCGGCGGCGATCCCCCAGGCGAGCGCGTCCTGTTGGGTCTTGCCGCGCACCAGCGCCAGGGTCAGCGCGGCCAGGAACGCGTCGCCCGCACCGACCGTGCTGCGCACCGGGACCGGCAGTGCCGCCATCCGGTGCAGGCCGGCCGCCGTGGCCAGCAGTGCGCCCTCGGCGCCGAGGGTCAGCGCCACCATGTTTGCGTCGCCGCGGCGCACCAGCGTCATCGCCGCGTCCTCCTGCGCGCGCGGATCGGTCAGCACGCCGCCGAGCAGTTGCTCCAACTCACTCAGGCTCGGCTTGAGCAGCGCGATTCCCTGTCCCAGCGCTGCCGCCAGCGGCGCGCCCGAGCAGTCCAGCACGAAGGACTGGCCGCGCCGCGCGGCGATGCGTGCCGCCTGGGCGTAGAAATCATCCGGCACGCCTTGCGGCAGGCTGCCGCTGGCGACAACCCAAGATGCCTCGGCCTGCTCCAGCGCGGCGAGCATCGTGCGCCATTCCGGCTGCGTGACGACAGGACCCTGCGGCACGAAACGGTATTCCAGCCCGGTCGCCTGATCGTGCACCGTGGTGCTGACGCGCGTGCGCCCCGCGATCGGCAGGTGCAGGCACGGCACGCCGGCATCCGCCAGCAGCTCCTCAAGGAAATGCCCGGTCACACCACCGACCAGCACCAGCGCGAGCGTCTCGCCGCCCAGCGCATGGATCACGCGCGCGACATTCACCCCGCCGCCGCCGGGGTCCACGTGCTCATCAAAGGTGCGAATCTTGTGCGTCGGCCGCACCGCGGGCGCGGTGGAGGCCATATCGACCGCCGGGTTCAGCGTCAGGGTGACAATGCGTTGCGCCATTCGCCCCCGCGCTCCTGTGTCACCACCGAAACGGTCAAGCGCCCGGGTGCGCCGCCTACGGTGCGGTGTCCACGCCCAACGCGGCCAGCTCGGTCAGGATGCCCTGCTGCTGCGATTGCAGTTCGGCAACGGCAAGCTGTTTCACCTGCGCCAGAAAGCCAGGCGACGCAGCAATCCCGCGCGAGTGGGTGCTCGAGGAGCCTTCGTAGGACATGTGCAGGCTGGCGTCGCCGGGGGCGTCGATGACCACCTGGTAGGCATTGTCCTGGGCGCGTGCCGCCATCGCGATCAACGCTTTGACGTCCTCCAGTTCGGTAACCAGATGATTGACGCGGTCCACATCCGTGAGTTTCATCCGCCGCTCCTGCTCCTCAGTCTGTCGCCCGCTTCCGCGCCCCATTCTTGCGCAGCAGGAATTCGCGGCCAAGCTTCACCGTCGGCACTCCGTCATATTCGATGATGTCGGCCGTCGCATACGTCTCGTGCCACGAGTCCGGAATGAAACTGCCGGTGCCCACCACGTCGATCGGCGCCCGCGCGTCGGCCATCACCCGGCATTTCTCCACCCCGAAGCCCGAGGATGCGACGATCTTCGCCTTGGCATATCCCGCCGCATTCAGCGCCTCGCGCAGCCGCCAGATCGCCGCCGCGGAAACCCCGGTCCCCACCAGGAAGCGCAGCTCGATGTCGCTGCGATAGCGCCGGATCGCACCGGGTGCGTAGCGTTCCAGCACTGCGTAGCTCTCCGCCGGATCGAGGCCCTCGACGAACCGTCCGCCATGCGTATCGAGCCGGAATGACAGCATCCCCGCTTCCGCCAGGTCCTGAAATCGCTCGCAGACCGCCAGCGCGTCGCTGATCTCGCGACCGAAATAATCCACCAGCACGGTCATCGCCTCGTCGGGAAACGTCTCGCGGAACATCTCCGCCGCGCGCAGCGTCGATCCGGCGTAGCCGATCAGCGAATGCGGCATGGTGCCCAGGCCGTGCGCCTGGCCGAACCAATGAGCCGTGCCCTCATTGGCGTTGCCGATGAAGCCGACCGCCCCCTCGCGCTTCGCCGCGTCGCTGCCCACCGCGGCGGCGTAGGCCATCATCTCCTGCATCTCGGCCCCGGCGCAGTGCCGCGCCTCCATCGCCAGGAACGTCACCGCCGGCAGCGCCAGAGACATCTGATAGGCATTGTGCGCCGCTACCGAGGCCGGCCCGATCTTCTGCAACATGATCGTTTCAAGTTCGGACAAATGCACCAGGCTGCCGGTGATATAGGCGACCGGCTCGCCGGCGCCGACCCAGGCGCCTTCCGGATACATCACCTCGATCTCGAAACGGGCGCCGCGCGCGGCGGCAACGGTTTCCAGCCAGTCCACCATCAGCCGCGGCGCCGAGATCACCGGGCGGCGCATGAACACCGCGTAGGTCACCCGCTTGTCGCCGAACCGCGCCACCACGCGGCGGGTGCGGCTGAAGTAGCTGTCCGTCCGCGCAGCGATGTCCGCCGCAAGGTCCGCAGGCGCTTCGATTCCGTCGGCGCTCATCGGTGCATTCCATCGGCGTTCATCGCCGGGGCATTCCGTCGGCACGCATCGCCGGGGCGCTACTCCGCGGCCGCCGACAAGTGGCCGCCGGCGGCGCGGCGCCGCTTCAGTTCCTCGGCGACCAGGAACGCCAGCTCCAGCGATTGTTCCGCATTCAGCCGCGGGTCGCAGAATGTTTCATAACGCTCGCCCAGGTTCGCCTCGGTCAGCCGGTGCGCGCCGCCGGTGCATTCGGTGACGTCCTGGCCCGTCATTTCGACATGCACGCCGCCCGCCCAGGTGCCCTCGGCCGCGTGGACGCCGAAGAAGCCGCGCACCTCCGCCAGGATGTCGTCGAACCGGCGGGTCTTGATGTTGTTGGACGTGGTGATGGTGTTGCCATGCATCGGGTCGGTGATCCACACCACCTTGTGGCCGGAGCGCCGCACCGCGCGTACCAGCGCCGGCAGCCGCGCGGCGATCTTGTCGGCGCCCATCCGGCTGACCAGCGTCATCCGCCCGGGCACGTTGCCGGGATTGAGCAGGTCGAGGATGCGCAGCAGATCGTCCGGCTCCAGAGTCGGGCCGCATTTCATGCCGATCGGGTTTTTCACCCCGCGCATGAACTCGACATGCGCGCCGTCGGCCTGCCGCGTGCGGTCGCCGATCCACAGGAAATGCGCCGAGCAGCCGTACCATTCGCCGGTGGTCGAATCGACGCGGGTCAGCGCCTGCTCATACGGCAGCAGCAGCGCCTCGTGCGCGACGTAGAAATCCGTCTCGCGCATGTCGCGCGTCGTTTCGCTGGTCATGCCGCAGGCGGCCATGAAGGACAGCGTCTCGTCGATGCGATGTGCGAGATCGCGATAACGCTCGGCCAGCGGCGAGCGTTCCACGAACCCTAGGTTCCAGCCGTGCACCCGGTGCAGGTCGGCATACCCGCCCGAGGCAAACGCGCGCAGCAGGTTCAGCTTGCTGGCCGCCTGGAAGTAACCGAGCTCCATGCGCGCCGGATCGGGCACGCGGGATTCCGGGGTGAAATCGGGGCCGTTGATGATGTCGCCGCGGTAGCTGGGCAGCGTCTCCTTGCCGATCGTCTCGGTGTCGGAAGATCGCGGCTTGGCGTACTGCCCGGCCATGCGCCCCATCTTCACGACGGGCAACGACGCGCCGAAGGTCAGCACGACCGACATCTGCAGCAGCACGCGAAAACTGTCGCGCAGGATGTTGGCGGTGAAGTCCGCAAAACTTTCGGCGCAGTCGCCGCCCAGCAGCACGATGGCGCGGCCGTCGGCGGCGTTGGCAAGCTGCTCCTGCAGCCGGCGCGCCTCGCCAGCAAACACCAGCGGCGGATAGCGGCCGAGTTTTTCCTCCATCGCGGCCAGGGCGGCCAGATCCGGATAGGCCGGGGACTGCTTGATCGGGCAGCTACGCCATGAGTCCGGCGACCAGGCGGTCGTGCTGGCGGTCATGTCTTCCTCCTTAACCACCCCAACGAGGGTGGGCCCAACTTGGGCATCCCGGGGTCATGTTCAGCCCCTGGGGCGCGAGTTATCCACCGAAACGGGCCGGCGCGCTACTCCAGTGCGACTTCTCCCTCTCCCCTTGCGGGGGGCTTGGGCCGCGAAGCGGATCAAGCCGGGGAGAGGGGGGGCACCGCACAATTTCGCCGGCCCGCGCCAGCCCGTCTCGCGCGTGCACGCTGATGCCGGATCAGGCCTTCTCCGCCCCCCAGAACACCGGTGCGGAGCCTTTCAACAAGCCGGTGACGTTCGACCGCCAAGCCGCCTGCGGCAGGTACTGCCCCAGCGGGATGGTCGGCACATAAGCGAACGCGGCTTCTTGGAACGCGATCTCCTGCTGGCGTCGCGTCGAATCGTTGGGCGCATCGATCCAGGCGGAGTAGGCAGCTTCCAGCTTGGGGTCGTCCGGCCAGCCGAACCAGGCCTTGGCGCCGTTGCTGCGCAGCGTGTTGGCCAGCATCGGATCGACATATTCCGGCCCCGGCGCACCGGCCGGGAACAGCGACCAGCCGCCCTTGTCCAGCGGTTCCTTGCTGGTGCGGCGCTGCACGATGGTGCCCCAGTCGGTCATCTGCTCGTCGATGTTCAGCCCGACTTTCCGGAACTGTTCGGCGACGACCGAGATGAACGCGTGGTAGACCACCTGGTCGGTCCGGTGCAGCAGCACGATGCGCTCGCCGCTGTAGCCCGCCTTGTCGAGCATCGTTTTGACCTCGGCGGAGGTCCATGCCTTGCGGCGGAAGTCCATGCCGGCGTCGTTGGCGGCCGGCACGCCGGGCAGGAAGTAGCCCATCGGCGCGCGCCATCCCGTCGGGTCCTCGCCCATCGCAGCGATCAGCGCCTCGCGCGGGTCGATCGCCGCCATCATGGCGCGCCGCACGCCGACGTTGTTGGTAGGCGCGAGCACGCTGTTCGGCCGGACGATCGCCACGGTGCCGTAGATATCCAGCAGGCCGGTGGTCACCCCCGGCTGCCGTTTCAGCATCGGAACCAGGTCCGGCTGCGGCAGCTCGAGCCAGTCTACCTCGCCGGCCGTCAGTGCGCTCGCCGCGGTGGCCTGATCAGGAATGACCCGCCACTCCACCCGATCGAGCAGCACGCGATGGCCGCCGGCGGTGTAGGACGCCGGCTCCTGCCGCGGGGTGTATTTGTCGAAGCGGGCGAAGGCGGCGCTGTGGCCGGACACATACTCGTCTGCCAGGAAACGAAACGGCCCGCAGCCGACAATCTCGGAAACCTGCTTGAACGGATCGGTGGCGGCGGCGATCCGCGCCGGCATCATCACCGGCTGCGGCTGCACCTTCGACAGGAAATGCGCCAGCAGCGGGAACGGCCGGTTCATCCGCCAGACCAGGGTGCGGTCGTCCGGCGCCTCGATCGCGTCGACGCGCGCGTTGATCGTTTCGCTGACCGCGTCGCGCTTCAGCCAGCGCTGCAAGGAGGCGAGGCAGTCGCGCGCCAGCACTGGCGTGCCGTCATGGAACAGCAGCCCGTCGCGCAGCTTCATGGTCCAGCGCTTGCCGTCATTGTCGATGACGTGGCCTTCGATCATCTGCGGCTGCGGATTGAACGCCTGGTCGCGGCCGTAGAGATTCTCGTAGACCATCAGTGCGAAGTTGCGGGTGACGGTGGCGGTGGTCCACACCGGATCGAGGCTGGTCAGGTTGGCCTGCGGCACGAACACCAGCGTGCTGGTCTTGCCGCCCAGCGCCGGGCGGGCCAGCGGCAGGGTCGCGGCCGCAGCCGCCGCGATGAAGCTACGTCGATACATGTGTTTCCTCTGGCGTTTCCCGTTGCGCGGCCGGCTCTTCGGCGAGCGCGTCGTTGTAGTCCTTTTCTACTCCGCGGCTTTGGCAACGCCGGCGACGCGCGTGCGCGTACGCATCGTAACGAATTCCTCCGCCGCAGTCGGATGGATGCCGATGGTGCGGTCGAAATCGGCCTTGGTCGCACCCATCACCAACGCAATCGCAAGCCCCTGCATGATCTCCGGCGCATCCTCGCCCAGCATATGCGCGCCGAGCACCTTCTGCGTCGTCTGGTCCACCACCAGCTTCATCACGCTCTTGCGCGCGCGGCCCGACAGCGTGTGCCGCATCGGGGTGAACTTGCTGACATAGACATCGACCGGACCATGCGCGGCGGCCTGCTCCTCGGTCAGCCCGACGGTCGCGAGCGGCGGGGTAGAAAACACCGCGGTCGGCACGTTATGCAACGAGATCGAACGCGCGAGCTTGCCGAACAGCGAGTCGGCGAGCGCATGGCCCTCGGCGGTGGCGACCGGGGTCAGGTTCAACCGGTCGGTCACGTCGCCGATGGCGTAGATGTGCGGTTGGCTGGTGTGCAGATGCGCATCCACCACCACAGCGCCGGTGAGACCCGTCGTGACCCCCGCCTTGTCGAGCCCCAGCCCCGCGGTGGCCGGTGCCCGCCCCAACGCGCTGAACACCAGGTCGGTAGTCAGATCTGTGCCATTGCTGAGCGTCAGGATCTTCGCATCGCCATCCAACGCCAGCGCGCGCGGCGTGCAGCCGGGATGCAGCGTGATGCCCTGCGCGGTCAACGCCTCGGCCAGTGCCTCGCGCATGTCCTGGTCGAAGCCCCGTAACGGCAAGGGTGCGCGATAGACCAGGTCCACCTGCGCGCCGAGGGCGGCGAAGATGCCGGCGAACTCCACCGCGATGTAGCCCGAGCCGAGCACCGCGACGCGCCGCGGCATCGTCGGCAGATAGAACGCATCGTCGGAGATGATGGCATGCTCGCTGCCCGGAAACGCCACGCGGGTCGGATGGCCGCCGGTGGCGATGACGATCCGCTCCGCGGTGACGCGCTGGCCGCCGACATCGAGCGTGTGGGGATCGAGGAAAACCGCGCGCGTATCGAAGATCGTTGCGTGGGCGTTGTCCAGCAGGCGGCGGTAGATCGCGTTCAGCCGGCCGATTTCCCGGTCCTTCGCCGCGATCAGCTTGGCCCAGTCGTGCGGACCCTTCTTGATCGTCCAGCCGAAGCCGGCGGCGTCGTCCGCCCAGCCGCCGTATTCGCCAGCCTGCACCAGCAGCTTCTTCGGCACGCAGCCGACGTTGACGCAGGTACCGCCCCAGAACCGTTCCTCCGCCACCGCGACGCGCGCGCCATGGCCCGCGGCGATGCGCCCGCAACGCACGCCCGCCGAGCCGCCGCCGATCACGAACAGATCGAAGTCCATGCGATGTGTCCTCGTGTTCCTGGCCGCAGCTTAGAGCGGGAGCCGGGCGACGGGAACCGTACACCGCTCTCCCGCGAAGAGCGGGCGAGGTGTACATTACCGCCCGCCTATCGCTTCTCCCGAATCGGCCGCCAAACCCGTTCCGGTGTCACCGGCATCTCGATATGCGTCACGCCGAACTCGGCCAGCGCATCGACCACCGCGTTGACCACGACACCCAGCGCCGGGGTGGTGCCCCCCTCGCCGGCCGGGCGGATGCCAAGCGGATGCGTCGGCGAAGGCACCTCGCTCATTTCGGTATCGAACGACGGCAGCAGATCGGCGCGCGGCATCGCGTAGTCCATGAACGACCCAGTCAGCAACTGGCCATCCGCCGGATCGTAAACGCACCGTTCCCACAGCGCCTGGCCCACACCCTGCGCGATGCCGCCATGCACCTGGCCATGCACGATCATTGGGTTGACCGCGCGCCCCACGTCGTCCACCGCGACGTAGTGCGCGATCTGCACCACGCCGGTGTCCGGGTCGATCTCCACCTCGCACACATGGCTTCCATAGGGGAAGCTGGCGTCGGGAATCGTTTCGTCGCTGATCGCACCCAGCGGACCGCGCAGCTCATCCGGCAGGTCGTTGCGCGCGAACGCGGCGGCGGCGACCTCGAACAGGCCGATGCGGCGGTCGGTGCCGACCACGCTGAACACACTGTCGGCGAACGCGACCTCCGCCGGATCGGCCTCCAGCACGTGCGCCGCAATGCGCCGCGCCTTGGCAACGATCTCGCGCGAGGCGTTGTGCATGACGATGCTGCCGAGCCGCAGCGCGCGGCCCGAGTGCGCGCCGCCGCCCCATTTCACCCGGTCGGTATCGCCGGTCACCAGCCGCACGCTGTCGTTCGGCACGCCCAGCCATTCGGTAACCAACTGAGCGAAGCTGGTCTCGTGCCCCTGACCCTGTGATCCGGTGCCAATGACCAGCTCCACCACGCCGTCGGGCTTCACCACCATTTCCGCCCGCTCGCGGGGCACGCCCGTCGCCGTATCCACATAGTTGGCGACGCCGATGCCGCGGCACTTGCCGCGCGCCTTGGCCGCGGCCCGTCGCGCCGCGAAACCGTTCCAATCCCCCAACGTTAGCGCCCGCTCCATCACGGTGTGATACGCGCCGCTGTCATAGACCATGCCGAACGGGTTGCGGTACGGCATCGCGCTTTCCGGCACCAGGTTGCGTCGGCGCAGCGCGACACGATCGAGGCCCGACTGTCGTGCGGCAAGATCGATCAGCCGCTCCATCACGAACATCACCTCGGGCCGGCCGGCGCTGCGATAGGGCCGGGTCGGCGCGGTATTCGTCAGTGCGGCGCGAGCGCGGAAATGCACCGTCGGCACGTGATAAATGCTCGACATGATCGCCACGCCCTTCTGCAGCGGGCTGAAACCCACCGGATAGGCGCCGAGATTCACCAGGTTGGACCCGCGCATCGCGAGGAACGTTCCGTCGGCGGCGAGCGCCAGTTCGGCAGTCACCGCAAGATCGCGCGCCTGATAATCGCACAGGAACGCCTCGCTGCGCTCGCAGGTCCATTTCACCGGGCGACCGACGCGGCGCGCGGCCCAGACCACCAGGCCAAATTCCGGATTGAAGGCACCGCGCGTGCCGAAATTGCCGCCGACGTCGTGCATCACCATGCGCATGTCGGCCTCGGCCACACCCAGTACCGCCGCCAGGTCGTTACGCGGCCGCACCGCGCCGCCGGCCCCAGCATGCAGCGTATATTTGCCCGTCTCCCGCTCATACACGCCGATCGCCGCGCGGGGCTCCATTGGCACGCCGGCGACGCGGTGCACCCAGGTGTCGAGCCGCACGACATGCGCCGCGCCGGCGAAGGCCGTTTCGGTGGCGGCGGCATCGCCCACCTGGGCGTCGATGCAGACATTCGATGCAGCATCGGCCCGCGCGCGCGGCGCGCCCGGTGCGACGGCGGTCAGCGCATGGGTCACCGCCGGCAGCGGATGGTAGTCCACCACGACCAGTTCGGCAGCGTCCTTCGCCGCGGCAACGCTGGTGGCGACGATGACCGCAACGATTTCGCCCACCTGGCGCGCGGCGTCGGTTGCCATGCAGAAATGCGGCGGGGTGTAGGCTTTCGAGCCGTCCGAGTTGGGCAGGAAGATCTCCGCCGGATGGTTCGACCAGACCGCGTGCGGAATGGGTCGCAGCCCGTCCGCCAGCATGTCCTCCCCGGTGAGCACCGCGAGCACGCCGGGCGCGGCGCGGGCCTCATCGGTATTGATCGCTCGGATCAACGCATGGGCGTGCGGCGAGCGCAGCATGATCGCATAGGCCTGGCCGGGCAGGTTCAGGTCGTCGCTGTAGCGTCCGCCGCCGGTGAGCAGGCGCAGATCCTCACGACGGCGAACCGATGCACCGATGCCGGTCTTGCCGTGGTCTCCGACCATTGTCCCTCCCACACGGCGGTCGCCCGCTTATGCTACTTTCTTCCCGATGTGGCGGTCGCGCTCGATCCAGAAGGTGCAGACCGGACAGTATTCGCCCTCGTAGTCCACGCCTTCCTCGTGCGGGCAGCCGAAGATCCGGTCGATCATTGCGACCGATTTGACACCGTTCTCTTCGAAATAGGCCAGCAGTTCTTCCGTAATGACTGGATCGCTGCGCGCGTCGCCCGTCTCGACGAACCACTTCCGCATTTCGAGATCTGCGTCCGCGACGACCTGGATGCCAGCGACGACTTTGGTCGCGCGCCTGTCGTCCGGTCCGTAGTACGCGACCGTCCCAAGCGGGTAGCCGCGCATGCCGCGGTGCGCCTTCTTGGTCAGTCGCTTGACCGATCGATCCAACATCTACGATTCCTCCCTAAAAATGGGATCGATCAATAAACTGCCATCCCGTCGAGACGGCAACGAGTTTTCAAGTGGGTTGTCGTGTTCGGTTTTGCGAATTTCACTCCGCCGCGATGGCCGCGCCCTCGGCCTGGAGGCTTTCGCGGTCCAGGATATCGACCATCCAGGCGTTCAGGCTCTTGTGGGCGATCGCCGCGGCGACGGAATAGCGGCGGCGCTGCTCCTCGGTCGGACGCAGTGTCAGTTTGCCGGTCCAGGTCTTTTCCGGTTTCACGCCGAGCTTCCGGCAGTAATCGACGTAGGCCTCGATACTGGTTTTGAACTCGCGCTTCAGTTCATCGACGTCCTTGCCGTAGAAATCGACCACGGCATTGATGCCGATGACGCGGCCGTGCAACAGGTTCGAGTCCGCGTCGAAGCCAAACTCGGCTCGGTAGTCCTGGTAGGACAGAACGTTGCTCAACATACGCACCCCTCCGATCTAGGGCTGACCCCAGCTTTCAACAGAAACTCGCGGACAGATTCGACCGATCCCTTTTTCATCGTTGGCTGGGGATGAGGACGGTGAAACACCGCGATCACGCCGTTCAGTTGCATGCACCGCCTTGAGCCGTCCCCTGATTCCACCTCTCCCCCTAGCGCCGAGACCAACAAAGCGAAGCTCGCCTATGTCACCGTCGCCGCGGTTGGGACACGGAAGACGATGCAGAGGGTCCGGCAGGGTTTCGAACTGAGGCCCATTCAGTATGCTGGCAATTTTTGCCACCAAATTCAAGACCTATGTCTGCTCGACATAGCGGTGTGGGCTGCGGACTAACGCCGCCCGACGGCCAGGTTGTCGGGTGGCAATTTGTTTGTGCTCAACTACCCTGAGGCCTGCAACGACATGAGCCTATCCAGCGGACGGACGGCGCTTGCGCGCCGTTTGTCCACCTTTACAATTACGTCCCGATCCCGCCCACCGTCAGGTACTTGATCTCCAGATAATCCTCGATCCCATACTTCGATCCCTCGCGTCCCAGCCCCGAGGACTTCATCCCCCCGAACGGCGCCACCTCGGTGGAGATGATGCCTTCGTTGATGCCGATGATGCCGTATTCCAGCGCCTCGGCCACCCGGAAGATCCGCCCGACATCGCGCGCATAGAAATACGACGCCAACCCGAACTCGGTGTCGTTGGCCAGCTTGATCGCCTCCTCCTCGGTCTTGAAGCGGAACAATGGCGCCACCGGACCGAACGTCTCCTCGCGGAACATCAGCGCCTCCTTCGGCACCTCGGCTAGCAACGTCGGCTCGAAGAAGGTGCCGCCCAGCTTGTGGCGATGCCCACCGGTCAGCACTTTCGCTCCACGCGCCAGTGCGTCGGCGATGTGCTCCTCCACCTTCTTCACTGCGTCGGCGTTGATCAGCGGCCCCTGGCTCACGCCCGGCTCCATGCCGTTGCCGACCTTCATCGCCTCCACCGCGGTTTTCAGCTTGGCGGCGAACGCCTCATACACGCCGTCCTGCACCAGGATGCGGTTGGCGCAGACGCAGGTCTGCCCGGTGTTGCGGTACTTGCTGGCCATCGCGCCCAGCACCGCCGCGTCCAGGTCGGCGTCGTCGAACACGATGAACGGCGCATTGCCGCCCAGTTCCATGCTGGTCTTCTTGATCGTCGGTGCACACTGCGCCAGCAGCTTGGCACCCACCTCGGTCGAGCCGGTGAACGTCAGCTTGCGCACCAGCGGGTTCGCAGTCAGTTCCGCGCCCATTACGCCCGACGGCCCAGTGACCACGTTGCACACGCCCGGTGGCATCCCCGCCCGCTCCGCCAGCACCGCCAGCGCGAGCGCCGAGAACGGTGTCTGGCTGGCCGGCCGGATCACCCCGGTGCAGCCGGCCGCCCAGCCCGGCCCGGCCTTGCGGGTGATCATCGCGGACGGAAAATTCCACGGCGTGATCGCGGCGAACACCCCGATCGGTTCCTTTAGCACGATGATGCGCTTGCCCCTGCCGGTCTGCGGAATGGTGTCGCCGTAGATCCGCTTGCCCTCCTCGGCGAACCACTCGATGAAGCTGGCGGCATAGGCGATCTCGCCCTTGCTCTCGCTCAGCGGTTTGCCCTGCTCGGCGGTCATGATCACCGCCAGGTCCTCGGTATTCGCCAGCATCAGGTCGTTCAGCTTGCGCAGGATCGCGGCGCGCTCCTTGGCCAGCAGCGCGCGCCAGGCCGGCTGCGCGCGGTGCGCCGCCTCGATGGCGCGGCGGGTCTCGGCGGTACCCAGCGCGGGCACCTCACCGATCGCCTCGCCGGTGGCGGGGTTCTTCACCACAATGGTGTGGCCGCTGTCGGCCTGCACCCATTTGCCATCGATGCAGTTGGCCTGGCGGAACAGCGTCGGGTCCTGCAGCGGCAGTGGCGAGGTTGGATTGAGCATGACGGCGGCTCCTCTTTCATGGGATTGGAAGAAACATAGGCTCATCGGGCCGCCTTGTCAGCCTTGCCCCCCTGTTGGCCGCTGCTGCTGTCCCCGTCGCCCGACCGCACCGCCGTGCCAGCGTAGTGGTGGTCCCGGCAATGCCGGTTCGCGCCCGGCCGGTTCCCGGCGATGCCGGTTCGCGCGTGGCCGGCTGACGCCTATGATACCGCCCGGCGCCGGCGCGCAGCTTGGAGAAGATCATGCCGTCATTCGAGTTTGTCACCGTCAATGTGTTCACCGGCACCCGCTTCGCCGGCAACCCGCTCGCCGTGTTCCCCGACGCGCGTGGCCTGACCGACGCTCAGATGCAGGCCCTGGCGGCCGAATTCAACCTGTCGGAAACCACCTTCGTGCTGCCGCCGGCCAACCCGCAAAATCACGCCCGTGTGCGCATCTTCACCCCAAAAGTGGAGCTGCCGTTCGCCGGCCACCCGAATGTCGGAACCGGCTTCGTCCTGGCTTCGCGCATGGAGGACCCGCCGGAGCACCTGGTGTTCGAGGAGCTGGCGGGCCTGGTGCGCGTGCACGTCCTGCGCGGCCCGGACAAGGCGATCAACGGCGCGCGCATCGCAGCCCCGCGGGCGCTGTCGATCGACATTGCCATCCCGGCCGAGACCGTCGCCGCCTGCGCCAGCCTGGCGTTGGACGATATCCTCACCACCACCCATTCGCCGCTGGTCGCCTCGGTCGGCACGCCGTTCGTGATCGCCGAGGTCGCCAGCGTCGAAGCATTGTCGCGCGCCAGCCCGGACATCGCCGCCTTCCGCACCGCGGCGGACCAGTTCGGCGAAATATCCACGCGTTTCGCGCTGTATCTCTACGCGCGGCGCACGGGTGATGCGACGCCGCTGCGCGCGCGGATGTTCGCCCCGCTCGGCGGCGTGCTGGAGGACCCGGCCACCGGCAGCGCCGCCGCGGCACTGGCAGGGCTGCTGACCTCGATGGCGCCGACCGAGAACGCAGACCTGCACTACGAGATCGAACAAGGCGTGGAGATGGGCCGGCCAAGCCAGATCATCGCCGGGGCGTTGAAGACGGCCGAGGGACCGGTGCTGGCGACGGTTGCGGGAAGCTGCGTGAACGTGATGCGTGGGACGGTGGAGGTGTGAGGCGGAGGGTGGTGCGATGCAGATTGATGAAGACAAAATCGACAGAGCGGTGCTGGCACTACTCTGGCTGACGTTGCACGACGGTGAGCGCGCGTGGAAGGGCCATGATTGGGACGCCATGGATCGGCTGCACAAGAAGGACTACATCCACGATCCGGTCGGCAAGGCCAAGTCGGTCGTGCTGACCCAGGAAGGTTTGCGCGAGTCGGAACGGCTGTTCAACGAGATGTTCGGCAAGCCGGGGACGTGAACGTCGCACTCAGTCGCTGGCGAGCAGATTTCTCGCTGCCGGCGCCAGGTCGCTATCGGCAAACGGGTTGAGAATCCGAACGTTGAGCAGCGTGCTGCCGTCGGCCATGTCCTCCGTCAGCACAACCGTGCAGCCAGCCTCGGCCGCGGTCGCCACCAACAGCGCATCCCAATACGACGCGCGCCCAGCACTGGCCGCTGCGAGCGCCGTGCGAACCGACGCCTCCGAGGCTGTTGCGGTGGGAAACAGATCGAGCCAGATCCTCGCCGTCTCGGCCGCACGCTCCGGCAGCATCAGACCCTTCCTGCTGGCCGCGGAATAGAACTCGGACAGCGATTGCAGAGTGAGCCAGCAGTCAGCAAGAACGGCAAGCTCGATGATCCGATCTGCGACCTGCTGTTTCCAGCCGGCCCGGCCGTCCACCCTGTAGACAAGGATATTGGTATCGAGTGTGAAGCGCTCACCGCTCATGCAGCGCATCCCGGTCCAGCGGACCGGCGCCAATTGGCCATCCTTCGTTCGCGATCTCACGGAGTCGCTCGAGCGCGGCGAGCTGCCGCTCGGTCAGGACGCGGCGCCGGCTGGCGGGCACCAGCCGCGCCACGGGCGTGCCGTTGCGTGTGATGATGAGCTCCTCGCCCGCCTCCACTTCGCGGATACAGCGCGCGAAGTTCTGATTCGCCTCGCGCAGGGTGACGATCCTGCTCATGCGAGCAATGTAGCACGCACCGTGCTACATTCAAGCTCTCATTCCACCGTCACCGACTTCGCCAAATTCCGCGGCTGGTCCACATCGGTGCCCTTCAGCACTGCCACATGATACGCCAGCAACTGCACCGGAATCGCGTACAGGATCGGCGCGACGAACGGATCGACGCTCGGCAGCACGATCGTCTCGGTTGCAATCCCGGCCAGCTTCGCCGCCCCTGCCGCGTCGCTGAACACGATGACCTGCGCGCCGCGCGCCGCGGCTTCCTGCACATTGGAGGCCGTTTTCTCGAACAACGGGCCGGAGGGAACGATGGCGATCACCGGCACGTCTTTGTCGATCAGCGCGATCGGCCCGTGCTTCATTTCGCCGGCGGCGTAGCCCTCGGCGTGGATGTAGCAGATCTCCTTCAACTTCAACGCGCCTTCCAAGGCGATCGGGAAGCAGGCGCCGCGGCCGAGATACAGCACGTCGCGCGCCTGGGCGATCCGGGCCGCCAAGCGCTGGATTGGGCCGGCATGATCAAGCACCGTCGCCGCCGCGGAGGGAACCTGCAGCAGCGCATCGGTCATCGCCGCTTCCTGCGCCGCGTTGATCGCACCGCGCGCACGTCCGATGGCCAGCGCCAGGCATGCCAGAACGGTCAATTGCGCAGTGAACGCCTTGGTCGAGGCCACCGCGATCTCCGGACCCGCCATGGTCTCGAGCACCGCATCGCTCTCGCGCGCCATCGTGCTCTCCGGCACGTTCAGCACAGACAGGACCGGCACATGCTGCTCGCGCATATACTTCAGGGCAGCCAGCGCATCCGCGGTCTCACCCGATTGCGACACCAGCACACCGAGCGTTCCCGCGCCGAGCGGCGGGTTGCGGTAGCGGAACTCGCTGGCGACATCGATATCGGCGGGCAGGCGGGCAAATTCCTCGATCCAGTGGCGCCCGGCCAGCGCGGCGAAATACGCGCCGCCACAGGCCGTCAGGCTGATGCGGGAGAACGATGCAAGGTCGAACGGCAGATCGGGCAGCGCCACAGCGCGGGTCGACGGGCTCACCATGCGGTGCAGCGTGTCGCCGATCGCGGCCGGGTGCTCGTGCAGCTCCTTCTCCATGAAATGGCGATAATTGCCCTTGCCGATCGAGGCCCCGGTCAGCCGCGTCAGCTTCACCTCGCGCTCGACCGGCTCGCCATCGACCCCGAAGAACCGCACGCCATGGCGATCGACCACCGTCCAGTCGCCGTCTTTCAAATACGCGATGCGCCGGGTCAGCGGCGCCAGCGCCAGCGCATCGGAGCCGACGAACATCTCGTCCTCGCCGTAGCCCACCGCCAGCGGCGCGCCGTACTGCGCGCCAACAATCAATTCCGGATGACCGGCAAAAATCATCGCCAGCGCATAGGCCCCCTCCAGCCGGCGGAACGCCGCGCCGGCGGCGCTGACCGGATCCATGCCCTGTTGCAGATGCAGATCGACAAGCTGCGCCACCGTTTCGGTATCGGTCTCGGTGGAGAACTCCTGGCCCGCCGCCTCCAGCTCCGCGCGCAGCTCGGCGTGGTTCTCGATGATGCCGTTGTGCACGATGGAGACGCGCGCGGTGCCATGGGGATGCGCGTTGGTCTCGTTCGGCACGCCGTGCGTCGCCCACCGGGTGTGGCCGATGCCGGTGGTGCCGCTCAATGGATGGCGCTCGAGCACACGGGCCAGGTTGCCCAGCTTGCCCTGGGCGCGCCGGCGATCGATGTGGCCGTTCACCAGCGTGGCGATGCCGGCGCTGTCATAGCCGCGGTATTCCAGCCGCCGCAGGCTGTCCAGCAGCAGCGGCGCCGCCTGGCGCGGGCCGATCACTCCAACGATGCCGCACATCTCAGCCCGAGTTCCTTCCGCACATGGCCGCCGACTTCCCTCTGTAAATGTCAGCCAACTTGCTTGCGCACATGTCAGCCCGACTTCCTTCTACTCGCGCGGAACGCCGCCGCGTGTCCCGGCTTCACCGCCTGCCGCCCGCGCGCCACCGCCAGCGCGTCCGCCGGCACGTCCTCGGTGATCACGCTGCCGGCGGCGACCATCGCCCCGTCGCCGACGCTGACCGGCGCCACCAGCGCCACGTCGGAGCCGATGAACGCCCGCGCGCCGATTCGCGTGCGGTGCTTTTCGAAGCCGTCGTAGTTGCAGGTGATCGTTCCGGCGCCGATATTCGCGGCCTCGCCCACCTCGGCGTCGCCCAGGTACGTCAGATGGTTCGCCTTGGCCCCGCGCGCCAGCGTCGCGGCCTTCAGTTCCACGAAATTGCCGACATGCACGCCTTCACCCAGCACGCTGCCGGGACGGATGCGCGCATGCGGACCAATAATGCAGTCCGGCCCAATGCTGCATCCCTCCAGATGGCTGAAGGCGCGGATCTCCGTCCCGGACGCCACGCTCACCCCCGGGCCGAACACCACGTTGGGCCCGATCGTCACATCGCTCTCCAGCACCGTGTCGGCTGCCAGGAAGACCGAGGCGGGGTCGGTCATCGTTACCCCGCCCTCCAGCGCCGCGGCGCGCAGCCAGGACTGCACCATCGCCTCGGCCTCGGCCAGCTCGGCGCGCGAGTTGATGCCGCGCAGCTCGCCGTACGGTGCCAGCACCGCGGCGACCCGCGCGCCGTCGCCGCGTGCCAGCGCCACAAGGTCCGTCAGGTAGTATTCGCCCTTCGCGTTGTCAGCGCGCACCGCCCGCAGCCAGCGCGCCATGTCGGCGGCGGCGGCGCACAACACGCCGGCATTGCACAGCGTCTCGGTCCGTTCGGCGTCGGTGGCATCGGCCCATTCGACGACGCGCTCGACATACTCCCCGGCGCCGATCACGCGGCCGTAGCGCCCCGGCTCCGCCAGCCGCATCACCAGCAGCGCCAGCGCGGCGTCGCCGGCGGCACGGCGCGCGAGCAAACCTCGGAAAGTGTCGGGGCGGATCAGCGGATTGTCGGCATACAGCACCGCGACCTCGCCGGTGCCGAACTGCCCGGCGGCCTGCAGCGCGGCGTGCGCGGTGCCCAGCGATTCCGCCTGTACCACGCAGGCGTGCGGCGCGGCCACAGCCTGCACCGCCTCCATGTCAGGCCCGACCACGACGACGATGCGGTCGAACACCTGCTCGCAGCTTGCCAGCAGGTGGCGCAGCATCGGCCGCCCGGCGAGCTTGTGCAGCGCCTTGGGCAGCACCGACTTCATCCGCGTGCCCAGCCCGGCGGCGAGAATCACGGCGGTTGCAGGCATGGTCCCACCCTAATTCCTGTCCACTGGGGGTTCCCTGTCCCCCAGGCTTCCCTGTACCCTGGAAAACCTTCAATTGGGTAACGGCCGAGCATACGCCGTGTCAGAGCCTGCCGGAAACTCGTTCATTCAATTCGCGTTTCGGAGTGATACACGCTGCCCCGCACCCTGCTGCTCGATCTTGACGGCACACTGATCGACACGGTCCCCGACCTGGTCGCCGCGCTCAATCGCCTGATGCAGGCGCGGGGCCTGGCTGGCTTCACCCTGGCGGAGACCGCCGCGATGGTGGGCGACGGTGTCGCAAAACTCGTCGAGCGCGCCTGCGCCGCCCGCGGACGCAAGGCGGAGGCGGCGGATGTGGATGCGTATACCACCAACTACGCGGCGCACACCGTCGAGGCGTCGCGTCCCTTTCCCGGGGTCGCCGACACGCTGCGCCTGCTGACCGCGGAGGGCTGGCACCTCGCCGTCTGCACCAACAAGCCGGAGGCGCCGGCACGCACACTGCTCCGCGCGTTCGGCCTGGACGAGCTGATCTGCGCGGTCGGCGGCGGCGACAGCTTCCCGGTGCGCAAGCCCGACCCGCGGCACCTGCTGGCGACGCTTGCGGCCGCCGGCGGCACCGCGGAGCGGGCGGTGATGGTGGGCGACCATGCCAACGACGTCGCCGCGGCGACCGGCGCCGGGCTGCCGTGCATCTTTGCCGCCTGGGGCTATGGGCCGCCCGCCATGGCGGCGGGTGCCGCGGCCACCGCCGCCGCGTTCACCGAGGTGCCGGAACTGGCGCGCACGCTGCTGCTGCAGCACTTCTCCCTCCCCCCTTGAGGGGGAGGGCCGGGGAGAGGGGGTCGGGCGTACACAGCTTCGGCGGAGTAACGACACACCCGCTTCCCTGACCCCCTCCCTCAACCGGAGGCGCCGGGCACTGCGGTCTCCGCCACCGGGCTGCCCTACACCTTCGCCCCCTGGAGCAATGGCACGCCCGCCATGGCAGCTTGTGCCGCGCCACCGCCGACGCGTTCCGGCAAGGCATTCACTTTCTGGGTGTGGGTTGCCGAAGTTAGCAGCGGCTGATGCCACCCCCAGGGGTGTCGAGGCGCGGGCGCGGCCAATAGCACGGATCGCGCCCTGTCTCTCGGCGTACGGAAGCCGCTGAACGGGCGGTCGCTGCGAGGAGCGCCGTTGGATCTGCATCCTTGGGGGGTTGGCTTCACCCTGCCCCCGCGCGAGCATGGCAGCATGAGGCCAACGCACATCATCATCGGCGCCGGTCAGGCCGGCGGCTGGGCCGCCGTCGCCATGCGTCAGGCCGGGTTCGCCGGCCGCATTCTGCTGATCGGCGAGGAACCCTGGCGACCCTATGAGCGCCCGCCGCTGTCCAAGGCGATGCTGACCGCCGAGCCGACGCCGGAGGTGCAGTATTTCCACCCGGCCGCGAAATATACCGAGCAGGACATCGAGCTTCTGCTGGGCGTGCCGGTTGCCGAACTTGATCCGGTCGCGCATCGGGTCCGCCTCGCCGACGGGCGCGCGCTCGACTACGACCGGGTGCTGCTGACGACCGGCGGACGGGCGCGGCGGCTCGCCATCCCGGGCGGCGAGCACGCGCTGACCTTGCGCACGCTGGAGGACGCGCTGGCAATCCGCGCGCGGCTGGCGGCGGCGCGGCGCGTCGTGTGCATCGGCGCCGGCGTCATCGGGCTGGAGATCGCCGCCTCGGCACGCACGCGCGGCGCCGAGGTGACCGTGCTGGAGACCCTCGCGGGCGCGATGGGCCGTGCGGTCTCGCCGGAGGGCGCGCGCTTCGTCGAACGCCTGCATCGCGACGCCGGGGTCGATGTGCGTTTCGCCGTAGCCGTGGAACGCATCGAGGCGGCGCATCGCATCGAGACCGACGGGGGCCGGTTCGTCGTGCAGTGCCGCGACGGCGAGGCGTTCCCGGCCGACCTGGTGATCGCCGGGATCGGCATGCAACGCAATCTGGCGCTGGCGGAGCAGGCGGGGCTGGCGATCGAGGGCGGCATCGTCGTGGACGCGCTGGGCCGCACCAGTGCGTCGGACGTCTTCGCGGCCGGCGACGTGGCGGCGTTCTTCCATCCGCTGTTCGGCCGGCACCTGCGCCTGGAATCCTGGCGGCACGCGCAGAACCACGGCATCGCGGTGGGCAAGGCGATGTGCGGCGACACCGCGCCGTACGACGACGTCCCGTGGTTCTGGACGGATCAGCTCGGAGTCAACCTGCAGGTCGCCGGGCTGCCCGCCGAGGCGGCGCGGACCATCGTCCGCGTGAACGATCCGCCCAAGGCGTTCATCGCGGTGCATCTTGCCGCGGACGACAGCGTGATCGGCGTGACCGCGGCGAACGCACCGCGCGAGATCCGCGCCGGCCAGGCCTTGATCAAGTCCGGCAAGCCGGTCGATGTTGCGCGGCTCGCGGATGCATCCGTTCCGCTGCAACAATTGATTCCGCGGTAGTGGCGACCGGCCACATTCCAATCGTTTTGGTCGGCATCTAATCGTCATGGCCGGGCTGTAATCGTCATGCTCGGGCTCTAATCGTCATGGCCGGGCTTGACCCGGCCATCGTGCGTCCGTGAGCA
>PLXO01000327.1 GCA_003151425.1 Acetobacteraceae bacterium
ATGACAGGGTACGTTTCCGGTCAGGGGTGAAAATGCTCTATAAGCGTCTGCTTCAGGTGGTGTGCGACAACCGACCATCCGGCACGCGCGGGCGTCTCGCGGTCGCCTTGGGGACCAACCGATCTTTCGTCTCCCAGTTGGCCAATCCCGTCTATGCCATGCCGATCCCGGCACAGCACTTGGGGACGATCTTCGAGGTTTGCCACTGCTCGCAGGCCGAGCGCGTCGCGTTCCTGACCGCCTATGACCGCGCCCATCCCGGCCGTCGTGAGGCTGCGGATCCGCCCGCCCGGACACGGGTGATCACGGTGACGGTGCCGGATCTTGCAGACGCGGGAAAGCACCGCGCGATCGAGGAGATGGTCGGCGAACATGCGCGCCAGTTGGTCCGCCTCATTGGCAAGCTGGCGGAGTGACGGAATATCGGAGTGACGAAATATCGGAGTGACGAAATATCGGAGTGACGAAATATTGGGGTGACGGAATATTGGGGTGACGGAATATCGGGGTGACGGAATATCGGGGCGACGGAATCAAGCGCAAGCAACGAGCCGCAGGGGGAAACCGAAATGAAAAAGCTCATCAACGGCGTCGAGACGATCCTTGACGAGAGCCTCGACGGGTTCGCCGCCGCGCACGCCGACATCGTGACGCTCGGGGAGGGACGCAGGTTCGTCAGACGCCGCACGCTGTCACCGGGCAAGGTGGCGCTGATCTCCGGCGGCGGGTCCGGCCACGAGCCGCTGCATGTCGGTTTCGTCGGTCGTGGGATGCTCGATGCCGCATGTCCCGGCCAGGTCTTCACCTCGCCGACCCCCGACCAGATGGTCGAGGCGATAGCAGCCGTCGACACCGGTGCCGGCTGCCTGCTGATCGTGAAGAACTACGAAGGCGACGTGATGAATTTCGAAATGGCCGGCGAGATGGTCAGGGAAGCGGGCGGCCGCCAGGTGGCCACCGTGCTCACGGACGACGACGTGGCGGTGCCGACCTCGACCTGGTCGGCCGGGCGCAGGGGGGTTGCCGGCACATTGGTGGTCGAAAAGATTGTCGGCGCCGCCGCCGAGCAATCGCTCGGCCTCGCAGAGCTGGCGGCGCTCGGCAGGCAGGTGAACGCGCGGACCCGCTCGATGGGTGTGGCCCTGACCTCGTGCACCGTGCCGGCCGCCGGCAAACCGACGTTCGAACTTGGTGCCGACGAGATGGAGCTTGGCGTCGGCATCCACGGGGAGCCCGGCCGCAAGCGGGCCAAGCTCGCCACCGCCGACGCGATCGCCGAGGCGCTGCTGGGCGCGATCATCGCGGATCTCGCGCCCATTACGGGCACCGAGTGTCTTCTGCTGGTCAATGGCTTCAGCGGCACGCCGCTGATGGAGCTGTACCTGATGGTGAATGCGGCGCGGCGCATTCTCATCGGCCGCGGTTTGCGGGTCACGCGCTACCTCACGGGTTCGTATGTTACATCGCTTGACATGGCCGGCTGCTCGTTGACGGTGAGTCTGCTGGACGAACGAACCCAGGCGCTATGGGATGCGCCAGTCACGACAGCGGCGCTGTGCTGGTAGGTGCCGGTCGGATCACCGGTTTTTAGTGCGGAAATCAGGAATGCCAAGGGGCGCGCGATTGAACGCGGGGGCGAGTTCGTGGTGCTCGCAGGTTCCACTGCATTGCGGCGCGAGACACTCCATGTCGAGCATTCGCACATGGAAGCGCTCGCCCGCGCCCACGTCACGCCACATGTCGCGCGGAAAGCGTTCAGGCACGAGCAGCGCATTCGCGACCGGAGCCGCGTAGTCCACAAGCTCACGCAGCATCGTCGTCTCATTCTTGACGAGCTTGCGGTAGAGGTCGATATAGATCTGACTTCGTAACTTTCTCAATCCAAGCGGCCAGGTTCCCCGGCGCTTGATGCTGGCCCAGCGGCGGCTTGTGCAGGACCACGCAGCCCGACCGCTCCAAAGGCTCGACCAGCCTTCCGGCCGTGATCTGTGCCATCACCTCGTCCGCGCTGTGCACGCGCTTCCGGCCGTTGAAGTGGAGGGCGAAGGATAGGGATCGCGCCGGTTCAGTACGGGAAATCGTCCGGCGGTGGGGAGTGCGGTGGGCAGGGAGCCGGCCCGCGTGGTAGGCTGGCGCCACGCCCCGCAACGTCTTGACCGTCGCCGGCGGTTGTCATTGAGGCCGTTGTGCCGCGACTACAGCGTTGTAAGCTTGCCATTCCTTCGCGAGGCCAGGGCTAAATGCGAAATGGACGATCGTTGATGAAGGGCATGGTGGGGTCGCAGTGGACCGCCGCGCTTCTGGTGGCGGTACTTGCATGGCCAGCCTTGAGCATCGGAAGCGCAGCAGCGTCACCTGTGGACGGAACTTGGATCATCGAGGATCTGGGCCTCGATCTCTTTGACTGCCAAAATCTGGTCTGCGGCCGGATTGTGTGGATAAAGGACCCGAACCGGCGGCCATCGCAGTGCGGCAGGATGATAATTTGGGGGTTGGGGGCGGCCGGCCCCTCCGAATGGACGGGTGGTTCAATCCTCGATCCGGATGACGGCACCACATATCGCCTGTCGGCACAGCTTCAGCCGGATGGTGCGCTTCGTGCGCGAATATACAAAGTTGTCAAACTGCTCGGGAGGACGAAGATTCTCACGCGCATCGACCTGGGCTCTCTCACGGGGCGGTGCTGACTGCTCCTTAAGCAAAATCGCCTCATGTCGGCGGGATGGCCGTCATCAAGGCTACATCGCTGCGAGTTCTCAGTGCCCCTGGTGCGGTAGCCTGCAACTCAGACAGGCAGCCATCGTGCTAGAGCACGTCCACGCTGACTGGAATCGCCGATCCCACCTGTC
>PLXO01000070.1 GCA_003151425.1 Acetobacteraceae bacterium
GCACCGATCACACCGCCGAGCGTGCCGCCGCCGTCCAGTTCCAGCACCCCCAAGGTCGAGGTGACCGAGCCGGTATTGTTCAGCGTGGCGTAGAAGTTGACGATACCTGTGCCCGCGGTCTTTTCCAGCAGACCGGCGTTGACGAAGACCGTCGGGGCGCTTTGGAAAAGGTTGTAGAAGGCGCTGAACCCGTCGGCGGTGATGTTGAAGACGCCGGTTGCCTGGTTGGAGACGGTGTTCGTCAAAGCACTCGTCGTCAGACGGTAGTCGTCATAGATGTTGTAACTGTCGAGCACGGTGCCGCTGTTGATCCAGGTCAATCCGCCATCGATATAAGACCAACCGCTGATCGTCGTGGTGCCGGTGGTTGTCAGGGTGCCGGGTCCGGCCACGTCGCCGCCGCTCCATAACATCGGGCCGCCCACGGTCAGCTTGCCGTTCAGCGCGAGCACGGCGGCGCCCGTCGGGGCGAACGTCAGGCTGTCGACGAGGAAGCTTTCGGCGGTCGCGATCGTCACGGTGTAGGCGCCGTCGACCGCGATCGTCGCGTCGGCGGTTGCCGCGTTCGGCGGCCCTGCGGGCGACCAGTCGGCTGCGGTTGCCCAATCGCCGTTGACGGCGCTTTTCCATCCATACGTCGCCATTGGCCTTATCCCCCTGATCGTGCGCTATCGTCGAAACCGGCGTCCGACCGCGACGCAGCGGTCATCAACCAGTGAGTTTTCTCGGTTCGTTACCGCCCGGTTTTGCTGCGTTACCGCCCGGTCGCTAGTCAGTTGCAGCTTCCCGGCGCCGAGCGCTGGCCGCCCCCCTCGTCAGAGCACGGTCCATCGCCGGCGAGTCCGTGCCGGCACTCGCCGCCAGTCCGTTTTCGGTGTGGGTCGAAGTGATCGTTCCAGCGTCAGTGGCGCCGTCCGCCGCAACCGTGAGGTCATTGGCGACAGAGTCCGGCAGCGAACCCGCGTTCCAGCCGGCCGCAATGCCCGGCTACCATCGACAGCACCTCTCCGAGCAACGGTAGGCATCGAGTCTCTCCCGCAGACCGGTGGGGTGGTCTTGTTTCGCAATAGCCAACACGCACCCCGCCCGGACACAGGCTTGCCACCGCCACCGACAGGATCGGTTGCTGCGGCCTGACTCAACCTATGAGGTAGGCGGAATCCAGGAGGACATGACCATGTGTCCATGAATTTTCTGCGCGGCACAACGATTTTTTTGCGGGAAAATAACGCTTCAGTCTCAATATTGATCTTATGTTGCTCATTATACGCAGAATTGGCGCATTATCCGGTATAATATCCGAATACTTTCAAGACGTTAGAAGAATCCCCCAAGAGTCTCATTGGATGTATCCATCGATATATTTTGGATGAGATATTTTGGGCGTCAGCGCAACGACCAGCCTCGGGCAGGACATGCCGGATCAGAACAGCTTGAGCACCAGGAAGCCGCCGATTACCCCCGCCGCGAGCAGCGTGGTGACCAGGGTCAGCCGGCGCTCGATGAAGTCGCGCATTGGCGCGCCGAAGAACCGCAGCAGGGTGGTAACCATGAAGAACCGCACCCCGCGCGTCAGGGCGCTCGCCACCATGAACACCGCGAAGTCGAAGTGTGCCGCGCCGGAGGCAATGGTGACGATCTTGTAGGGGATCGGCGTCAGCCCCTTGATCAGGATGATCCACAACCCGTACTGCGAAAACATTGCCTGGAACGCCGCGAAGCGCGGGCCGTAGCCGTAGAATGCGATCAACGGCCGCGCGAGCTGGTCGAACACCGCATAGCCGATGAAGTAGCCCAAGGCCCCGCCGGTGACGCTCGCCACGGTGCAGACCAGTGCCAGCCGCCAGGCACGGTCCGGCCGCGCCAGTGCCATCGGGATCAACAGCGCATCCGGCGGGATGGGAAAGAAACTCGCCTCGGCGAAGGCGATCGCCGCCAGCCACCAGGGCGCGCGCGGCGAGGCCGCCAGCGCCAGCGTGCGCAAATAGAGACGACGAAGCATGCCGCCTCCTTATCAGTGGTCAGTGGCCAGTGGCCAGTGGTCAGTAAGCCAGTGATCACCGACCACTGACCGCTGACCGCTGACCCCTGGTCGCCCGGCAAGGCGCGCCGTATCCTGCGTGCACCTTCAACGACTGCCGAGGTTCCGCATGCGCCGCGCCGCGCTTCGTCTGCTCACTCTGCTGTCATGCGCCGGGCTGTCATTCGCCGGGCTCTCCGGTGCCGGGACGCTCCCGGCCCACGCCCAGGGCGCGGCACTGCCGCCGCATGCCTGGCTGTTCGGCGCCTGGATCGGCGGTCTGTATCCCCCGCCGGTGACGCTTGGCGCCGAGGAGTGTCTCGCCCAACCGGTGGTGATCTTCACCCGCGACCTGGTGATGCGCGCCACCATCACCGACGTGGCCTATGCGCAGCGCCCGATCGAGACTGCGCGCGCCACCGCGACCGGCGCCGAGTTCCGCTTCCTGGCACCGGTCCAACCGGCCACGGGTGGCGGCACGCTGTTCGGCCCTCCGGGCGCCGCGCCTGTCGTCGGGTTCGGCTGCGAGACGGCGAACGTGCTGCATGTGCAACGGCTCGGCGAGAACCAGATCAGCTTCCCACACTGCAGCGACTTCCCCTATCCGCTGAACCGCTGTCCCGGCCGCTGAGGCCCAGACCTGACAAGACCAACTAAATGGCCGGCGTCACAAGAGCAGCTAAGACCCGCTTAACAAAAGCGACGTAACAAGACCGGCCACACCAAGACCCACGGAGACACCGTCCGCCATGCGCCAGACCGTTGCCCGCCTGCTGGCCGAAAGCCTGGAGGCCCACGACATCGACCAGATCTTCTGCGTGCCGGGCGAAAGCTATGTCGGCCTGACCAGCGCACTGCTGCAGCGCAACACCATCCGCATGATCGTTTGCCGGCACGAAGGCGGCGCCGGCTTCATGGCGGTGGCCGACGGGCGGCTGCGCCAGCGCGCGGGCTGCTGCGTGGTCTCGCGCGGGCCCGGCCTGTCGAACGCGATGGTTGCGCTGCACTCGGCCTATCACGACGCCACGCCTGTCGTGATGTTGGTCGGCCAGGTGGAGCGCAGGGATTTCGGCCGGCTGGCGTTGCAGGAGCAGAACTACTCGCTGCTGCTGGCCGACATCACCAAGCTGGTGATCGAAGTGAACGAGCCCGAGCAGGCCTCGGAAGCGATCGCGCGCGCCTTCCACATCGCCGAAAGCGGCACGCAGGGCCCGGTCGCGGTGATCCTGCCGGAGGACATTTTCGATGCGGAAACCGACGCCGAGGTGGACCAGCCGCGCCCACGCGTGGTGGCCGGACCGCGCGCCCACGACCTTGATCGGCTTGCGGAGATGCTGGGACGGGCGGAGCGCCCGCTGATCCTGGTGGGGGGCGCGCTGCTGGCCGATGCGATGTACGACAAGGCGGTTCCCGCTGACCTTAATCGGCTGGCCGAGACCTGGGTGCTGCCGATCTGCCCGACGCATCGCCGGCCGCAACTGTTCGACGCGACGCATCCGAACTTCGGCGGCTACATGGGCATCCGCGTGCCGCCGGCGCTGATCGCCGAGATGAAGCACGCCGACCTGCTGGTGGCGTTGGGCGAACGGATGACCGACACGGTGAGCCAGTCCTACAGCTTCCCGGAGGCGCCGCAGCCGCAGTTGCAGTTCGTGCATGTCTGGCCGGATGCCAACGAGATCGGCCGCGTCTGGTTTTCCGATCTCGGCATCCCCTGCAGCCCGCACGAGGTGATCAAGGCGCTGCTGAAGCGCGGCGCGCCGGGCGGGGCGGACAAGCGGCGCGGCTGGGTGGGCGGGCTGCACGCGATCCATCGCAAGCTGCTGGCCAAGGAGTGGGACGCGACCACCGACGGGGTGAACTTCGCCGCGGTTGTCTGCGAGGTGGACAAGCATTTGGCGGACGACGCCACGGTGACCTCGGATGCCGGCAATTTCGGCAGCTTCATCCATCGCTATATCGGGTTCCGGCAGGGGCAGATCTTCCTGTCTTCGGTGGTCGGCGCGATGGGCTCCGGGATGCCGATGGCGGTGGCGGCGGGGCTGCGACGGCCGGGCAAGCAGGTGGTCGCGTTCCTTGGCGACGGCGGGACGTTGATGATGGGCAACGAGCTCGCCACCGCCTGCCAGTACGGCGTCAACCCGATCGTGATCATTTCGGATAATGGCATGTACGGAACGATCGGCATGCACAGCTATGTGCGGTACCCGGAACGACCCTTCATGGAAGGCACGCGGCTGACCAATCCGGATTTCGCGGCCTGGGCGCGCTCGTTCGGGGTGGAGGGCATCACGATCCGCGACGAGACCGAGGTGACGGACGGCATCGCGCGCGCCTTCGCGGTGAAGAAGAAGCCGGTGGTGGTGCACTGCCTGACCTCGGCGATCCAAATGAGCGCGTGGCGACGCTACACGCGGGGCGAGACGCTGCCGTGATGCGCGGCGGGGCTCTGCTGATGCTCAATGCGCTCCGCTGATGTTCAATGCGCTGCCCTGATGCGCATCGCGCTCCGCTGATGCTCAATGCGCTCCCCTGATGCGTATCGCACTCTCCTGACGCGTATCGCGCTCGCCTGATGCGCATTACGCTGATCCACGCGCTGAAGCACTCGGTCGCGCCGATCGAGGATGCGTTCGCGCGGCTGTGGCCGGCGCCGCTTCTGGCCAATCTGCTGGACGATTCGCTGTCCGCCGATCTGGCCCGCGATGGCGCGCTGACGCCGGCGATGACGCAACGGTTCCTGACGCTGGCGCGCTATGCGAAGAGCTGCGGGGCCGACGGCATCCTGTTCACCTGCTCGGCGTTCGGGCCTTGCATCGAGGCCTGCGCGCGCGAGCTGGCGCCGCTGCCGGTGCTGAAGCCAAACGAGGCGATGATCGAGGACGCGCTGGCGTTTGTCGGGGCCACGGGACGCATGAGCGGGAATATGGTCGGGCCCTCGGGACGTATGGGCGGGCGCACGGGCGGGAATACCGGCGGAGGTATTGGCGGCCGCATCGGGCTGCTGGCAACGTTCGCACCGACGCTCGATTCGATGCCGCAGGAATTCGCCGCGGTCGCACCCGCGGTCGCCCCAGGGGTTATCGTCGTGCCGAGGCTTGCCGAAGGTGCGCTGGCCGCGCTCGATCGCGGCGACGCGGCGGGGCATGATCGCGCCGCGGCGGATGCGGCGATGGCGCTGCGGACGTGCGACGTGATCGCGCTCGGGCAGTTCAGCCTGGCGCGGGCGGCGCCGGCGGTCGCGGCGGCGACGGGACGGCCGGTGTTGACGACGCCGGACTCGGCGGTCAACAAGCTGAAACGTCTGCTTGGTGAAGGCTGATTATCGGACGGAGGTGGATCGATGGACGTTGGTGAATTCCGCGGCACGCTGCATCTTGCCGAGCCGCCGGACGGGCTGAGCCTGGCGCTACAGACGCTTTGGTGGGATGCCAAAGACGACTGGACGCACGCGCATGAGTGCGCGCAGCAGGACGAGGGCACGACGGGGTCCTCGGTGCACGCCTACCTGCACCGCAAGGAGGGTGACCTGTCGAACGCGCGCTACTGGTACAACCGGGCTGGCCGCACGCCGGCGACGGTCGCACTTGACGCGGAATGGGAGGCCCTGGCGCGGGAGCTGCTGGTGGCGTGACGCGTCTACACGCCTGAAGCCGTATCAACTGACCGGATGCGAAGCCGCGGTGCGGACGTTGCTGCGGGCGGCGCGGTGGCTGGGACGTGCATGCGGTCGGGGCAGCAATTCTCATTTTGGCCCATCTGGTTGCCACATCGTCATGACCGTCCCCGGACTGGTTCCGGGGATCAGTTCCGGCCATCCATCGCGGCACCGTGCTGCGGGGATGGCCGGAAC
>PLXO01000133.1 GCA_003151425.1 Acetobacteraceae bacterium
GTCATCTTCCGCCCCGCGTTGCGCCCGCCTGAAGTGGAGGCGATCGAACGGGCCGGTGCCGGCATCGCACCAGCGCGCGGCTACCGCTTTGAATTTGTCGAGACGTGTTCAACATCTTGCTTGTACCTGACATCTACCTGACGCCGGACGCCGGGCGAGACGTCCGGGCTAGAGCACGTTCACGCTGACTGGAATCGCCGATCCCACCTGTCGTAGCCCCCACCTGTCATTGCGAGGAGCGCAGCGACGAAGCAATCCCCCACGGCAGGGGATTGCTTCGTCGCTGCGCTCCTCGCAATGACAGGTGGGGGCTACGACAGGTGGGATCGGCGATTCCAGTCAGCGTGAACGTGCTCTAGCCCGGACGTCTCGCCCGGCGTCCGGCGTCAGGTAGATGTCAGGTACAAGCAAGATGTTGAACACGTCTCGACAAATTCAAAGCGGTAGCCGCGCGCTGGTGCGATGCCGGCGCCGGCCCGTTCGATCGCCTCCACTTCAGGCGGGCGCAACGCGGGGCGGAAGATGACCAACCGGATCGACCTTTCCGGCCACGTGGCGCTGATCACCGGGGCCTCGCGCGGGATCGGTCGTGCGATCGCGCTGGCACTGGCCGAAGCCGGCGCCGACATCGCGGTGAATTTTTCCACGCGCGCGGCAGAGGCCGAGGATGTCGCGACGCTGGTTCGCGCCCTCGGCCGGCGCGCGCTGGTGATCGCGGCGGATGTCTCCGACAGCGCCGCCATAGCGGCGATGGTTGGCGCGGTCACCACGGCGCTCGGCCCGATCGATCTGCTGGTGAACAATGCCGGCATCGGCCCGGCGCACGGGCTCGATGACCTGACGGAGGCGGTGTTCGACCGCACCATCGCGGTCAACCTGAAATCCGCCTTCCTCTGCATCCAGGCGGTGCTGCCGGCGATGCGCGCGCGCCGCTTCGGACGCATCGTCAACATCAGCTCCGGCGCGGCGCGCGGCGCGGGCGGGATCGGTGTGCACTACAATGCGTCCAAGGCCGGGCTGGAAGGGCTGACGCGCGGCTATGCGGCGCGGCTTGCCGCGGAAGGTATCACGGTGAACGCCGTCGCGCCGTCGTTGATCGACACCGAAATGGTCGCGCCGATCCGCGCCGCGGCCTCGCGCATTCCGGTGGGCCGGATGGGCACCGCCGAGGAAGTTGCGCAGGCGGTGCTGCTGGTGATGGGCAACGCCTACATGACCGGGCAGACCATCCAGCTTAATGGCGGGTTGAATTTCATTTGAGGCGGGGCGGGTGCGTGGACGGACACGGCCTGTCTCGCTATCGACACGTCGAGCAACCAATCGGAGGCCCAGCCCGTGCTCGACCGCATTCTGCTGACCAACGACGACGGCATCGACGCGCCCGGCTTGGCGGTGCTGGAGGAGATCGCCGGCGAACTGGCGCACGAGGTCTGGGTGGTGGCGCCCGAGCACGACCAGAGCGGCGTCTCGCACGCGGTCAGCCTGCACCACCCGCTGCGCGTCGTGCAGTACGCGCCGCGACGCTTCGGTATCAACGGCACGCCGGGCGACTGCGCGGTGATGGGGATCTGCCACCTGATGCCGACGCCGCCGGACCTCGTGCTGTCGGGGGTCAATCGCGGCGGCAACCTGGGGATGGAGACGGTGTTCTCCGGCACCGTCGGCGGGGCGATGACGGCGATGCTGGTGGGCGTGAAGGCGATCGCGCTGAGCCAGGTCTGGACCGATCGCGACAATGTGCGCTGGGACACCGCGCGGCGTCTGGCGCCCGGGGTGATCCGGCAGTTGCTGGCGCTCGGGTGGAATGCTGGCACCTGCCTCAATGTAAATTTTCCGGATTGCGCGGCCGACGAGGTGGGGCCGTTGACGCTGGCGCGGCAGGGCGCCGGCCTGCTGCAGGGGATGGTGGTGGAAACCCGCACCGATCCGCGCGGCATCCCGTATCACTGGCTGAATTTTCGTCGCGGGCCGCGCGCGCAGGGGCCGGATGCCGATACCGACGCGATCGCGGCCGGCCGCATCGCGGTGACGCCGATTCGCTATGACCGGACCGATGAGGCGGCGTTCATCGCGCTGGCGGCGAAGCTGCCTCGGCTGTAGCGCCATTGCCATCTTGTTGGGGCGCCGGCGCCCTTCCCGTCGGCATGGGCCGCCCGGCAACTGTCGGCCGGAAGGCTTCGGGAACTCTCGGACGAGATCGAGGTTCAAGTCCCGTTTCAGGAGACCGCCGCATGAGTCGTATCAAGACGGGCACCGCAACAGGCACTGATATAGATCAAGCGTGGCGGCGCCAGCCCGTGCTGTATCTGGGGTTGGTTGGAGCCAGCTTCCGATGGCAGAAGGTGGAGAACATCGCCCTGGCGAGCCGGCGCCCGTAAGCGGCATCTATCGGCTGTTCAACGTGCTTGGCAGCCGGTCGCACGTCCATGCGCACGTCGAACAGGGCGCACCACTACCCGATGCGCCGCGCGGCTTTGGCTGGCGGTTGGAGCGGGAGGCGGAGGGGCTGCCGCCGGAAGGATGAGCCGTGGATTACGCGGCAGGGGCTGGCTCAGGTAGCCGGTCGGTGGCGGATGGTGGGTACTTGATCGTGGCGCGCAGGTCGAATTCGCCCAGCGCCGCATGCGCCTCGGCGAGCAGGGCGGTCACGATTCGTGTCTGACCCGGGTCCAGCAGCCCGCCTCGGAGATGCGCCTCGAAACGTGTGATGTTGCTTGTGATGATGTAGCGGTGTTGGTCCATGAGGGTCCCCAGCTCACCCAGGATCACTCCCATGGGTTGTATATCCGCCGCGAATTTCGCGCAATAGTACATCGCCCCCGTTCTCGGCGGGTGCCCGGACGGGTGAGAGCGCGGGGGAAGTCGGGCAACCACCATGAGCAGGGCGAGGCCATCGTCGCCACCCTGGCATCGGCACCCTGACATCGGCACCTTGCATCGGCACCCTGGTAGCGACGAGGACGCCCAAGACTCCGAGCCGTACACCGTCCTGCGCCTGCCCGCCTTCCGTGGCTTGCCTCCAACAGCGCCCTCCGCTACACCGCGCCCCTCGCGCCGGCACCCCTGGAGGCCGGCGTTTGGCATTCGCGGGAGCACACCACCATGGCCAATGTCGTGACGATCGAGGCCGAGGCGCGTGCGCGGGCCGGTAAGGGGGCGGCGCGTGCGACACGGCGAGAGGGCAAGGTGCCCGCGGTGATCTACGGGGCGCATCTGGCGCCGAGCCTGATCGCGCTGGAACCGCGCGCGGTGCTGCGCGAGCTGACGCGGGCCGGCTGGCAGTCGCGCGTCTACGAGGTGAAGGTGGACGGCGCGTCGACGCGGGCGCTGATCCGCGATGTGCAGTTTCATCCGGTATCGGATGCGCCGGAGCATGTGGATTTCCAGCGCCTCGCCGCCGGCGAGAAGATCCGCGTGGCGGTGCCAGTGCTGTTCGAGAACGAGGGCCTCAGCCCCGGCCTCAAGCGCGGCGGCGTGCTGAACGTCATCCGCCATACCGTCGAGGTGTATTGCGATCCGGACCACATCCCGGAGCGATTCACCGCCGACCTGTCCGGCCTCGACTTCAACGCCAATGTGCGCTGGCACGACCTGAAGGGGATCGAGGGGACGCAGCCGGTGATCACCGGGCGCGACTTCGTGGTTGCCACCGTGGCGCCGCCCACCAAGATGGCCGAGGTGACGGCCGAGGCACCGGTTGCCGTGGCGGCGGCGCCTGTCGCGGCGGTGGTGGCGGCACCTGGGGCCGCCGCGGCGAAGGCGCCTGCGGCCCGGGCGCCGGCCGGCAAGGGCGGCGGCAAGGGCGGCGGCAAGGACAAGGGCAAGCGGGGCTGATCGCCGCCGCGCCGGTGTCATGCAGCTCTGGGTCGGGCTCGGCAATCCGGAGCCGGGCATGGCCAGGAACCGGCACAACATCGGTTTCATGGCCGTCGATGTGATCGCCATCCGCCATGGGTTCAGCCCGTGGCGGCAGCGGCTCAAGGGTCTGGTCGCTGAGGGCATGGTGGGCCAGCACAAGGTGCTGGCGCTGAAGCCGCAGACCTACATGAACGTCTCGGGCGAAGCGGTGCAGGCGGCGGCTTCCTTCTACAAGCTGGCGCCGGAGGCGATCACCGCATTCCACGACGAGCTGGACCTGGTGCCGGGCAAGGTGCGGGTGAAGCGCGGCGGCGGCGCGGCCGGGCACAACGGGCTGCGCAGCATGGACCGCATGCTCGGCTCGCCGGACTACTGGCGGGTGCGGCTGGGGATCGGCCATCCCGGGGAGAAGGAGCGCGTGCTCGGTTATGTGCTCGGCGATTTCGGCAAGGCCGACCGCGACTGGCTGGTGCGGCTGCTGGACGCGGTGGCCGACGCGGCGGTGCTGCTGGCCGACGGCGAGTCGGAGGCGTTCATGAGCAAGGTGGCGCTGCTGGCGCCGCCGGATGGGTCATCGGGGTAAGGGGTGGCGGGATGCGTCCGCCGTCATGTTCTCCCCCTCCCCTTGAGGGAGGGGGAGAGTCTTCCCCGACCGTGACGGTGAGAGGACGGCGTAGATGGGTTTCAATTGCGGCATCGTTGGGCTGCCGAACGTCGGCAAATCGACGCTGTTCAACGCGCTGACCGCGACCGCCGCGGCGCAGGCGGCGAACTATCCGTTCTGCACGATCGAGCCGAATGTCGGGCGCGTCGCGGTGCCGGACCCGCGGCTCGACGTGCTGGCGGCAATCGGCAAATCCGCAAAAATCATCCCGACCAGCCTGGAGTTCGTCGACATCGCCGGGCTGGTGCGCGGGGCCAGCAAGGGCGAGGGCCTGGGCAACCAGTTCCTCGCTAACATCCGCGAGGTCGACGCGATCATCCACGTCCTGCGCTGCTTCGAGGACGCGGATGTGACGCATGTCGAGGGCTCGATCGATCCGCTGCGTGATGCCGAAACGGTCGAGACCGAGCTGATGCTCGCCGACCTGGAGAGTCTGGAGAAGCGGCTGTATGCGGCGCAGAAAAAGGCGCGCGGCGCCGACAAGGAGAGCATTGCCGCGGTGGCGCTGATGGAACCGCTGGTGGCGGCGTTGCAGGCGGGCCGGCCGGCGCGGACCGCTATTCCGGTCGGGCAGCAGGAGGCGGTGCGGCGGCTGCAACTGCTGACCTCGAAGCCGGTGCTGTATGTGTGCAACGTCGAGGAGGCTTCGGCGGCGACGGGCAATGCGTTCTCGGCCGTGGTCGCGGTGCGGGCGAAGGCGGAGGGCGCGCGGATGGTGATCGTCTCGGCGGCGATCGAGGCCGAGGTGGCGCAGTTGGCCGAGGCCGATCGGGCGGAGTTCCTGGAAGGGCTGGGGCTGCACGACAGCGGCTTGGATCGGGTGATCCGGGCCGGTTACGATCTGTTGGGGCTGGTCACCTATTTCACCGTGGGGCCGAAGGAGACGCGGGCCTGGACGATCGTGCGGGGCACCAAGGCGCCGCAGGCGGCGGCGGTGATCCACAAGGATTTCGAGCGCGGCTTTATTGCCTGCGAAACGATTGCGTACGACGACTTCGTCGCCTGCAAGGGCGAGCTGGGGGCGAAGGACGCCGGCAAGATGCGGGTGGAGGGCAAGGAGTATGTCGTGAAGGACGGCGAAGTGTTGCTGTTCCGGTTCAATGTTTAGACTGGGGCACGATATGGATCCTGCGGCAGAGGTTCCAAAGACGTTCTTTGCCGCACTTGAGGCGGCCGGAATGCCGGAGGTGCCGCGCGAATTTTCGGTTGTGCCACAGCATCAGGTCATCCCCAGCGCCACTCTCCGGGAAATCGCTCGCTTCATCCAGGTGTTTGACCAGGTGACTGCGCGCGAGGCGTGGCAGGCGGCAGCGCGGCGCGACGCGCCGGCAATTGCGCAGTCGTCGCGTCCGGAGACTTGCTTTTTCAGTGCCTGGGATTTTCATCTTCCGCCTGAAGGCGACTGCCAGCTTATCGAGTTCAACGACAACGGGTCGGGTTGCCTGTTTGCCGCGATCATCAATGCTCTGTACTACGAAGCGGCCAGGCTAGGAGAGAAGCAATCGATAGCGGCGCCCGTCGATTTTTCCACGTTCGCCGGCCACATAGGCGATTTGGTGGAACAAGAGGCCAGCGCCTTCTTCGGAGCGTGTCCAAGCGACCTGTTTCTCATCCTTGATGATGCTGAGTCACTGCGCAGCGGTAAATTTCGCAGAGAATTCCAGCTACTCCGTGATCTGTTCCACCGCAAGGGGTGGCGGGCCGAACTCGGATGTCCCGCGGAGACGAGCTGGGATGGCCAGCAACTGCTCTTCGATGGACAGAAGGTGGCCTTCCTCGTCAACCGCTCAACCGATTTCTTCTGGCAGTCCGAGGACTTCTCCGCCGTGCGGAGGGCTTACGAGTCGGGTCGGGTCTATATCGCCCCCAACCCCTTTACTTACGCCACCCGCAGCGACAAACGCTTGCTGGAGTGGCTGTCGCTACCGAACTGGGATGACGATTTGGGCATCCGGCCCGAGGAACGTCAGGTCTTGAGCGCCCACACGCCGGAAACGCATGTGGTGGGCGCCGAAAACCTGAACATGCTGGCGCAGAGAAAGCAGGACTTTGTCTTCAAACCCCTGCACGGATTCGCTGGGCGGGGGCTGCTCGACAACGCCGCTGTGGGACGTGCGCGCCTGCGGCGTCTCGTGCAACATGGGGAGGGCTATGTCGCGCAGAAATGGGTTTCGAAACCGACCATGGAAGTCCAAGGAGTATCCTTGTGGGCGGATCTTAGAGTCTGGGCCTATCGGGGAAAGATTTATAACATTTCGGGGCGCGCCTCCCGCCGTCTCGATCGGCTGGAATTGACGCCGCCGGGTGGGTGGCTGCCGACTTATGCCAACCGCCCGAATGATTGACCCTTCGGCGCTCCTACCCCGTCATGGCCCGCGCAGGCGGGCCATGACGGGGTAGGAGCGTCAGTGGGTCAATCTCTCGGACGGTTGGTATTGTTCGTCGCTGTAGAGCAGGTTCAGGCTGACCGGAGCTGCGCACACCTCTCGCGTGCTTGCGGGGGAGCCGCCGCGGTAGCAGCGCGATCCGGCGCGTCGGCCTAACCGCTGTGGCGCGGAACAGCGCGGCGCATTCCGCCAAGCCCTGGGGGTTTGGCCCTTTGTCGGCCGAACGGACCCCGTCTCGTTGTTCGATCGGCATCGGTTGGCCGGCCGCACCCGGCTTGCCGGTGTTCGATCCGCATCGGCTGGGCCGCCGCAACCTACCGATGCGCGATCGGCACCGGCTGGCCCACCGGATCGGCGGTGAGGAACCCGATCGTCTCGGCTTCCAGAACGACGCAGGTCAGCTTGCCGCCGAACACGGCGCCGGTATCGATGGCGATCCGATTGTGCCGCACCACGGGCGCCTTCACCGGGGTATGGCCGTGCACCACGACTGCACCGAACTGGGCATCCGAGTACAGGAACGGCTGGCGCATCCGCAGCAGGTCGTCGCGCGCCTGGTGCTCCAGCGCCACCCCCGGGCGGATGCCGGCATGTACGAAGGCGTAGCCGCCCTCACGGTGCATCAGCGACAGGCCGCGCAGGAAGTCGAAATGCGCTGGGGGCACCGCCTCCGGCCAAGTGTCGCGCGGCGAGTTAGGATCGACACCGTAACTTTCCAGCGCCGGCCGGCCGCCGGTGAACAGCCAGTCGGTCGCCGCGGCGCGCTCGCCCGACAGCGCTTCCAGCATCGTGTGTTCATGATTGCCCAGCAGGTTCACCATCGGGACATCGGCGATCGGCGAGCCGCGCAGCAGGCGGGCAATCACCGCAGCGGTGTCCGGCCCGCGATCGACGTAGTCGCCGATATGCAGCAGCAACGGCGCCGCGATCGGGCGCCGCGTCAGGTCCTGCGCGATGATCGCGTGCAGGTTGGCGAGCTGCACGTCGCAGCCGTGGATATCGCCGATGGCGTAGACGCGCTGGCCTTGGGGCAACGACGCGGGGGCCGGGGAGAGGTCGATCATCGCGGCTAGGCTAGGTCGGCGATTGCATGAAACAACGCGTATTCCTGGGGTTATGAAATGCGTCGCGCCGGGGGGCGGGATACGCCCGACAGGGGTCGTGCATTGGCACCGCCGTACTAGTCTCCGGTGAACCTGGGTTCCCGCTTTTCGAAGTATGCATTCGTACCTTCCAGGTTGTCCTTCGTCATCGCCGTCTGGACAAGACACTCGGTTTCAATGGACAGCATCGTTTCGAGTGAGGAGTCGAGACCGCGGTCGATCATCATCTTGTGAAGTTGAACCGCCACCGGCGCTCGGCTGGCGATACGCCGCGCCAGTTTCTCGGCCTCGGCGCGCTCCTGGCCGAGCGGAACGATCCGGTTCACCAAGCCGATGCGATAGGCTTCTTGCGCATCGATGAACTCCCCCGTGTAGGCCATCTCCCGCGCCTTCGCGAGACCGATCTTGCGCGGCGCGAAAAATGTGCCGCCATTGGTAATCGTTACGCCGATGTTGACCTCCGGAAAGCCGAACTTCGCGTCCTCGCTGGCCACGACGAGATCGCACGCGAACACGACTTCGCAGCCCGCGCCGACGGCATAGCCCTGGACGGCGGCCACAATCGGAAACGGGGCGAGGCGCATGTAACGGGTCGTGTCTTGCAACGCCTTCTGCCATTCGCGTAGTTGCGCCGGCGACAAACGTCCCGCGCTCATTTCTTCGTTGTGCGTGCGGATTTCCTCCACATCATGTCCGGCGAGGAAGGCGCGTCCCGCTCCGGCAAGCACGAGGCAGCGCACGGCGCGATCCTTGGACAGCTCCGCGAGATGCCGACCCATCAACTGCCAGGTCTCGATCGTCATGGCGTTGAGGCGCTCGGGCCGATTGAAGGTCAGTGACGCAATCCCTGCATCCCGCTCGACGATAATCCTGCTTTGCACGCGCTCCTCCATGACCCCTCATTGACAACCGATCGGTCCCGACGCCAAGGGGATCGCGGCGGGGAACGAATTTGACACTTATTTCTTCACCGGGACGGCCGCCTGGATGCGATCCCAGGTCTTCGCGGTGATGCCGCGCTCACGCAGCGCGTATTTCTGGATTTTGCCCGTCGGCGTCTTGGGCAGTTCGCTCGCGAACTCGAGGTACCGCGGCACCATGAAGTATGGCAATCGATCGTTGAGGAATGCGATCAGCGCCTCAGGCGCCGGGTTACACCCGGGCTTCGGCACGACGATGGCCATGACCTCCTGTTCCGTGACCTCGGCCGCGACAGGAATAACGGCTGCCTCCAGCACGTCCGGATGGGCATTGATTTCCTGTTCGACCTCCATCGAGGAAATGTTCTCACCACGCCGCCTGATGGCGTCCTTCGTTCGGTCCACGAAATACAGATTGCCTTCCGCATCGGCCATCAGCATGTCGCCGGTATGGAGCCAGAGATTCCGCCAGGCTTGCACGGTCCATTCGGGATGCCGCCAATACCCTGCCATGACGATCCAGGGCTTCCTCGGTCGCACGACCGCCTCGCCCGCAACGCCGGGCGGCAGCTCGTTGTCGTTCTCGTCCACGATACGAACTTCGTAGAGATCGTTGTCGACCCGGCCGCAAGTCCGCGCGTTCGGCAGTTCGAAACCGGATCGTGTGGGGCAGTTCATCTCGGTGCCGCCCCATGTCGTCGATACCAGCACGCCGAAGCGCTGCTTGAAGTCCTCGACCTCGGGGACCAGCGGAACGATGAGAACACGCTCGAGCGTATTGTCGGCATCATCCGACGCCGGCGGCTGCCGATAAAGTAGATTTGCCATCGCCCCCAGCAGGAATGAGCAGGTGGCCTTGTGTTGGCGACAGGTCGACCAGAATCGGGCGGGGCTGAAGGTGTCCGGCAGGACCGCCGTCGCACCGGCAATCGCAACCGCATAGACCACGGCCCATTGCCCGGCGATGTGGAATAGCGGCAGCGGCGCGTAGTAGACATCGGACGGCCGGATGTCGAGCATGTCAATGACGCCGCGAGCATACTCAAACGCATGTCCGTGGGTCACGATGACGCCCTTTGATGGTCCCGTAGTGCCGGATGTATACATGACGGCAAGCTGATCCCAGGGCGCCGGAGAAAACGCCGCGAACTGCTCGTTGTCCGTTAGGATCTCTGCGTACGGCACGAGGTGGGCCGCGCCGAGCAAAGCGCCCGAGCGAGGTTCCGGCGCGGCGCCGTATATGACCACTGTGGACAGCGCGGAAAATGCGTTCGAGACCTCCGAAAGACGCGGGAAAAACTCGCTGTCCGCAATGATCACGCGCGCGCCGGAGTCGTTCACGAGGTGGGACAGCAAGCGGCCCTTATAGTGGCAGTTCACCGGCACCTCGATCGCTCCGATCTTCGCCAGGGCGCACCAGAGAGCGATAAATTCGATGCAGTTGTTCAGCATCAAAAGGACCGTGTCGCCCCGTCCGACGCCGAGCCGAATAAGACCGTTGGCGAGGCGACCGGCTAGGCGGTCGATATCCCGGTAGGTGAAACGCCCGGTTGCCGTCAGGATCCACGGTTTTTCGCCCGCGTCGACGAGGCGGTGGGCGAGCACGTGTGCGAGCGTCGCCGCCTCCCCGTTGAACAAGCGAGATGCTGGTGCGGTCTGGATCATTGTGGTCGCTCTCCCCACAGCGGGACCGCGGCGCCAGGGATCGCGGTGGATATGAGCCACTTCGGATCAGCCCTCGCCAAGTTAGGCGCTTCGTACGGCATCCGCGATCTGCCACTCCTTTGGGCCTGGGATATAGGGGTCGTTCCTTGGAAACGCTTTACTATAGACCGGGAGGTCCGTTGGCCAGCCGGTGTCTCCTAAAACCGCGAAGCGGCATTCCGGGTCACACTGCGAGCAACGGCAGCACTATCCGGCTCGGCCGGGCGGCATCCATGAACACCGTGTTCACCGCGATCCGCCGGCGCCGCGCCAGGCCCTCGGGCTCGCCGGTGTTCGGGTTCACGTCGAGCTTCGGAAAATTCGAAGACGAAACGTCCAGTCGGATGCGATGGCCGGGGAGGAACAGGTTCGCGGTCGGGAACAGCGTGATGCGGATGCGCGTCACCTCGCCCGGCGTGCGCAGGCGCGGGTGGGCCGGGTCCTCGGCATAGCGTAACCGCATGATCCCGTCGGTCAGGATCATTGCGTAGCCGCGCGGGTAGTCGGCACTCGGTGGGTGCACGTCGATCAGCTTGGCGGTGAAATCGGTGTCCGGCCCGTCAGTGGCGACGAACAGGTCCGCCTCGATCGGGCCCACCACCTGCGCCGGCGCGCGCAGCGTTTCGGTTTGGAACACCAGCACGTCGGCGCGCGAGGCGAGCGGCAGGTAGGGCGGCGCGCAGCCGAAGAAGCTGGGCGCCTCCACCTGGTCCCAACTTCCGGCGGAGGCCACCGGTTCCAGGCTGCTCATTGCGCCGCCAATCGTCGGCACCGGACGTGCGGGGTCAAAATCGTACGACACCGGCGCGGCATCGGCGGAGGGCGCGGCACGTTCCAGCCGGCCATCGTTGTGCAAATGAAACGCCACCGGGTCGGCGTCGGGGAGCGGCCAGTCGGCGGCGCTGATCCAGTGTCCGCCGTGCTCCAGCCTGCCCGCCGCATTGCGCCGCCCGCTGCCGCCGCCCATCACGAATATCCGCACCGCTGGCTCGTCCAGCTTTGCGCCCTTCACCACATGATCGAAGAAGCGCCGCCGATAGGCGGTCCAGTCGCCCGCCCAGGCATCGATCGGCGCGTCCCGTCCGAACTCGACGTCACCGAAACAAGCGTCGGAGCGGTCACCGTGCTTCCATGGCCCGAGGATCAATCGTTGCGGTCCGCGCACGGCCCGCTTCAGTCCCATGTAGTTGGCGGTTGCCGTCAGCGGATACGGGTCCCACCAGGACGACATGTGCACGCAGGCGGCACGCGAATAGCAATCATGAAAACCCTCGGTCCAGATGCCGAGCTGCTGCCAGAACGCATCGAACGCGCCGTGCGTCCATTGCGCGAACAGATAGGCCTCGTAATCGGGATGATGTCGCAACGGCGAGTGCCCGGGGCGCCAGGGCATGCGGGTAAACCACTCGATGATGTCTTCAGATTCCAACGCTGCCCGCATCACTGGATCGGCTTCGGCCTCCGGCGAGGTCAGCGCGTTGCGATAGGCCCAGGTCGCCTGCTTCAGCTCAAACGCACCGGATTGGCGAATGCCGGCCTGCCACGCATTGGCGAACCCGCCGCAGTCCAGGATCTGCGCCACCAGTCCCGGCGGATCGAGGCAGGCCAGCGCCGCCTGGGTGTGCGCCGCGTAGGACAGCCCCATGGTGCAGATGCGCCCGTCGCACCAGGGCTGGTCGCGCAGCCAGGCGCAGGTGTCGAACCCGTCTTCGCCGTCCGACAGGTATTTGACGAAACGACCCTCGGAGCCGTAGCGCCCGCGGGTGTCCTGGTAGACCACGGCGTAGCCGTGCGCGGTGAAGCCCGCTGCGATCTCGGCGCGCGAGGCTGGCGTGCGGTTGGCCGCGGTGATCTCGCTGCGGCTGGTCAGATGACGGCCGTACGGCGTGCGCTCCATGATGACGGGGAATGGGCCGGCGGCGTCGGGTAGATAGACGTCGGTGGCCAGGCGTATGCCGTCGCGCGTCGGCACCATGTGGGTGGTGGGCATTGGGGTACTCCGTTGCGGGGCGGATCATGCCACGCGGGCTAAGTTGTGCCAGGTCGAGCGCATGAGTGTCGCCCACGTGGCATGATCCGATGCGCAAGCCGATGACCCTGGAAGAGTTCCTGGCCTGGGAGGAAGGGCAGAGCTGTGCTCGGAGTTCGATGGATTCGCGCCGGCCGCAATGACCGGGGGGGCCGTGGAGGAGGGGTTTGATGATTACGACGGGGCAATCGTCGGACCGCGCCAGCTTCAGCCGGTGGCCTCTGATGTTGGCAGATCGATCAATTGAATGCCGACATCCTCGCACCACGCGCGCAAAGCCTGCTCGGTGGCACTTTCTTCGAACGCGTACCATTTCTCCTGCATGCCGCGAGACTCCAGCATGTCCCTGAACCTGCGGTAGGCACCCTTGCTGCGGAAAATATCGCGGACGGCATTTGATTGATTGGCCAGATGTTCGTCAACGAACGCAAATACCAGATTTCGCCCAAGGTCCAGATCATTCTTGTGTGGCACGGCGATGTAATGGTCAGACTCTTCGACGTCATCTGGAAATTCGTTGATGCCGGCCGAGAGGGAGGCGTAATATATCGAACCCGTATTGGTGCAGATGCATGCCTCGTGCTCGAATTTTTGCCCGGCGCTCACAAATTCGAAGGCGTTGGTCAGGTCATCGAAGCTGATCGTAACCGACTTGGGTGACTCGGTGGCCATTATCCTTTCTCCCGATTGCCAGACGATTTGCAAATCAAAGCCCGATCAGCTGCCCCCGAGAAGCCGTCGCCGAATGGCTGCGGTGGGATCGAAAGCGGAAACCAAGCGGGCGCGGGACATCGCATCTGCGCGTTTGGGGCCTATCGCCCGCCTTGCCGCCGTGCATCGAGCGCTATCACGGACAGACAGAGAATCTCGAACAGCATCTGCGCCGCCGCGTGTGCCGTGATGCTGGTGCTATCGTACTGCGGCGCGACCTCGACGACGTCTCCGCCGATGATGTCCAACCCGGCCAACCCGCGCAGCAGGTCCAGCGCCTCGCGCGTCGTCAGGCCGCCGACCTCGGGCGTGCCGGTCCCGGGGGCAAACGCGGGGTCCAGACTGTCGATATCGAACGTCAGGTAAGCCGGCCCGTTCCCAATGACCGAACGCGCCTTCTCGATGACCGCCGCCACGCCCATCCGGGCGAGCTCCTCGGCGTGAACCACGGTCATTCCGGAGTCATATGAAAACTCGGCGTTGATCTCGGCGGACCCGCGGATGCCGATCTGGATGGTGCGCTGCGGATCGAGCACGCCGTCGAGCACCGCCTGGCGGAACGGACCACCATGGTGGAAACGCGAACCCTCCAGCGGGCCACTGGTATCGCAGTGCGCGTCGATGTGGATCATTCCGACGGCGTTCTTCCGTCCGACCGACCGAAGGATCGGATATGTCATGGAGTGGTCGCCGCCCACGGCCACCGGCACCACGCCGGAGGTCACGACCTTGTCGAAGAACGCCTCGATATCCTCGTGCGATTGCTGCAGGCTGTACCGGCTGCTGAATTGCACATCGCCCACATCCGCCAGTTTGTGGTCGACGATCGGCGCCAGGCGCAGAACATGTTCGAACGGGCCGACGCGTTCAATCGCCCGGACCGCGCGTGGACCGAGCCTTGTGCCCGAGCGATTGGTCACCCCGAGATCAAGCGGAACGCCGATCAGCGCAACGTCGAGCCCGCCGAAGTCCCCGGAGTCCACGACGTCTGGCCGATATGGCAGATCCAGAAAGGTGGCGGGATTCGCATAGGGAAGGGTCCCGCTGCTGGCATCCATCACGCGTTTGAACAAGGGATCGTACACGACCCGTTTGCCAGGCGGCGCATCCGCCGGCGTCGCATATTTCTTGATCAGCGCCTGAAGCTTTTCCCTATCAGCCATCACCCGCCCTTACTTCGGTTATGTACCAAGCCATGCAGCAAACGCCGACACCTCCCGCTGTGTCAACGCACCCTTGCGGAGCCCTGCCTGATCGTCGCTCGGGAGGTGCGGGTCCCCGACTTACGGCTGGTTGGCCGACACGGCCAGGCCGAGCATGTCGGCAATCGTAGCGGGAACCGTCGCCGCGCGCTGGAGTGAAATAAACGAGACGGGCGCCGGCGGAGAGAGTTCGACCGTGAGTGAATGCGGCGATGTGATGAAATCGCCGAGTGTTTGCCCGACCGCGGCAAGCAACGGGCTGTTCTCGCCGGCCTTCCCGCTTGGTTGCCGCATCATGCCGGCGATCTGCTGCCGGTAGGCGGTGGGATCGACGCCGGCCTGCGCCGCGCCTGCGCGCAGCAGCCGGTCCACGAGGGACGCGTCTTCGAACCGCAGCTTGGCATGGGCCAACTGCGTCTGGTTCAGGGATGCAACGTTCGCGACGACGTTTGTCAGGTCGGCCGAGACGGTGATCGCGCCCAGCTCGTTGACCTTAAGCATCGTATCGTGGAGGGACGCGCGCTGCTGAGCAACATCCCAGTCATAAGACAGGGCAAAGCTCGTCGTTGTCGTTTCGAGACCAAGCTTGGTAAAGGCATCCCGCGCCTTGCCGTCCGGCAATTGCGACCGCGAGACGCTGATATCCTGCCAGGCGAGCGTCCCTGAAACCGGCATTCCCTGGGCGAAGGCCACGGGCCCTATTGATAAGCTGCCGAGATGGAATGACGGCTGGCCGGGCGGCTGCACCGTGATCCCGCCATACTCGATCCGGCCGATCCTGACGCCGTTCAGCAACGCGGGAGAAAGTGCTTCACCGTTGACGATCCGGGTCATGGGTTCACGAAAGTCGGATGCCCCCATCGTGATGTGATCCACGGAGAATGTGCCGCTCTTGGTGCTGTTGCCGGTAATGCCCTCGGCGCTTCCTCCCTTCATCACCCCGCGGTCGAAGCCGTCGCCGGTCATATGATTGACCGCATAGGCGATCTCGATGGCGGGGAGCGTTGCAGCGACTTTCGTGGTCCCGGCATGATAGGCGTCATAGGCGATCCCCAGCATCGCCGCAGCCTCGGCTCGCAGGAGCGGCTGCAGGTCGGCCAGCGTCGGTGGTTGCGACCTGGGCGCCAGCGAGGTCCGGATTTCCTCCAAGGCAGGCATGCCGTCATGGAGAAATGCCCAAGGATAGACGCGTAATTTATCGATCCGGAAGGAATCCTCGGTCATGGTGATCGCGGCGGAGTGGACCGTCACACCGTTGACGGTGATGGAATCGGCGACCGGAAGCGCCATCTCCGAGGTGAAGGCGGCCTTGTCTGCCACCGCCTTGTTCCAGGAGCTGGGTAAATCCAGATTGGGATTTTCCGTCTCGATGGAATCAATTGTGATATCGATCTGTTGTGGCGTATGTCCGGCGATCTCCGCGTGCAACGTCAACCCGGTCACCACGGCCTGGTGCGACATAACCGAATAGTGCGCATCCTTGTAGGTCGCGATCGTGTGCGGCGGCAATGCCGCCAGGGTCTGATCGAGACCGGTGCGAAATCGCTGTTGCAGATACACTTCATGCCCATAGTAGCCCCCGCCCGCGGCAAGGACCAGAACACCTGCCACTGCGGCCACGACCGACGTGCGCATTTGAAAATTCCTTCGATGTTATGGCAACCGCATCGGCGTTAACTCTCTCCCCGTACATTGCGGGACGGTCAAGCCATCCGTCGCGTCCGCGGAGGCCTACACTCCCACCCGCAACTGTGCGCTGGCGAAGTCAGCGTAGAACAGCGCCAACGCCGCAACAGTCTGCTCGACCAGCGCGTCGCCGGCATCCTTCGTCGCCGCCGCCGGATCGCCGACATAGCCGACATCACCCGCCGCGAAGATGGCCGCCCAATAGGCGCCTGCCGGCCGCAGCACATCCGGCGCGTTCCCCGCCGCGTAGGATGGCGTCAGCCGCGGCGGCAGCGACCCGATCCGGCCGGCGATCTTCTCCGCCAGCGGCGCCGGACGCAGCGACAGTTGCAGCGCGGTCTCGTAACAGCAGGCGTGCCCGACGCCGCGCAGCGCTCCGGGCAGCACCTCCAGCCACTGTTTCTGCCCGGGCGCGAAATAATTCACGTAGCCCACCTCCAGCCCGCGGCTGGCCAGCGCGGTGCAGGTGGAAACCAGAGGCCCCTGGTTGCCGCCGTGGCCATTGACGATCAGCAGCCGCTTGAACCCGGTGCGGTGCAGGCTTTCGGCGACATCGGTGACGATGCCGATGAAAGTCTCCAGCGACAGCGTGATCGTTCCGGCCCAGGCGCGATGATGCGGCGAGAAGCCGAACGACGGCGGTGGCAGCACGAGCACATGCGGCGTGGCGCAGCGTTCGGCCGCCAGCAGCGCGACGTGGTGTGCCGACAGCGTATCGGTATCCACCGGCAGGTGATCAGAATGTTGCTCGACCGATCCGACCGTCAGCACCGGCAACGCACCGGCGTCGCGCGCGGCAGCGATCTCGGCGCGCGTCAATGCGCCCCAGTCATGCACGCCGTGCCAACTCTCATTCACGGTACGATCCCCTCCGGTTCTTCCAGCTCGACCGACAGCTCGCGCAGCGCCGCGGTGTGCGGATGCTGGATGCGGCCGGCGCGCAGGTCATCGGTACTGAGCGTCTCGACCAGCTCGCCGCCCTGCATCACGCCGACCCGCTCGCACAGATGCGCAACGACCGCGAGGTTGTGGCTGACCATGATGTAGGTCAGCCCGCGCGCGACCCGCAGATCGGCCAACAGGTTCAGCACCTCGGCCTGCACGGAGACATCCAGCGCGCTGGTGGGTTCGTCCAGCAGCAGCACCTCGGGTTCCGCCATCAGCGCACGGGCGATCGCGACACGCTGGCGCTGGCCGCCGGAAAGCTGGTGCGGGTAGCGGTAGCGCATCGCCGGCTCCAGCGCGACCTCGGCCATCCCGCGCGCGATGCGCACGTCGATGTCGCGCAGACCGTGCACCAGCAGCGGCTCGCTCAGCGCGCGATCGACGGTCTGGCGCGGATGCAGCGAGCCGTACGGGTCCTGGAACACCATCTGCACGCGGCGGAAGAACTGCTTGTCACGCCACGCATCGAGCCGCGCGTCGTTCAGCATCATCCGCCCGGTCCAGACGGGATTGAGCCCGGCGAACGCGCGCAGCACGGTGGACTTGCCGGAGCCGGATTCGCCGACCAGGCCGAACGCGTCGCCGCGCGCCACCCGGAACGAAACGGCTTTCACCGCCTCGGTGGCGCCGAATCGCACCGACAGCGCATCGACCGTGATCATGCGCCGAGCCAGGCCGGATCGCGCTGCAGCACCGCCAGGCGGTCCTGCTTGTGGCTCAGCGCCGGAATGCAGGACAGCAGCCCGCGCGTATACGGATGCTTCGCGCGCGTCAGTTCGGCGGCGCGCAGTTCCTCGACGATGCGGCCCGCGTACATCACCACCACGCGGTCGCAAAAATGCGAGACCAGCGGCAGGTCGTGACTGATCAGAATCAGGCCCATGCCGCGGCGCGACACCAGGTCCTCGATCAGCCGCAGGATCTCCGCCTGCACGGTGGCGTCCAGTGCGCTGGTCGGTTCGTCGGCGATCAGCAGCTCGGGGTCGGGCGCCAGCATCATCGCGATCATCACGCGCTGGCCCATGCCGCCCGACAGCTCGTGCGGATAAGTGTCGGCCACCCGCGCCGGCTCGCGAATCTGCACCTGCGCCAGCAGGTCGATCGCCGCCTGGTGCGCCAACTTGCGCGTGCCACCGCGATGCGCGCGCCAGGCCTCGGCGATCTGCGCGCCGGCGGTCATCACCGGGTTCAGCGAGAACTTCGGATCCTGCAGGATCAGCCCGGCGCGCTTGCCGCGGATGGCGCGCAGCTTCGTCTCGTTGGCGGTGAGGATGTCGATCCCGTCGAACGAAAGCTTGTCCGCCGTGATCGCGGCCGATTCCGGCAGCAGGCGCAGGATCGCGCGCGCGGTAAGCGACTTGCCCGATCCGGACTCGCCGACGATGCCGAGCTTCTCCTGCCCGAGCGTCAGTGAGACGCCGCGCACGGCGTCCGACATGCTGTGCGCGGTAGGGAACCGAATCCACAGATTGGCGATCTCAACGAGCATGGGACGACTATAGCCTGCCCTTGACGCACGGCCGCAAGCAGATCCGACTATTTGCCACGGCGTGTGACCAAGACAGGACGACCAAGACGGGACGCCCAAGATGGGGCGGCGAACACGGGAGGACGCGATGGACCTGACCCTGACCGACAAGCACCGCGCGCTGCAGGCCGAGGTGCAGGCGTTCATCCGGACGCACGGGCAGGACTCGCCGAAGCCCGGCGGCGGGCGCAAGCGGCCGGACCGCAAGACGCTGGACTGGCAGAAGCTTCTGGTCGAGCACGGCTACGCGGCGCGCTCGGTGCCGCACGACTACGGCGGCTTCGGCGTGGAGCCCGACGTGCTGGACCTGGCGGTGATCGCCGATGCGTTCAGCCGCGCCAATCTGTATCAGGGCCTGACCAACCAGGGCATCAGCATGCTGGTGCCGACGCTGCTGGAGGTCGGCACCGAGGCGCAACGCCGGCAATGGATCGGCCCGACCATTCGCGGCGAGGTGATCTGGTGCCAGGGTTATTCCGAGCCTGGCTCCGGCAGCGACCTTGCCGCGGCAAGCACGCGCGCCGTGCTGGACGGCGGCGATTTCGTGGTCAACGGCCAGAAGATCTGGACCAGCTCGGCGCACTACGCCGACATGATGTTCCTGCTGTGCCGCACCGAGCCCGACCTGCCCAAGCACGAGGGCCTGTCGTATCTGCTGCTGTCGATGCGCACGCCGGGGATCGAGGTGCGACCGCTGAAGACGATGACGGGGCGCAACGAGTTCAACGAGGTGTTCTTTACCGACGTGCGCGTGCCGGCGAAGCAGATCGTGCTCGGCCGTGGCAAGGGCTGGTATGTCGCCAACATCACCCTGAAGCATGAGCGGCTGATGATCGGCGATGCCGGCAAGCTGACGCATCGGCTGGAACAGCTCATCACGCTGCTGCAATCAACCAGCGTCGAAGGCCGCCGCCTGATCGACATGGCGGAATTCCGCGACCGGCTGCTGAAGCTGCAGGGTGAAGTGTTGGCCTGGAGGGCGCACAATCTCCGCCTGCTGACCGAGGCGGCGAAGGGCGAGGAATCCGGCGTGAAGCGGATGGTCGTGAAATACGGCGGCACCATGCTGGGGTTTCGGCTGTCCTCGCTGGCGGTGGATGCGCTCGGCGCCGCCGGGCTGGCGTTCGAATCGCTCGGCGAGGCGGCGGAGGATGACGACGCGACCACGTGGAACATCGACTACATGTACGATGTCGGCCTGATGATCGGCGGCGGATCGAACAACATCCAAAAGAACATCATCGGCGAACGCGGGCTGGGGCTGCCGCGCGAGCCGAAGACGCCGAGCAGTGCAGCAATCGGCAGAGGCTGAGTCACGTGGGCGCGAAGCTCAGGCCGCTTGGCGGGAAAGTCGCTGCCATCATCGTCGTCGCCGCAACGTCCTCATGGACGAGTATAAACATTCTCCCCCTCCCCTTGAGGGAGGGGGCTGGGGGGAGGGGTGCCGTGGAGGTCGAGCCGAATCACCTTGCTGTTGGAACCCCTCCCCCCGCCCCCCTCCCTCAAGGGGAGGGGGAGATGCACTGATGGATTTCGCCCTGAACGAGGAACAGCGCCTGCTCGACGCGACGCTGCGCGGCTACCTGGGCGAACATCTGCCGCTGGAACGGCTGCGCGCGCTGGCCGAGACCGGCACCGGCTTCGATGAAAAGTTGTGGCAGGGACTGTGCGAGCTGGGACTGCAGGGAATTCTGGTGCCGGAACGTTTCGGCGGCTCCGGCCTGGGCGTGCTGGATGCGGCGGTGGCGGCGGAGGCGCTTGGCGCCGCCGTCGCGCCGGTTCCGTTCATCGGCTTGGCCATGGCCACCCTCGCCGTGCTGCGGGCCGGCACATCGGCGCAGCAGGATGCGTGGCTGCCGCGCATCGCGGACTCGGAGGCGTTGTTCGGCGTGGGCTTCGCCGGGCTTGCCGGACAGACCGGCGAGGCCACGGCGACGCTCGCGGAAGACGGCCTGACCGGGCGCGTCACGGCGGCGCTGGATTGCGCCATGTGCTCGCACCTGCTGGTGGTGCTGGGCGATGGGCGCATGGCGATCGTCGCCGCGGATGGCCCCGGCGTGCGCATGACGCCGCGCCGCAGTCTGGACCGCACCTGCAAGGTGACCGATCTCGTGTTCGACGCCGCGGCGGCGGAACTGCTGAGCGCGGCAAACGCCAGGCTGGAGACCGCGCTGCGCGTGCTGGATGCCGGGCGCGTGCTGGTGGCGGCCGGCACGCTGGGCGCCGCGCAGACCATGCTGGATCGCGCCGTCGCCTTCGCCAAGGAGCGGGTGCAGTTCGGCCGGGTGATCGGCAGCTTCCAAGGGGTGAAATACATGCTCGCCGATATGGTAACGATGCTGGAACCATGTCGCGGCCTGGTGTGGTATGCCGCCTATGCGCAGGACGCCCGGGACGTGCAGGACGCCGGGCCGCACGAGGCGCGGCTGACCGCCTGTCATGCCAAGGCGCATCTCGGCGATGTCGCGCGCGAGGTCTCGCGCATGGCCACCGAGGCGCATGGCGGCATGGGCTTCACCGATCTGCTCGGGCTGCATTTCTGGTTCAAGCGCATTGCCTTCAACCGTCAGATCCTCGGCGGGCCGGAGCGTTGCCGTGAGGAAGCCGCGATCCTGCAGGGATGGGCGACATGACCGGAACGATCGACGCGCGCGCGGTGCGCGCGCAGCTTGGCCGGAAACTGGTCGAGCACGACGTTGCCACGGCGGCGCCGCTGCGCGGCATGGTGGTGACGTTCGACCGAAACAAACGCGCACCGGACGACGGCGAACCGATCGCCCCCGGTTGGCACCTAAAGCATTTTCACGCTGACCGGAAACACCGCCTGTCATTGCGAGGAGCGCAGCGACGAAGCAATCCCTTGGGTCCCGGGCAGGGGATTGCTTCGTCGCTACGCTCCTCGCAATGACAGGAGTGGCCGGTCATTCCAGTCACGATGAACGTGCTCTAGCGGATTTCCCGGAACCGTCGCTTCTGTCGGAGCTCGGCGTCGACGGCCTGCCGCTGGCGCGCGGTATGCTGCCGGCGATGCCGCTGCCGCGGCGGATGTATGCCGGTGCGGGCAGACCGCGGAGCTGTGGGCGGTGACGCCGGAGGGCACCATCGCCATGCAGGTGGTGGCGACATTGCGGTAACGGCGCAATGTGCCATCAGGGTCCCCCGAACCCGGCCGCCGCGTCGCGCCATTGACCTGGATCAATGCTGGCAGCACGCCGCACGCATACGTTCCGGATTGGTTAATTTTACTCCGCAACGAAACAGCGGACCATGGCCTGTGCGCCAGTGGCGCGTGCAACAGCCGGCGCGACCAGCGGCCGACGCGTCGGATGTCGATTGGCGGTGCTTGCTCGACCGGCCGCGTGGCGGGACTGGTGGCGGGCGCCAGGCCGATCAGGGACGGAAGGTGCGTCATGTGGAAGAAGCGTCGCTGGCTTTTGGCGGGTCTGATGTTTCTGGCAGGCATCGTCAACTATATGGACCGCAGCGCTCTGTCGATCGCAGCGCCGGTCATGTCGACCGACCTGAGCCTCTCCCCGGTTGAATTGGGGTACGTCTTCAGCAGCTTCTTCTTTGGCTACGCGATCTTCAACTTCGTCGGCGGCCTGCTGGCGGATCGATTGGGCCCGTTTCGGGTCATGTCGATCGCAATGGGGGTGTGGTCGGTTTTCTGCGCGGCCACGGCGTTCGCCGGCGGCTTTGTGTCGCTGCTCGTCATTCGGGTGATCTTCGGCGTGGGCGAAGGCCCGTTCAGCACCACGCTCAACCGGCAGGTCGCCAACTGGTTCCCGCGCAAGGAAGTGGGAACCGCCGTCGGCATCACCAATGGCGGCACGCCGTTGGGCGGCGCCATCGCTGGGCCGCTGGTCGGCTTTTGCGTCATCACCTTCGGCTGGCGCCCGGCCTTCGTCATCGTCGGCATGTTCGGTCTGATCTGGCTGGCCGCCTGGTTGTTGCTTGCAAGTAACGACGCGGAGACCGATCCACGGGTCAGCGAAGCCGAGCGCCAGGAGATCCTCAGCGACCGGCCGCATGTCGTCGGGTCGTTTCGCGGCCCCGGCCTGCTGCAGCATCTGCGGCGGCCGATCGTGCTGGCCACCGCGTTCGCCTTCTTCGGCTACAACTACATCCTGTTCTTCTTCATCAGCTGGTTCCCGAGCTATCTGACGATGGCGCGGCACCTCAGCATGAAGGACATGAGCCTGGTCACGGTCATTCCGTGGGTGCTGGGGTGCGTGGGGCTGGTCGGCGGCGGCTTCCTGGTGGACTTCGTCTATCGCCGCACCGGCAACGCGCTGTTTTCGCGCAAGATCGTGCTGGTGTGCTGCCTCGGCGCGGCCGCGGTTGCGATCGCGCTTGCCGGGCAGATGACGACCGCCCCCAGCGCGGTCGCGCTGGTCGCCGTGACGATCTTCGCGCTCTATCTTACTGGCTCGACTTACTGGGCGATCGTGCAGGATGCCGTGCCGCGGGAGAATGTCGGCGGCGTCGGCGGGTTCGTGCACGGGTTGGCAAATTGTTCCGGCATCATCGGGCCGACGATCACCGGCTACATCGTGCAAGAGACCGGATCGTTCAACAGTGCGTTCGCGCTGGCCGGTGCAATCGCGGTCGCCGGCGTGCTCGGCGTGCTTGTGTTCGTTCGGGAGCCGGCAGTTCCCAAGGTGCCGCAGGCGGGGGCCGTCGCCTCGCCTTGACGCCTGCGTCGGCGGGCGCATCGCAATCCGGCGATGCGCCGTTGCTGCTTCACCATTCGGGACACATCGTTCAAGACACCACTGCTCAAGCCACCGGCGTTCAAGACACCACCGTTCAAGCCGCCGGCGTTCAAGATGGGGCGCCGCACGCGGTCAGTAGACCGGCAAGCTGCCCAAAGGAGAGACCCACATGCAACAGACCTGGAGATGGTTCGGTCCGGACGACGTGGTGACACTGGAGAACGCCCGGCAGGCGGGGGCGACCGGCATTGTCACTGCGCTGCATCAGATGAACACCGGCGGTGCGTGGCCGGAGAACGAGGTGCTGAAACGGCGCAAGCTGATCGAGGACGCCGGCCTGGTCTGGTCGGTAGTCGAGAGCATCGGTGTTGGCGAAGAGATCAAGACCCGCACTGGCGACTTCCAGCAGAAAATCGACAACTACAAGGCGTCGATCCGCGCGGTCGCCCGGGCCGGGGTCAAGGTGCTGTGCTACAACTTCATGGTCATCACCGACTGGAGCCGCACCAATCTGATGTACCGGCTGCCGACCGGCGGCTATGCCCTGCGCTACGACAGCGTCGACTTCGCCGCCTACGACTTGTTCGTGCTGCAGCGCAAAGGTGCCGAGGCCGACTACACGCAAGCACAAATCGCGCAGGCGGAAGTGCGCTTCAAGGCGATGTCGCCGGATGAGGCCATCGCACTCGAGAAGGTGCTGATCGACTGGCTGCCGGCCCGCGACTTCGCCTATGACCGCGCCAGCTTCAAGAAGATGCTGGAGCTGTATCAGACGGTCGGCGTTGAGGAACTGCGGGCCAATTTGATTGCGTTCCTCGCCGAGATCACGCCGGTCGCCGAGGCGGAGGGCGCGCGGCTTTGCAGCCACCCCGATGATCCGTCGTTCCCGATTTTCGGCCTGCCGCGGGTGCTGTCCACGGCCGCGGACGTGCGCGCGATGTTCGCCGGCGTGCCGAGCCAGGCCTGTGGCCTGACGCTGTGCACGGGGTCGTTTGGATCCAATCCGAAGAACGATCTGGTGGCGATGGCGAAGGAGTTCGCACCGCGCGTGCATTTCGTGCATCTGCGCAATACGAAGCACGAGCCGGACGGGTCTTTCTATGAGGCGGAGCACCTGGATGGCGACACCGACCTGATCGGGGTGACGGCGGCGATCATGGCCGAAGAGGATCGCCGCGCCCGCGAAGGACGCGCCGATGCGCAGATCCCGATGCGGCCGGACCACGGCCATCTGCTGGGCAGCGACGTCGGCAAGAAGATGAACCCCGGGTATTCGTTCATCGGACGCCTGAAAGGGTTGGCCGAGCTGCGCGGGGTGATGCGGACGGTCGAGGCGTTCCGCGCGGGCAAAGTGCACTGACGGCGTTCCGCGCGGGCAAGGTGCACTGACGGCGGACACACGGGCGACAACGGGGCCGCGGTAGCGTGGACGGCAGGCAACAGTGCGCAGCCGCCGCTCTGGTGGTGCAACATTAATCCTCGCGGGATGTTGACTTCGCTCATGCGAGCACCGCAGACTCGCCATGCCCGCGGCGCGCTTGATGCGCCGTGGCTGGGTCAGGCGTGGCCGGTCCACGCTCAACGGGAGGTTGTTGGTCTTGGGGAAGATGCTCGCGAAATCATGCCGCGGTTTGGCTGTTTTGGCTGCCGCGGCGATCGTTACGGTCGCATCCGGGCCGGTCGCGTCGGGGCCGGTGCAGGCGGCGCAGACGGTGGGTCCGGTGACGGACGATATCGGCGTGCTGCGCATCCCGAAGGGCGCACCGATACAGGTTGGCGGCTCCTGGGTGCTGTCGGGCCCGGATACGGCGCTTGGACTGGATGAGAAGCGCGCGGTGGAGCTCAACTTCAAGGATATGGGTGGCAAGCTGATGGGCCACCCGCTGAAGCTCAACGCCGAAGACGACACGTGCAACGCGGAAGGCGGCCAGACCGCGGCGACGAAGCTTGCGTCCAACCCGCAGACCGTTGTGGTACTCGGTCCGGCATGCTCCTCGGCCGCCACGTCCGGCGCGCCGATCCTGTGGCAGCAAGGCATCGTCGAGATCTGCACCGGCTGCACCGCGCCGGCACTGACCGCGTCGACCCGCAAGTCCGACTATGACGGCTTCGCCCGCACCGTCTACAGCGACAGCGAGCAGGGCAAGGCGGACGCCAACTACGTCGCCAAGGTGCTGAAGCTGAAGACCGTCGTCACCATCCATGACGGCAGCGCGTATGCCCAGCAGCTTCAGCAGGTGTTCGCCGACAACTTCACCGCGATGGGCGGCAAGGTGCTGTCGCAGGAGGCGGTGTCGCCGACCGATGTCGACATGCATCCGGTGCTGACGCGCATCGCCAGCGAGAAGCCTGATCTGGTGTATTTCCCGCTGTTCACCGCCGCGGCGGCCCAAGTGTTGCGCCAGGCGAAGGAAACGCCCGGCCTGGAGAAGACCAAACTGATCGGCGGCAGCTCGCTGCTCTCGGCCGATTTCATCGAGGCCTCCGGCCCGTCGATCGTGGGCTTCGTCATCGGCTATCCCGATCTCTCGCCGGACGCGATGGGCAAGGGCTATCCGAAGTTCGTCGAGGAATACAAGAAGGCCTACGGCGAGGCACCGATCTCCGGCTATCACGCCAACGCCTACGACGGCATGACACTGGTGGCCAAGGCGATCGAGAAGGTGGCCAAGACCGACAAGGACGGCAATCTGTATATCGGCCGCAAGGCGTTCCGCGACGCGGTGTTCTCGATCAAGTTCGAGGGGATCAGCGGCCCGATGGCCTGCGACAAATACGGCGAGTGCGCGTCGTTCAAGCCGTCCATGCTGGAATTCACCGCGGCCGATCCGAAGACGTTCGCTGTCGGCAAGAATCCGAAGAAGATCTGGCCGTAGTTCAACCGGCGATTGTGGCTTGCCCGTGGACCGTGCCGCTTCGCACGGTCCACGGTGCCCAACCCATGGTCCACGGGGACGGCCGGCCTCGAAGCGCGTGGGCTGACGCAGCCTGCAGGCTGAAATTTGCGGTCGCCGGTGTCGTGCCGGCGGCGTAGCGATGCGGTTGCCGGTCACGCCGGAACGGGCCGATGCGTGGCCTGGCGTCAATGCCGGACCGAAATCGTCTGAAAAAGCCACCTGAGACTCTACAAATGCATTTGAGATGTTGACTCTATTCATGCGCGCACCGCACACTTGCCATGCTGCAACGCACTGCCCGAAGTGCGACCGGCGTCGGGGGGGGGCAGGTCCGCACCGGTCTATGGAGGGTGGGGTGATCTTTATATCGGCCGCAAGGCGTTCCGTGACGCGGTGTTCCCGACAAAGTTCGAAGGGATCAGCGGTGTGATTGCCTGCGATCCGTACGGCGAGCGCTCGCAGGTCAAACCCTCGGTGCTGGAATTCGTCCCGGCCGACGCGAAGACGTTCGGCATCGGCACCAACCCGAAGAAGGTTTGGCCGTAGGATGAGCCAGGCAAACATCGAGACGACGCCTAAGCGTGCGACATGGCTTGCTGCCATGTCGCGGCTGAACGCGGTGGACGTGGTGCTCTGGGCGATGCGCGTGGGCGTGGTGGCGGTCGTCGTGGCCGGAACGATCGGCACCCTGGTGAAGGACCGCTACGACGCCGCGCAATGGATCGATTTCGTGGTTTTCGGCCTGACCCTCGGCGCGATCTACGCGCAGATCGCGCTGGGCTACACGATGGTCTACGGCGTGTTGCGGATGATCAACTTCGCGCACGGCGACTTCGTCATGTGCGGCGCCTTCGCCGGCTACTTCGTCGCGACGGCGCTCCAGCGCTCCGGCTTCCTGGAGGACCACGCGGTGCTGGGAATGAGCGCGATCCTGGCGGTGTCGGTGATCACCTCCACGTCGATCGCGGTGCTGACCGAGCGCATCGCCTACCGGCCGTTTCGCCGCGTCACCGGGCTGGCACCGCTGATCTGTGCCATCGGCGTATCGTTCTTCCTGGAGCAGACCTTCCGCGGCATGTTCGGCTCGGCGGTGAAGTCCTACCCCTCGCCCTCCTGGCAGCGCGAGAACTTCGATGTGGCCGGCTACCACATTCCGCGCATCGACGCGCTGGTGATTGTGCTGGCGGTGTTTTTCATGGCGGGACTCTATCTGATCGTGCAACGCACGAAGATGGGCACCGCGATGCGGGCGGTGTCCGAAGACGGCGAGGCGGCGGCGCTGATGGGCATCGACGTCAACAAGGTGGTGGTCTTCACCTTCATCCTGGGCGGCGCGATGGCGGGCATCGCCGGCGTGTTCTACGCCTTCGTCTACAAGCAGGTGTATTTCTTCATGGGGTTCACCCCCGGCGTGAAGGCGTTCGGCGCCGCGGTGCTGGGCGGCATCGGCAACATTCCGGGTGCGATGCTGGGAGGGCTGTTCCTCGGCATGGTGGAATCGATCGGCCCGACGCTGTTCCTCGATGGGCTCGGCATCCCGGCGCCCTATCAGTTGCGCGACATGATCGCCTTCACCCTGCTGATCATGGTGCTGATCTTCCGCCCGCAAGGATTGCTGGGCGAGAAGCTGGCGAAGAAGCGCGCATGAGCGAGCACCGTCCCCGCCCGGCGGCGTTGCGCGCCGTGCTGATTGGCCTGGGGTTCGGTGCCGGGGCCGTGCACCTGTCGATCGTTGGCGTATTGCTGATGCTGCACAATCGCTGGATCGTGGTGGACATGCTCAGCCTGGGCCAGGCGACGCTGGTGGTGATCGCTATCGGCGCCGGCGCAATGGCCATCTCGCGCGTCCTGAGCCAGGAAGCTGCGGGTGGTGGTGGCCTGGTTGGGCATCTGACGATCGGCCTCATCGCCGGGGCGGCGTGCGGTGTGCCGGTCGCGCTGCTGGCGGTGCTGACCGCGCTGCTGCCGCTGCAAACGATCTTCATCGCGCTGTCGCCCGACCTGGTGAATATGCTGACCCTGGGCCTGGACCCGACGCTGGGCGTGCCGCTGCTGATTGTCGCGGCGGCATTGGCCGGGCTGCTGGGCGCCGCGCTGTACCTGGCGCCATCCGCGGTGACGCGCCCGTTGCTGCCCGGCGCCGTCACCGTGCTGGTGGCCGGGGTGTTCCAGGAACTGATCCAGCTCATGCTGCAACAGTACCAGGGCATCGTGACCGATTTTCAGGAGCTGTTCTACACCTGGGAGGGGCTGACCTGGCAGGGCGCGATCGAGCTGTTCGTCATCGCCACGGGATTGAGCGTCCTGTTCCGTGCGGCGCAGCGCCGCCTTGTGGCGCGTCGCGGACTGCCCGATCCCAAGCGTACGCGCATGATGTGGGCCGGCATTTCGCTGCTGGTGCTGATCGTGCTGCCGGCGCTCGCCGGCTCGTATATCGGCCAGGTCCTGATGCTGGTCGGCCTGTATATCCTGATGGGCATGGGGCTCAACCTCGAGGTCGGGCTGGCCGGGCTGCTGGACCTTGGCTTCGTCGCCTTCTTTGCGGTCGGCGCCTACACCACCGCGATCCTGACCGCCGACAGTCCGCACGCGCTGATGCATCTGGCGTACTGGGAGGCGATGCCGGTCTCCGTGCTGCTGGCGGTCTGTGTCGGCGTGCTGTTCGGCCTGCCGGTGCTGGGGGTGCGCGGCGACTATCTCGCGGTTGCCACGATGGGGCTGGGCGAGATCGTGCGCGTGCTGGTGATGTCGGATTTTGCCGCACCGCTGCTCGGCGGCGCGCAGGGCATTCTGCAAATCCCCAAGCCGCGCATTGGCGATTTCGTGCTCAGCACGCCGGTGTCGCTGTTCTACCTGACGCTGGTCTGCTCCGCTGTCGCGGCCTTCGTCGCCTGGCGACTGGAGAATTCGCGCCTCGGCCGGGCCTGGATGGCGCTGCGCGACGATGAGGACGTGGCCCAGGCGCTGGGCATCAACCTGATACGCAGCAAGCTGCTGGCCTACGGCCTGGGCGCCGCGTTCGCCGGGCTGGCCGGCTCGATCTTCGCCGCCATGCTGACCTCGGTCTATCCGACCAGCTTCCAGTTGCTGATCTCGATCAACGTGCTGGCGCTGATCATCGTCGGCGGCATGGGCAGTCTGCCGGGTGTGGTGCTGGGCTCGATCGCGCTGATCGGCCTGCCCGAGCTGCTGCGCGAGTTCGGCGAGTACCGCTATCTGTTCTACGGCGCGGCGCTGGTCTTGATGATGCGGCTACGGCCCGAGGGACTGTGGCCGTCGGAAGCAAGGCAGCGCGAGCTGCACAGCCGCGACGAGACGATCGCGCTGGACGCGGGCAGCGACGCCGTGCCGGCGCAGGGGGACTGACGGGCATGGCCGACGCGCTGCTGCGCTGCGAGAAGGTGACCATGCGCTTTGGCGGCCTGGTCGCACTGTCCGACATCGATCTGGAGATCGCGGAGAACAGCATCCATTCCGTGATCGGTCCGAACGGCGCCGGCAAGACCACGGTGTTCAACTGCGTGACGCAGAACCTGCGGCCTACCTCGGGCGAGGTGTGGTTCAACGGCGCGCGCATCGACGGGCTGACGCCGGATCGCGTCGCCGCGGTGGGGATCAGCCGCACCTATCAGAACATCCGGCTGTTCCGGAACATTACGGCGATCGAGAACCTGCTGGTGGGGATGCACCTGCACCTGCGCTCGACCTGGATGGGCGCGGTGCTGCACACGAAGTTTGCCCGCAACGACGAGCGCGCGGCGCATGACGAGGCGATGCGCCTGCTGCAGTTCATCGGGCTGCGCGGGCGCGGCGACCTGCTGTCGCGCAACCTGGCGTATGGCGAGCAGCGGCGGCTGGAGATCGGCCGTGCGCTGGCGACCAAGCCGCGGATGCTGCTGCTGGACGAGCCGACGGCGGGGATGAACCCGACCGAAACGAGCGAGATGATCGCGTTCATCCGCGAGGTGCGCGAGCGCTTCAACATCACCATTCTGCTGATCGAGCACCAGATGCGCGTTGTCATGTCGATGTCGGATCGGGTGACCGTGCTGGACCACGGGGTAAAAATCGCCGAGGGGAAGCCGGCCGAGGTGCAGGAAGACGCAGCGGTGATCGAGGCGTATCTCGGCAAGGCGAAGAAGCCGGCGGTGGCGGCGTAGCACGATGGCACTGCTGGAGATCGACGATATCCACGTGTTCTATGACAAGATCGAGGCGCTGAAGGGCATCTCGGTCAGCGTCGAGGACAAGCAGATCGTTACGCTTGTCGGCGGCAACGGCGCCGGCAAGTCCACCACGCTGCGCGCCATCAGCGGGCTGCTGCATCCGCGCCACGGGGAGATCCGTTTCGACGGGCGGTTGCTGACGGGAATGGGCGCGCACGACATCGCGGCGATCGGGGTGCGCCAGGTGCCGGAGGGGCGGCGGGTGTTCGGCAAACTGACGGTGTCTGAGAATTTGGACATGGGTGCGTTCACCCGCAACGACCGCGCCGGGATCGCGCAGGACCGCGAGCAGATGATGGTGCTGTTTCCTCGGCTGCGGGAACGGTTGAAGCAGTTGGCGGGCACGTTGTCGGGCGGTGAGCAGCAGATGCTGGCGGCGGCGCGTGCGTTGATGGGGCGGCCGAGGGTGTTGCTGATGGACGAGCCGAGCATGGGGTTGGCGCCGATGCTGGTGGAGCAGGTGTTCGAGACGATCAAGTCGATCAATGCGCAGGGCATGACGATTTTGCTGGTGGAGCAGAACGCGCCGATGGCGCTGTCGATCGCCGATCATGGGTATGTGCTGGAGAGCGGGCGCGTGGTGCTGGATGGGCCCGGACCGGAGCTGCTGGACGACGAGCGGGTGAAGCGGGCGTATCTGGGGTGAGGCTGGGGATGCCAGCATTAATAGCGGAAGGCGTTTAGGCCGATTGATGCGCTGCGACGGAGGTCCCGTGATCCTATCGATCAAGATGTGTGATGCGATATGGCACGCCGCGTTCTCGTCCATCGTGTTCGGACTAGACTGCGCCGCGTCTGCCGGAAGTGCGATTCCGCTGCCAGGTAACCCGCCGTAAGGTCAGCGCAGGAACCCGCAGCGATATCGGCGGCGACTGCCGCGACACCTTAACTCGGTCTCTCAAAGACCTGCGCCAAGAACGGCGTGGCATTCTGCGATTATCTCGGCGGCCGGCTCCGTATACCAGGCCGGGGTCCCATTCCGCGCTCCGCCTTCGCAGGGGCAAACTCTTGCCGGGGCTCGTCCGTTGCCGCGGCCAGCCTGCCTGATACCGGCACCCGCCCCGGGGGTTTGCCCCTATTACGAATTTTCGTAATAGGGGCAAAATCCCGGGCAGCCGCTTGTATCAGGCG
>PLXO01000178.1 GCA_003151425.1 Acetobacteraceae bacterium
CGGTAAGATGTGCGAATCCCCTAGCCCTTGAGGGAGGGGGCTGGGGGGAGGGGTCGGTGGGTTGGGGGAGGAGTCGGCTGGCTGGGGAAGGAGTCGGCGGGTTGGGGGGAGGGGTCATCGCGCAAGACTCGTCAGTCCGCGCCCTGCCCCAACCCGCATCCACCGCCGCGATATCAACTCCATCCGCCAGCACGGTCCCAAAGAACGGCGCCGGCATCTGCTGCGACCGCTCCAGCACGCGCACCATCCCCGTCGCCGTGCGCCCCAGCTCGGCCGAGGTGCGTCCCACCCGGCACATCTGCGGCACCGTCAGGTCCGGCGCGTAGGCCCGCGCCGCGATGGCATCCGCCAGCTCCCGCACGATCAGGATCTCCGACGCGAGCCGCGCCTGCGCCGCATTCGCCGGCATCAGCGTGGAGATCTCCTGCATCAGCCGGGTGATCCGCGCCTGTCGCCAGGCCGCGGACGCACCGGGCGGCGGCGGCGGCGGCGGCAGCGCGGCGAGTGTGGCCGCCAGCAGGTCGGGGCTGAGGTGATACGGTGGCATCATCTCGCGGATGACGCTGGCGGTGATTCCGCTGGATGGGACGGACATAAGCGCAGGCTCCTGTTGAAATGCATTGACATAGATAGTCATTTATACTAACGTTACGACCAACGCCAGCAAATTCCGAGCCTGATTTGCAGGCGGGCAAGGCAGGCCGCGAACGTCCTATCCGCGCTCGTACAGCTCTCGGGGTCACGACATAGAGCGCCCAGGGTAGCACGCTTCGGGCCACAGACCAGGAACGCCACTGAGGAAGTTACCGCCGGGCTCGACCCCTTTGCTGACCTTTGCCGACGCTGGTCCCAGGACCGATCTTGGCCGATACCGGAACGTCCGGTATCCGGGATTTGGGTGGCGAATGCGGATGTTCGAGCGGCCCGAGTTGGATCGCGTAGTCTACCCTAAAAAGCGACCTTCATCGGGTTTATTATATCAAGGTTCTTGCGCGTGAACTTTGGCGCCGCAGACTCCTTTCGCGCAGACGAAAAAATCAGATCGGCGGTTTCCGGTGATCAACTATGCCCCCAGCAACGCTCCAGACTGGTCAACGGTCAGCGCTCAAGCGGAAGTTCATTTCAACCGTCGCTGAGGAGCCGCTGCCCGGAACGCGCCAGCGCGTATAGCCCGCGGTTGGGTCGGGATCGCTGGAGAGATCCAGCTGCCAGGTTTGCTGGGCCAAACCAGGGAGTTCAAGGATCACGGTCCGCGTGCTGGTCTTCATGCTGAGCGTTGTGCTGGCGAGGATCACCTGGCGGTCTCCTTCATGACCGTGCCACAACTCACCGAGCATGACGTCGGTTTGCCGGTCTCCTTCCCAGACGTCGATATGCACATCCTTGACGTCCGACGGCAAAGGCGAGCCGGACGGCAGTTTGAACTGCAGGTTGAGCGTCATGAAGCCATGCGTGAGATACGGCGAACGGATCAATTCGTACCAACCCAACCAGGCCAAGCCGCCGGCGAGCGCAAGAATGGCGATGGCGAAGGGACGGGAAATGCGCGTCCTCGCCAGCCGGGCTGCCGCGGTTGGTAGCGCCGCATCGGGCGGCGAAACGCCCTCACGGACGATGCCTTTCTTGATGAACAGCCACACGCCGATGACGAAGCCGACGACGCCACCGACCGGCCCGATCTCGAAGAAAGCCCCCATGGCGATGCCGCCGTCGCGGTCCGGCCCCGCAAGGCTGGCTACGAGAATGGCGAGTGCGAACCAACCGGCGAGCATGCCCAGAAGGCCAGACAGAAAGCCGAGGACGAAGCGCATAGGCGGAGGTGCCTTGAGGGTTCAAAACAAAGCGATATCACTTTTCACTATTTAAGTGCCAATGGTTTGCTGTGCGCTCTTTGCCGTGACGCCGCAGGCGTTCGCCGATACAATGTCGGCTTTCGAGAAACGACCAATCGCGGCTGAATGACCTCTACGGGCGCAGTGCGGACTATCTTCCAACATGCCCTTCGTGTCGGCTGTCCACCATTCTGCGAAGATGAGGGTCGGCAGAGCTGTCGGTGGTGAGTCCCGTCCGCAGGATTCGGGTGTGGCGACCAACCGGTGTGCAAGCTCCGCGCTTGCGTCGCGATGGGATGGTGGAATACGCGGCGCTTTTCTGCCCCAACGTTGCGCCTTCGTTGATGCCCGCCCACGGACGCGCTATGGCGCACAACGACATGGATACACTGACTCCGGACGTGCCGACGGCGCGCGGCCCATTGCCGGCCTACCGCGCGCTGATCGTGGCCGGCGAACTGGCGCCCGATCCGTCGCAGGCGCTGGCGGCCGAACGGCTGCAGGCGTTGTGGGTGCGGCTGCGCGGCTACGATCCGCCGCCGCGCCACGCCAACGGCAACGGCCTGCTGTCGCGCCTGTTGCGGCGCCGGCCGACGGACGAGATGGACGAGACCGGCGCCAACGGCCTGTATCTGGTCGGCGAGGTCGGGCGCGGCAAGTCGATGCTGATGGACCTGTTCTTCGCCGCCGCCGACGTGACGCGCAAACGGCGCATCCACTTTCACCGCTTCATGCAGGAGGCGCACGCGCGCATCCACGCCTGGCGGCAGGCCGAGCCGAACGGCGCCGATCCGATCCCGCCTCTGGCCGACCGCATCGCCGCGGAGGCCGCGCTGCTGTGCTTCGACGAATTCCAGGTGAACGACATCGCCGACGCAATGATCCTGGGCCGGCTGTTCGAGGCGCTGTTCGAGCGCGTCGTCGTCGTTGTCGCCACCTCCAACACCCGTCCGGACGATCTGTTCAAGGGCCAGCCCGGGCGCGACGCGTTCCTGCCGTTCATTGCGCTGCTGAAGCGCCGGCTGGACGTGCTGATGATGGATGCCGGGCGCGACTTCCGCCGGTCCCGGCTGCGCGGCATGACCACCTGGCACGTGCCGACCGACGCGCGGGCGGAGCGGGCGCTGGATGCCGCCTTCGCCGAGCTGACCGGCAACGCGGTCGGTCATGCCGAGACGCTGATGGTGATGGGGCGGAGGTTCACCGTGCCGCTGGCCGCCGAGGGCGTGGCTCGGTTCGACTTTTCCGCACTTTGCGGCGCCGCGCTGGGGGCCGGCGACTATCTGGCGCTGGCGACGCACTACCACACGCTGATCCTGGACGGCATTCCGCGCCTGTCTCCCGACAACTACGATCGGGCGCGCCGCTTCATCGTGCTGGTCGATACGCTGTACGATCATCGGGCGAAGCTGGTCGCGTCGGCCGATGCGATGCCGGACCGATTGTATATGCGCGGCGAGAACGCAACGATGTTCGAGCGCACGGCGTCCCGCCTGGACGAGATGCAGAGCCAGGATTGGCAGGCGATGCCGCATCTGACGTAGGGCGGAAAAGCCTTGCCTCCGGACTTGATCCGGGGGGCAGCGCATTCCGCCTCCGCCCCTCGCGGCAGCGCCACGCCAACCGCCCTGGCCGACGAAACAGAGCGCACGAATCGGGTGTCCATGAATCGGGTGTACACTTGCGGTAGTTGTCCGCATTCCATATACTGTACGTAGTTTTGGAGCATCGCATGGTCCGGGTCACTGGCGAGCAATTACAGAAAACGAGCGGATTCGTTCGTGCGGAAGCCCGCCGGGCGCCGGTGGAAGTCACCTACCACGGTCGACCGGAGTTGATCATCCTATCAGTCGAGGATTACGCCCTGCTCCGCCAGAACCGAAAGCTCGCCTTCGAGCGTGCCGAGATGCCGATCGCCAAGGTCGAGCGGATCGCCAACAACAAGATGGATGCGGAACACGCCGGGCTCGACGCCCTGATGGACGATTGATGGATGCCGTTGCCGGCGCCGAAGCTCGGCTTGGTCGTGCAGTATGGATTCATCTGGGCCGGCGCGGGTCGTCGCGCGCCGCCCGATGCCGGCAAGGATCGACCATGCTTGATCGTCGATCTCGAGCAGGTGGAGGAGCCGGCCTTGAACGGGCGAGTCACCACCCGCGTCACCTACCTGCCGATCTCGCATGCCGCGCCACGACGCGGCGAGCAGGCGATTGCGATCCCGCCGCGCGTCGCGCAGCATTTGGGACTGACCTCCGAGCGCTCATATCTTTACACGTGTTACGCCGTTGAGGACGACTGGCCGTTCGATCTGATGCATGTCCCTGGGTCGAGCGACCGGTTCGACTATGGGTTCGTGCCGCCCCGACTGTTCGAGGCCATTGCCGCGGATTTCGCGGCGTACCTGACCGCACATCCCGGCTTCATTCACACGCCCTGAGTGACGCCTCGCGCAGAGCCGATCTCATCGCGTTGTGTCCGGGTGAGATCGGAGCCACGCATGCCTGCCATCGCGGCGTCTGTTTGGTCCGTTCTGCCGGTCGTTTTGTCACCAAGGAGAAAGGCGGACGGACGCGTTTCATGCGACAAGCAACGGTTGCACTCTGCCAAATACCCTGGACATTCCAGCGCTTATCCGCCTTGGATAACGTCGGAATCGAACGGACCACGCCCAGCGGTCCACCGGGAGGATGCGCCGATGCTCAGCGCGGAAGAGAACGACCTGCTGTGTCGCGTGGAAGGCGATGCGCCGATGGGGCAGATCATGCGTCGGCACTGGCTGCCGGCCTGCCTGTCCGAGGAGGTCACGGACCGCGACGGCGCACCGGTCGGCGTGCGCCTGCTGGGCGAGGACCTGGTCGCATTTCGCGACAGTGACGGCAGGCTTGGCATCGTCGGCGCGCAGTGCCCGCACCGGCGGGCATCGTTGGTGCTCGGTCGCAACGAAGATTGCGGCCTTCGCTGTTTGTATCATGGCTGGAAGGTCGACGTCGCCGGCAACATTCTGGAGATGCCGTCCGAGCCGGCCGACTCACGCTTCAAGGCGAAGCTGAAGCACAAGGCATATCCCGTGCACGAAGCGGCCGGGCTGATCTGGGTGTTCATGGGGCCGGCGGCGGAGCTGCCCGCGTTCGATCCGCCGGTGTTCCAACCTACGCCCGAGGCGAAGATTTCCATCGCCCGGATCATCGTGGATTGCAATTGGGCGCAGGTGCTGGAAGGCGCGATCGACTCCGCGCACTCGTCCACGCTGCATTCCTCCGACATGGTGCCGGCGCAGGTGGGCGCCTCGACGGCGACGGGCGACACCTGGCTGCGGCCGTCGACCGACAAGGCGCCGGCACTGCATGTCCAGCGCACGCCGTTCGGCTTTCGTTACGCTGCGATCCGCCGCCCGATCGCCAACGAAACGACCCATATGTATGTCCGCACGACGCTGTTCATCGCCCCGTTCACCGTGCATATCCCGGGGAACAATCTGCACCAGATGGCGATCCAGCAGGTGCCGATGGACGACACGCACACGGCATTCCATTTCATCGCGTTCGGCGATGAAACGACACCCGAGGTGGACGCCTGGCGGAAGTACCTCGGTGCCGAGATCGGCGTCGATGTCGATCGGCGCTGGCGCAAGACCCGCACGCCGGACAACAACTTCCTGCAGGACCGCGCGGCGATGCGGGAGGGCAATTTCACTGGCATTCGCGGCATTCCGAACCAGGACATCGCTATGTGGGAGACCATGGGCCCCATCGCCGATCGTTCGCAGGAGCGGCTGGGCGCCAGCGATACCGCCATCCTGCAATTCCGCCGCCTCATGATAGAGGCGGTGCGCGGCTTCCAGGCAGGCGGTCCGGCGATCGGCCGCGGCGATCCCTATGTTCCGCACGCGAAGTTGCGCTCGTTCGAAGGCGTGGTGCGAAAAACCGAGGACTGGCGCACGCTCGGCGTGACCTCGGAAGAACTCGCCGTTTGTCCTGTCGGCCGCGCGGCGGAGTAGCCATGGGCAAGCTCACGCTTTCGATCGCCGTCGGGGATTACGATCGGATCCGGCCGCTGGTGGACGGCGCGGTGCAGATCGACGGCGTCGATCCGGTGTTCATGCTGCTGGAGCCGGAGGAGATCTTCTTCCGCGCGTTCCGGCATGCCGACTTCGACATTTGCGAGCTGTCGATGAGCAGCTTCACGGTGAAGACCGCGAACGGCGACTGTCCCTATGTCGGTGTGCCGGTGTTTCCGTCGCGCGCGTTCCGGCATAACTCGATCTATATCCGGACCGATCGTGGCATCGCCAGACCCGAGGATTTGCAGGGCAGGCGCATCGGCGTGCCGGAATATCAGGTCACCGCCAATGTCTGGACGCGCGCCGTGCTGGAGGACGAGCACGGCGTGAAGCCGTCGGACGTGACCTGGGTGCGCGGCGGCTACGAGCAGGCGGGGCGGATCGAAAAGATCGCCGTGAACCTGCCGCGCGATGTGCACGTGGAGGACGCACCGGCGGGCGCCACGATCTCCGCCATGCTGGCGAGCGGCGAGATCGATGCGGTGATCGGCCCGCGCGCGCCGTCGTGCTTTATCGATGGCCATCCGCATGTCGGCTGGCTGTATCCCGATCCCGCCGCGGCGGCGGCCGCGTGGTTCCGCAAGACGCGGATATTTCCGATCATGCATATTCTGGGTATCCGCCGGTCTCTGGCCGAGCAGCATCGATGGCTGCCGGTCGCGGCGATGAAGGCGTTCGAACAGGCGAAGGCCCGCGCGCTGGCGAAGCTGGGGGACGTTGCGGCGTCGAAAGTGACGCTGCCGTTCATCGACGAACAGTTGCACGCCACGCGGCGGCTGATGGGTGATGATTTCTGGTCCTACGGCCTGGCGGCGAACCGCCATGTGCTGGAGGTCTTCCTGCGGCGCCATCACGCCGAGGGGCTGTCGGCGCGGCTGCTGTCGCCGGAGGATCTGTTCCATCCGTCCACGCACGAGACGCATCGCGTCTAGAGCATTTTCACGCTGACCGGAAACAGCACCTGTCATTGCGAGGAGCGTAGCGACGAAGCAATCTCCCGCCCAACGCAGGGGATTGCTTCGTCGCTACGCTCCTCGCAATGACAAGGAGGAGCCGGCGATTCCGGTCAGGCCGAAAATGTTCTAATAGCAGGTGTCCGAATGATCGACTCTCGGTTCGTTCGCACGGTTCGCTCAATCCTTTCGGCGGCTGATATTACTCGCCCAGCACCTCCTTGTTGTGCTCGCCCAGCCTTGGCGCCGGGCGGTGCACCGCGCCTGGCGTGTCCGACAGCTTGACCGTTACGCCCAGGGTGCGGAACGGGCCGGTCACCGGATGGTGCGTCTCCACCACCATGTCACGCGCCAGGATCTGCGGATCAGTGAACACCTCGTCGAAGTGCAGCACCGGTCCGGCGGGAATCCCGGCCGCCTCCAGCGCCGCCAGCCAATGCGCCGATGATTGCTGCGCCAGCTTCGCCTGCAACAGCGCGACCAGCGCCTTGTTGTTCGCTACGCGATCCGCCACGCTCAGGAAGCGCGGGTCGGCCACCAGCTCGGGTAGCGCAACGATCGTGCACACGCCTTCGAAGAACTTCTGGTGCGATGCGCCGACGGTGATGTAGCCGTCCGCGGTGGCAAACACCTGGTACGGCGAACTGCCGCGATGCTGCTGGCCCATGCGCGGCGGCCGCGTGCCGGTGGCGAAATAATGCGCCGCCTCGTAGACACACAATGAGGTCGCGGCCTCCAGCAGCGAGGTCTCCACGTGCTGGCCGAGCCCGGTGCGGTGCCGCGCCTCCAGCGCCGCCAGCAGCCCGAACGCCAGGAACATCCCCGCCGTCACGTCGGAGATCGCGATCGGCAGCCGGAAGGGCGGCCCGTCCTCCGGCCCGTTCACGCTCATCAGTCCCGACATGCCCTGCGTGATCAGGTCGAACCCGCCGCGGGTGCTGTACGGCCCGGTCTGCCCGAAGCCGGAAATCGAGCCCAGGATCAGCTCCGGGTTGCGTGCGTGCAGCGTCTTCCAGTCCAGCCCCAGCCGCTGCATCACCCCGGCGCGAAAATTCTCCACCACGAAATCCGCGTGATCGACCAGCTTCAGGAATTTCTCGCGGTCCTTCTTCAGGTCCATCGTCACCGAGCGCTTGTTCCGGTTCCAGATCATAAACGGCGCGCTCTCACCGTTCACGAAGGGCGGCATGTGGCGCGCCGCGTCGCCGCCCTCGGGCTGCTCGATCTTGATCACGTCGGCGCCGTGGTCGGCCAGCATCATGGCGCAGTACGGCCCCGATAGATTGCTGGTCAGATCGAGCACCAATAGACCTTCGAGCGCGCCTGCCATCGCCTGCCTCCTGCACCGCGTGCGCGGCTTGGCGCCGCCTGGCCATTAGGGCATGCTCGGCGCGCACACGCAAAGGACCCCAGATGGATGCACCCCGCATGGATGGGCACGACCACATCCTGGTCGAGCACGACGCGACCGGCATCGTCACCGTCACCCTGAACAATCCGGCAACGCGCAACGCGATGTCGTTCGCGATGTGGCAGGGGCTGGGCGAGATCTACACTTCGCTCGGCAAGCGATCGGATGTGCGCGTGGTGATCCTGACCGGGGCGGGGGGCAATTTCTGCGCCGGCGCGGACATCTCGGAATTCTCCAAGGTCCGCAATTCCGAGGCGTCGGCGAAAATTTACAATGACGCGGGGGCGTTCGCGACGCAGGCGATCATCGATCTGCCACAGCCGACCATTGCGGCGGTGAACGGCTATGGCGTCGGCGGCGGCTGCGGGCTGGCGCTGGCGTGCGACCTGCGGGTGGGTGAGGCCAGCACGCAGATGGGCATCCCCGCGGCGCGGCTGAGCATCGTCTACTCGCCGCTGGACTGCGACCTGCTGCTGCGCGCGGTCGGTCTGGCGAACGCCAAGCTGGTGCTCTACTCCGGCCGCTACTTCAAGCTGGCGGAGTGCCAGGCGATGGGCATGGTGGATATCGTTTCGCCGGACGGCGCGCTGGTGGGCGCGAAGGCACTGGCGGCGGAGCTGGCAACCCGCGCGCCGCTGTCGCAGCGCGGCGCCAAGGTGGTGCTGGAGGCGCTGGCGCGCGGCGAGACGGGCAAGCGCGCCGACGAGATCGATGCGGCGCAGGCCGCGGCCGTCAACAGCCAGGACTATCACGAGGCGGCCAAGGCGTTCCTGGAAAAGCGCACGCCGGTGTTCACCGGGCATTAAAGGGCGCGCTGAAGGTGGATCAAATCGCGCTGCCGCCGGTGCCGGCCCATACGCTCGATCCGCGCAAATTCCAGGACGTGGCTTGCACCGTTGCGGGCGATCGGCGCGCGCAGGTCGCGCTGACCGCGCTGGAGACGCTGTGGTTCAACACCGGCACGCTGTGCAATTTGACCTGTCAGCGTTGCTACATCGAATCCTCGCCGCGTAACGATCTTCTGGCCTATCTCACGCGCGATGAAGTGCGTGCGTATCTGGACGAGATCGCGCGCGACCGCTTGCCGACACGGATGATCGGCTTCACCGGCGGCGAGCCGTTCATGAACCCCGACATCATGCCGATGCTGGCGGATGTGCTGGAACGCGGACTCGATGCCATCGTGCTGACCAACGCGATGAAGCCGATGACGCATCACCGCAACGAGCTGCTGAAGTTGCAGGCGCGGCACGGTAATCGGCTGACCATCCGCGTCTCGCTGGACCATCATACCCAGGCGGTGCACGAGGCCGAGCGCGGCACGCGGACCTGGCAGCCGACGATCGACGGCCTGGTCTGGCTGGCGCGCAATGGCTTCGCGGTGCATGTCGCCGGCCGCCATTTCACCTCCGAAACCGATGCTGAGTTGCGCGCCGGCTATGCGCTTCTGTTCGCGGCGCTGGATGTTCCGGTGGATGCCTTCGATCCAGTGCAGCTAATGCTGTTCCCGGAGATGGACGCAACGCGCGACGTGCCGGAGATCACCGATTCATGCTGGGGCATCCTGAAGAAGTCGCCCGATAGCGTAATGTGCGCCTCGGCGCGCATGGTGGTGAAGCGCAAGGACGCCGCCGCACCCGCCGTGCTGGCCTGCACGCTGTTGCCCTATGACCCGCGCTTCGAGATGGGCGCCACGTTGGCCGAGGCCTCCGGCGCGGTGGCGTTGAACCACCCCCATTGCGCGGCATTCTGCGTGCTGGGCGGCGCGTCCTGCAGCCGCGGCTGATCGAACGCCGCGCAGGCGGACGTTGCAGCTTCCGTTTGGATTTCCGTTGCAGCTTCGGTTCGAGCTTCCGTTGCGGCTTCTCCGGAGGCTTCCGCGGGGAGCTCCCTTGCCGCTGCGCCTGCGGGTTCCGTTTGAGCTTCTCTGGGGGCTTTGCCAAGCCGGGCGCGCAGGCAGTCACCGAAACGCGCACTGAACAGTGCCGCGCCCGTCGGGTTGAGATGGGCAAACTCGTCGCCGAACCACCCATCGTCCCACGCCGGAATCAGCGGTCCGATGACGTGAAAGTTTGGATAGCGCGCAGCGTAGCCGGCCAAGTAGGCAGCGAACCCGTCGCGCAAGGCCGGATGCACCGCGCGCCAGGTCGCGGCGTTCAGCGGCATCGAAACGAAGTCGGTCTCGATATGCCGCGCCGCCAGCAGTGCCAGCATGCAATCGAAATACGTGTCGAGCACCGGCAGCGGCGTGAAGTTCTCGAGATGTCCGTCGGCCGCGACCACGCTCGATCCGGCGGCGGTGCCGAAGAAATACTGCCCGCGTGACGCGAGGCCCGCGCGCAGCGCCGCGCGATTGTCCCACCAGCGCAGCAGCACGCCGCCTTTCAGCAGGCTGTTGAAATAGAGGCTCGGGAACCGCACGGCGTAGAGTAGCGCGCGGACCCCGCGCGGCAGCCCGTCGGCGTGCTTCTGGTCCAGCACCGACGCGTCGCCGAGGCGTTCGGAGATGGCGCGCAGCTCCGTCAGTTCGGCAAGGTCGACCGCGCCGAAGCGGACGCTACGGTCCCAGAACAAGTCCGGATGCACGAAGTGCGCGGCATCGAACGAGATCACGACGCGGCGCGGTGGATTGGGGCAGGCGAGCGCTCGGCGCAGGGCGGCATAGGCCTCGATCGCCTCGCCGCCGCCGACCGCGAGGTTGGTCGCCGTGACGCCAAGCCGCGCGGGGATGATGTCCACGGCGGCGCGCGAGTCGCCGACCACCAGGACCGTTCCCAGGTCGCAACTTTGCAGCAGTTGCTGCTTCGCCAGCCAGTAGGGGTATTCGGGGTCGAGGAAGGCGAGCGGTGCCTCGAGGACGAACAGCCAGATCAGGGCGAGAGCGAGGGCGGACGTCGCACCGAGCGCGAGGAGGTAACGGGCTGGGGATAGGTTGCGTTCTCCCCCTCCCCTTGAGGGAGGGGGATGGGGGGAGGGGTCTTGCCGGGGGTTCGCTGAAACCATGTGCGCCTGAACCCCTCCCCCCAACCTTGGTCCGCTTTGCGGCCCAAGCCCTCACGGGGAGGGGGAGAAGTGGTCCCCGTCCTCCTATCCTTGGTCCGGTTCAGCCTAGCGGCCGATCAACCACCGACCGCTTTGCCTGGATCAGCCGGACCAGATGCCCCACGGTTGGCACCGCATCGACATCCGCGAGATCGAACACCACGTCGAACCGGCACTCGGCTTCCACCAGGATGGCGATGTGGTTCATCGAGTCCCAGCCGGCCATGTCGTCCATCGCGGTTGCCGGGGCCAGTTCGATCGTCCGATCCTGCAGCACCTGGCGGACGACATCGGTGATCTCGGCAAGCACGGCGGCGTCGCTGCCGATCGGACGGGCGTGCGAGAGAGTTGGCATGTGCATGTCGGGCATGTGGCGCGTCCTTCCGCGTTTTGCCTCGCCGGATCGGCGCCGGCGGCGGCATGCCGTCCGCGATCCGAGTATGCCAGTCGACTCCCTGCGGAATGGTTAACGTCGGCAGAAATTGAAGCCATTGGCCCGCAACTGCTGAGCAGAATAGCGCCGACGGACGGCGCAGGGCGGAAAACTGCCGCGCATTCCGCCGCGCCGGGACGGTGACATGCGCTGCCCCCGGAACAAGCATGCCCCCGGGCGCTTGACCCGGGGGTCCGGGCATGGCTTTTCCGTCCGCTTTCCGCCCAGCGATCTTACCGTCCGACGTTCTTGCGCCTGATCGTTTTTCCGCCCCGGCTCTACGCGTGGCCGGCGACGTCCGACAATTGCAACGGGTCAACCTTCAGCTTGGCGAAGGCACGCCGCCATTTCGTGTCGTGCTTGGAGTCGAACATCAGCGTGTCGTCCGCCGGCACCGACAGCCAGGCGTTTTGCTGGATCTCGCTGTCAAGCTGGCCGGGGCCCCAGCCGGCATAACCGAGCGCCAACAGGCCCTCACGCGGGCCGCCGCCCTCGGCGATCGCCTTCAGAACATCCAGGCTGGCGGTCAGCGCGGTCG
>PLXO01000231.1 GCA_003151425.1 Acetobacteraceae bacterium
CAAACCGGGGTCGAGCAGATACCAATATCCGATCACCTCATTGAAATTGTGATTTTTCTCCCGGCTTCCGACCTGCACGGGCAGCCGGCGCGGTAGTTGACTCAGCCAGCGGAATACCTGACTATAGCAGGCATGTCTGAGCAAACCCCCCTCCCCCACCGCATCGCCGCCATCCGGCGGTTCAGCCGGTTCTACACCGGCGCCATCGGCGCATTGCGCGAGCGGCTGCATGACAGCCGGTTCTCCCTGACCGAGGCGCGCGTGCTCTACGAACTGGCGAACCGGCCGGCGCTGACTGCCGCGGATATCGGCCGCGAGCTCGGCCTGGATTCCGGCTATCTCAGTCGTATCCTGCACCGCTTCGCGCGCGATGGACTGCTGCGGCGCGATCGCTCGCCGCATGACGGACGACAGACGTGCCTGACGCTGACCGAGGCGGGACGCGCCGCCTTGGCACCGCTCGAAGCTGCCTCGACAAGCGAGATCGGGACGCTGTTGGGCCGCCTGCCGGATCCTGCCCAGGCCGCGCTGGTCGCCGCCATGGGACAGATCGAGACTTTGCTTGGCGGCCGACTTGCTGGCGGGCCTGGCGGCGGCGGCACGGCTTCACGTCCCTGGTTGTTGCGCTCGCCGCGGCCCGGCGATATCGGCTGGGTGGTGGGGCGCCACGGGGCGCTGTACGCCGAGGAATACGGCTTCGACGCGCGGTTCGAAGCGCTGGTGGCGAAGGTCGCGGGGGCATTCCTGGAAGCCAACGATCCGGTCTGCGAACGTTGCTGGATCGCCGAGCGCGACGGCGTGAATGTCGGCTCGATCTTCCTGGTGCGCAGCGATGCGCAGACCGCCAGGCTGCGCCTGCTGCTGGTCGAGCCGGCGGCGCGCGGCGCGGGGGTCGGACGGCGGCTGGTGGCGGAGTGCGTGGCGTTCGCCGGGTCCGCCGGCTATCGCCGCATCGTGCTGTGGACCAACGACATCCTGACCGCGGCACGCCATCTATACGTGCAGGCGGGGTTCTGTCTGATCGCCAGCAAGCCGCACAGCGACTTCGGCCCGCCGATGGTGGGCGAGGACTGGGAGCTGGAGCTGCGCCCGCCGGCGTGATGTACTTTGATATTCGACGAAACCCGTGCTCCTGGCGCATGATAGAAAGCAAGAATCACCACAGAGGCACAGAGACACAGAGCAGAAAGACCAAGGGGGCAGCTTAACATTCTTCTCTGTTTCTCTGTGCCTCTGTGGTAGTTCTTTTTTCCTATCCGTTATAAAAGCCACGCAACCACGCGCGCAACAACCTACCCCTCGAACGGATCGCGCACCAGGATCGTGTCGTCGCGCTCCGGACTGGTCGATAGCAGCGTGACCGGCGCCTCCACCAGTTCCTCGATGCGCCGCACATACTTGATGGCCTGCGCCGGCAGCTCGCCCCAGGAGCGCGCACCGCGGGTGGAGCCCTTCCAGCCCTCCAGCACTTCATATTCCGGGCTCGCCGCTTCCTGGGCGCGCGGGGCGGCGGGCAGGTGGTGATGCAGCGCGCCGTCGATGCGATAGCCGGTGCACACCTTCAGCTCCGATAGTCCATCTAGTACATCCAGCTTGGTCAGCGCGAGGCCGTTGATCCCGGCCACCTTGACCGCCTGGCGCACCAGCACGGCATCGAACCAACCGCAGCGGCGGCGGCGGCCGGTATTTGTTCCGTATTCGTTACCACGGTCGCCCAACAATTGGCCGGTCGCGTCATGCAGCTCGGTCGGGAACGGTCCGGATCCGACACGGGTGGAATACGACTTGGCGATCCCCAGCACGAAGCCGATCGCCCCCGGTCCCATGCCGGCGCCCGAAGCCGCGGTCGCCGCCACCGTATTCGACGAGGTCACGTACGGATATGTGCCGTGGTCGACATCCAGCATCACCGCCTGGGCGCCCTCGAACAGGATGCGCTTGCCGGCGCGGCGCAGCTCGTCCAGCCGGATCCACAGCGGCTCGGCATAGGGCAGGATGCGCGGCGCCAGCGCCAGCAGCCACGCCAGCAGCACCGCCTTGTCGAAGGTCTCGGCGCCCAGGCTGGCCAGCAGCGTGTTGTGGTGGCGCAACAGCTCATCGAGCTTCAACGACAGCGTCTCCGGCTCCGCCAGGTCGGCGACGCGGATGGCGCGGCGCGCGACCTTGTCCTCGTAGGCCGGACCGATGCCGCGCCCGGTGGTGCCGATCTTTTGGTCGCCGCGCGCCGCCTCCCGCGCGCGGTCCAGCGCGCCATGGAACGGCAGGATCAGCGCGGCGTTCTCGGCGATCCGCAGCGTCGCCGGCGAGACGCGCAGCCCCTGTGCGGTAACCTTGTCGATCTCCGCCAGCAGTGCCTCGGGATCGATCACGACGCCGTTGCCGATGATGCCGAGTTTTTCACGCACAAGGCCCGAGGGCAGCAGCGACAGCTTGTAGGTCTCGTTGCCCACCACCAGCGTGTGGCCGGCGTTGTGACCACCCTGGAAGCGCACCACGACATCGGCGCGGCTGGCGAGCCAGTCCACCACCTTGCCTTTGCCCTCGTCGCCCCATTGGGCGCCGATCACGGCAACGTTGGCCATTTGAGTCTCCGGTTTAGTGATCAGTGATCAGTATCAAGGATCGATGGCCACAGGTCACTGCCTTCTGATCACTGATCACTGATCACTCCGCGGCGATCACTGCCACGGCGCCGTTCCGCAGGATGTGCGTGCAGCCGAGGCGGTTGGCCTCGACCTCGTCATCGTCCGTGGCGGCGAGGCCGGCGATGGTGGCGTAGCCCAGATGGCGCATCCGCGCTGCCTCGTCCTGGTCGGCACCCAGCGGCACATACAGGCGTGGCCTGGGCTGGCGCGGCGGGGCCACGCGCAGGATGGCGTCGGGATACAGTGTCAAGCCGGTCGCCGGCTCCGCGTCGCCGCTGACATAGCGGCCGCCGCGGCCGAGCTCCTCGTGGCGGCCGGGGGCGAAGATCGTGATCGAGACGCCGGTGTGATAGCGCAGGCCGCGGAACTCGACCGGGTCGATGGTCAGCCGCAGCATGGGGGCGCGGGCGCGGATCGCGGCGACGGTGGTGGCCAGGCCGTCGGCCAGGGCGCGGGCCGTCGGCGGCAGGTGCGCGGCGGCCAGCGCGGCAAGGGCACGGTCGGCGGGGCCGGCGGCCAGTAGCAGGTCGGTGAGCGTCCCCGCCAGCGCGCCGGCGTGGCGATTCACCGAGGCGGCATCCTTGCGATCCAGCGCCCGCGCGAGCGCGACGCGTGCCGGGCCGGCGATGCCGGCGTCATCCAGCAGCGCGGGGCTCAGCGTCGGCACGGTCAGGTCGAAGCTGACCTGGGTCAGACCGACCGCGGCCAACGCCTCGGCGCCGACCAACACGATTTCGGCATCGGCGGCAGGCGTGTCGGCGCCGATCAGCTCGATGCCGGCCTGGGCGATCTGGCGGTCGGGGGCAAGCTGGCTGCCGCGCACATGCAGGCACTGGCCGGCGTAGGACAGCCGCAGCGGCCTGGGCGCGGTGGCCAACCGGGTGGCGGCGATGCGCGCCACCTGCGGCGTGGTGTCGGCGCGCAGGCCCATCATGCGCTGGCTGTCGGGGTCCATCAGCCGGAAGGTCTGCTCGGCCACCGCCGCGCCGGCGCCGGCCAGCAGGCTGTCCTCGAATTCCAGCAGCGGCGGTTTTACCCGCGCGTAACCGTGCGCGGCGAACACCTCCATGAGCGCCTCGACCGAGGCCGCCTCGGTTTCGGCGTCGGGCGGCAGCAGGTCGCGCAGGCCGGCGGGCAGCAGCGCCGGGTTGATCGGGTCGTCGTCGGTCATGGCGGAAGCGGCATCGCAGGGGGGTCGGTTGCTCAGGGGTCGGTTGCTCAGGGGCCGGTGTCTTAGGGGCCGGCGTCTCAGGGGGGCGGTCAACGGGCCGGGCCGGCATCGCGGGGGGTGGCATCGAGGGAGGCGGGTATCGAGAGAGGCGGGTATCGGGGGTGGGCATAGCAGGAAATCGACATCGCAGCGGGACCGTCGTCGCAGGGTGCGGTCACCGCAAGCGCTGCTCATCGCAGGGCGGCGTTATCGCGGTGGGTCAGCTAGCAACTATTATCCTATTATAGCGTTGACTGTTGATAAGGTCCCAATCCAACCGCCCCCTTGATCCAGGCTTGCGGGGTCGGCGCGGCCCCGAGGGCTTCGAGCGTTCGCCGCCAACTCAGGTAGTTCGGCAGATTCTTCGTGGCGACTCCATGGAAGCGCCGCATCCATTCCTTGAAGCGGCCGTGGTAGGCATTGACGTTGTTGATGTGGAGCTCCGGCGCCTCCGGCCTGGGAATGCCAGGGGCTGGCAATACGTGGAACGTCAGCCTGGCACGCCGCGCGAACGCGGTGATCGCCGCGCCGCCGTCGCAGCACAGTTCCGCCGGCCGGGAGATGACGCCGCCCAAGGCCTTGGTGATGCTGGCCGCGTCGAGACGCGGCAGCACGGCATCGAAGGTCGCGCCGCTGCGGTCGCGGGCGACCATGATCGGGATCTGCTCCACCGACAGGCCCCGCTTGGCGGCCTTGCCACCCCGCTTGCGCGCGACCCGCGGAAGGTCAGCGCGTTTGCCCTTGAAAGATTCAAGAATGACCGTCTCATCGGCCTCAACGATCCCGGACAGGTGTTGCGGCTTGTCGGCTTTGAGCGCAGCCAGAAACCGGTGTCGCCAGCGGAATGCCGTCGTATAGGCCACGTTGCAGCGGTCCGCCGCTTTGGCAACCGTTTCGCCGCTGATCAAGGCTTCCGCCTGACCGTTCCAGCGGTCCATGCGGCGCAATCCAGCCAACGGCGTCCCGGTCACCGCATTGAACGTCCGGCGACAGCTTGCGCAGCGATAGCGTGGCTTTCCGCTGGCCTTGCCCCAGGGGTGGATCGCATCGCCGCCGCAATGCGGACAGCCAAAGCTCGCGATCCGGGCCTGCCCGATTTGCGCCAACAAACCCCCGCCCGGTACGGGGTCGGCCGTCCTTTCGGTGACCTCCGATGCGGCTTCGGCCCCACCCCGCGCCGTGCTCTCGGCAAGCTCCGAGGTTGAACAGTCGATCGGATGATTCGCTTCGGCCAAAGCAAGGTCCTCGAGCAGCAGCCCTCGCTGCGTTCGGTCCAGCAGCCCAACGCCAACACGCCAAGCTGCAAACGCCGCCACGTCCATGTTCGACCTCTCTGACCGAGTGCCTCAAAAGCTCCATATCACAACAGGTACGCTATAATAGCGACTATTATCCCCGAGAGGAATTGGCCCGCGGCGGAACCGCCGGCGCATTGCCACGAAACCGTCGTGGTACACGAAACCGTCGTGGTATCGGCCACGGATTTGCCACGCTCGCAGCGGATACGGATTGGCGTAGCCCGAGGACACCTCCCGCCAACTCAGTTGAACCAGACCAGGGCCTGCGGCATGACGTTCGCGTCGGAATCATCCGTGGGACGGTATAGTGTCCGCCCGGCGACCCAAGTCTCACAAGGAGACGATCATGCGACGCCTGCACCTCATCACGCCCCTGCTGCTCGGCATAGCGTTGGCCGCGCCCGCGCCAGCCGCGCACGCCCAGATCGGGATCGGCCTTTCGATCACGATCGCGCCACCGATCCTGCCGATTTACGTGCAACCGCCGCTTCCCGCGCCGGGGTATCTCTGGACGCCGGGCTACTGGGCCTATGGGCCGGACGGCTACTACTGGGTGCCGGGGACCTGGGTGCAGCCGCCTTCGGTGGGCCTGCTCTGGACCCCGGGCTACTGGGGCTGGAACAACGGCATCTATGCCTGGAGCGGCGGCTACTGGGGCCCGCATATCGGCTTCTACGGCGGCGTCAACTACGGCTTCGGCTACGGCGGCTTCGGCTACGAGGGCGGCCGCTGGGACCACGGTGAGTTCGCCTACAACCGCAGCGTGAACAATTTCGGCGATGTCCATGTCACCAACGTCTACAATCGCACCATCATCAACAACTCGAGCAACCGGGTCGCGTTCAACGGCGGTGCCGGCGGCCTGAGCGCGCGGCCGAGCGCCGAGCAGGTGGCGGCCGCGCATGAGCAGCACGTGGCGGCGACGGGCCTCCAGATGCAGCACGAGCAGACCGCCGCCGGCAATCCCGCCCTGCGCGCGTCGGTCAATCACGGCCAGCCGGCGATCGCGGCAACCAGCCGGCCAAACGAGTTCACCGGGCGTGGCGTGGTCGCGGCCCGGCCCGGCGTGACGCCGGCCGCTACGGGCGCGGCGGTGCATTCCGGTGCTGCGACTGGTTCGGCGATCAATCGGGGGGGAACCGCGCCCGGCGGCGTGCATCCGGCCACCGTCACGCCTGGCGTGGCGGTGCATTCGGGTGGTGCGACTGGTCCGGCGATCAACCGGGGGGGAACCGCGCCCAGCGGCGTGCATCCGGCCACCGTCACGCCTGGCGCGGCGGTGCATTCGGGTGGTGCGACTGGTCCGGCGATCAACCGGGGGGGAACCGCGCCCAGCGGCGTGCATCCGGCCACCGTCACGCCTGGCGCGGCGGTCCAGCGTCCCGGTGCCTCGGCGATCCAGAATCCCGGCGCCGCGGGGACCTCACACCCGGGCACGTCGGGAGCGCCGCCGCATTCGATCACACCAGCGACCCAGCGCCCGGCGGTAGCGCAACATCCCGCGGCCGCACCCCGCCCCGCGGCGGCGCCCCGTCCGGCAGCGGCGCCCCGTCCGACGGCCGCACCCCGTCCGGCGGCCGCACCCCGTCCGGCAGCGGCATCACGTCCGGCAGCGGCGCCCCGCCCGGCGGCGGCACCCCATCCGGCGCCGCAGAAGGACCAGCACAAGCCCTGATCCGACGCCTGACATGATCCGACGCTTGCGACCTCACTAGGCCGCCCTGCGGTTCGCCATTGGTCGGGCTGGCGCGCCCGAGTTGGCGCGCGGGCGGGTAAGAAGTGCCAGATCTTCTTGCCCTGTGCGAGACGACGCACAACGACGTGTCTCAGGGATCCCCCATTGCGACTTCGGGGCCTCGAAACCTGGCAACGGCCGAGCCTGCAGCCACAAGCCAGCGCGCACCAGAATGTGATGGATTAATACCAACCGGCCGAATGATCGACTCGTCGGCGGTCCCCACATCGTCATGCCGGCCCACGGGTCAAGCCCGAGGACAGGCTCCGGCCGGCATCCACGCCTTGCCTCCTCGCAGCAGGCGAAGTCGTGGATGNNGCTTGACCCGTGGGCCGGCATGACGTGGGCGCAGCGACGATCGGTCAATCTTTCGGGCGGTTGGTATAATCCAGCATCAAGCTTTGCCCACTGTCCTGCGCACCAAGTCGCCGCCACTTGCCGCGAGCGTAGGGCATGGTCCGGCCGCCGGAAACACCCAGGGACTGCCCCGATTCCGCCGCTTGGCCTCGGCACGAACCGCGGCAGCGGGCACCGGCGAGTATCGGCCCCAGGTGAATCCCGACCCGATGCAATTCGGCGCCACGCGGGGCTGAATCCGCCTGGATTTGAACCGCCAGCGGAACCTGCCGCGACCTGGCGCGAAATTGTGGCGGTGTCGGTCACTCGATCGCCCCAATCGCAACGAATATACCGCACGCGGTCCGCGGCTGCCCGCACCGGCAACACAGGTTGGCCAGGTCAGGGTCCGCGGCACGCTGCTTCGAGTCGTCACGGTGCGTGGAACGATGTAGTGTCCGCCACGTGGCCCGAGTCCTGACAAGGAGACGATCATGCGACGCCTGCACCTCATCACGCCTCTGCTGCTCGGGTTCGCATTCGCGGCGCCCGTGCCAGCCGCGCACGCCCAGATCGGGATCGGCCTTTCGATCACGATCGCGCCACCGATCCTGCCGATCTATATCCAGCCGGCGCTTCCCGCGCCCGGCTATATCTGGACCCCGGGCTACTGGGCCTATGGGCCGGACGGCTACTACTGGGTGCCGGGGACCTGGGTGCAGCCGCCTGTGGTGGGCGTGCTGTGGACCCCGGGCTACTGGGGCTGGAACAACGGCATCTATGCCTGGAACGGCGGCTACTGGGGCCCGCATATCGGCTTCTACGGCGGCGTCAACTACGGCTTCGGCTACGGCGGCGTCGGCTACCAGGGCGGCCGCTGGAACAACGGCGTGTTCGCCTACAACAGCGGCGTGAACAACTTCGGCGGCACCCACATCACCAACGTCTACAACGAGACCGTCGTCAACAACTACAGCTCGAGCAGCCGGGTCGCCTTCAACGGCGGGACCGGCGGCGTGACCGCGCAGCCGACGGCGCAGGAACAAGCCACCGCGCACGAGCAACACGTCGCGCCGACCGCGCTCCAGACGCAGCACGAGCAGACCGCGGCCAGCAATCCCGCGCTGCGCGCGTCGGTCAATCACGGCACGCCGGCCATCGCGGCGACCAGCCGGCCGAACGAATTCACCGGCCGAGGCGTGGTTGCCGCCCGCCCGGCGGTGACGCCGGCTGCTACCGGCGCGCCGGTGCATCCGGGCGGCGGGACGGGCGCGGCGATCGCCCGGCCGGGCGCCGCGCCCACGGCGCACGGGCCCACGACCACCACCACCGCGCGTCCGGGCACCGTCACGCCTGGCACCCAGGTCCAGCATCCCGCCACCACGGTGACGCCGCATCCGGCCACCTCGGGCGCGACGACGCCTGCGGTCGCACCGGCGACCCAGCACCCTGTGGCACCTGCGGCCCAGCACCCGGCGGCACCGCCCCATCCGGCGGCGCCACCGCCGAAGCCCGCCCCGCAGCCGGCGCCGAAGGAGGAGGAGCACAAGCAGCCCTGACGCGGCGCCGGCGGCCCCGCACGGCCGCCGGCTCGCGATTCACCATTGCTTAGGCCGGCGCGCGCCAAGCTGACGCCCAGGCGAAGGCCCGGGGCGCGGCATGCTGTTCAATTCACCGTTATTCGTCCTGGGCTTCATGCCGCTGGCGTTCGGCAGCTTCTTCCTGGCCGGCCGGCTGAGCGGGCCGCGCGCCGCGCTGGCCTGGCTGCTGGCGGCGGACCTGGTGTTCTACGGCTGGTGGAACCCGCGCTATGTGCCGCTGCTGGCGGCCTCGGTCGGGGTGAATTATGTCGTTGGACAGCGCATTCTTCGGCTTGCCCAGGCCCGAGCTGCCCAGGCCCGACCTCCCCAGGATCGACCCGCCCAGGATCGGCTTGGGCGGACCGGCAGGCATGACGCCGCGCGCATCTGGCTGATCGGCGGCATCGCTTTCAATCTCGGCCTGCTGGGCTGGTTCAAATACGCCGACTTCCTGCTGCACGTGGCAGTGCCGCACGCAGCGGTGCTGGGGATCGTGCTGCCGCTCGGGATCAGCTTCTTCACCTTCCAGCAGATCATGTTCCTGGTGCAGTCCGAGCGCGGTCAGCGTGCCGATGCCGGACCGCTGTGCTACGCGGCCTTCGTCTGCTTCTTTCCGCATCTGATCGCCGGGCCGATCGTGCGCCCGGCGGAGATCCTGCCGCAGCTTCAGGCAGCCGATCTGGCTCGGCCGCGGGCCGACAATATCGCGGCCGGACTGATGATCTTCCTGCTCGGCCTCGGCAAGAAGCTGGTGCTGGCCGATACGTTTGGCAGCTTCGCCGATACCGGGTTCGCCGCTGCGTCGCACGGCACCACGCTCACGCTGATCGAGGCCTGGTACGCCGCGCTGGCCTACACGTTGCAGATCTATTTCGACTTCTCGGGCTATTCCGACATGGCGATCGGCTTGGCGCGCATGGCCAACGTGCGCTTCCCGCTGAACTTCAACAGCCCCTACAAGGCGTGCGACATCGCCGAGTTCTGGCGGCGCTGGCACATCACGCTCAGCCAGTTCCTGCGCGACTACCTGTATATCCCACTCGGCGGCAACCGGCACGGCGGGGCGCGGCAACTGGGCAACCTGATGCTGACCATGCTGCTGGGCGGGCTGTGGCACGGCGCGGCGTGGACCTTCGTCGCCTGGGGCGGGCTGCACGGGCTGTATCTGATCGTGCACAAGCTTTGGCGAAGGCTGGGGTGGCCGCTGCCGTGGCCGCTTGCGCAGGCGCTGACACTGCTGGCGGTGGTGGTGGCCTGGGTGCCGTTTCGTGCCGAGGGGGTGCAGCCGACGCTCGGCATGCTGCGCGGCATGGCGGGGCTGAACGGATTCGCGCTGCCGCAGATGATCGTTGACACCTGGCCGGGCTTGGCCGCGATCGCGCGGCCGGTGCCGGTGCTGCTGTCGCTCGGCGCGGCACGCACGCTAAGTCTGCCGGAGGTGTCGGCCTGTCTGCTACTGGGCTGGACGATCGTGCTGGCGCTGCCGCATGTGCATGAGCTGTCGGAGCGCGCGCGGGGGTGGGCGCTGACCGCGGGGTTCGCGTTCACGGTGCAGGCGCTGTTCTTCGCGCCGTATACCGCACCGTTCCTGTATTTCCGGTTCTAGGGCGCGCAAGGGGATGGACGACAGCACGCCGGTCTTGATCCCAGCCGTGACTGGTGAGGCTCTGCGGCGTGCGCCCATCGCTACACGGTTGCGTCGTGCGGCGGCTTGGCTCGGGCAGTGGTGTGATGGGACTGGGGCGCTCGATCGACCGCAAGCAAGATCCACCGCGGAGCGCGCGGAGCACGCGGAGAAGGCAGAGCGCGAAGAACTCGCCGAGCGCGCTGACCACGCCGATCACGCTGACCACGCCGATCACGCCGACCACGCCGAGAAGGCATCTCGGCGCTTCGCGCAAAGTGCATGTCCTGTGCTTCCTCCGCGTGCTCCGCGTGCTCCGCGGTGGATCTTATTGTCTTTCGGACGTTGGAAGGCCCCCGACGCTTGCCCGGTGCCCCCCAATTCTCTTCCAGCCAATCGATCGATAAGCCGCAGCCGAGAGCTGGAAACCCGAGCAGCGGAGGCCAGGGGTGCCAGCGGTTTTCGCCGGCTCGTGTGCGCCGCGCTTGCCTCGCTGCTGCTGTACTGCGGGCTGTTCGGCTTCGTGCTGGATCGGCCGCTCGAGCTGGGCTTCCTCGCCGGCGAGCTCGATGCCCGGCTGGCGCGGGCGGCGACGATCCACGGGCCGAAGCTGGTCATCCTGGCCGGCTCCAACGGCCCCTATTCGCATCGCTGCGAGGTCATCGAGCCGATGTTGGACCTGCCCTGCGTGAACGGCGGTGTCGCGGTCGGCATCGGTCTCGATTACCTGTTCGCCCGCTGGCGCGCGCAGCTCCATCCCGGCGACATCGTCTACCTGCCGATGGAACAGGAACAATACGCCGCGGGACGGTTCGCCACGTCGCTCGGCCCGGATGCCGCCATCATGTTCCGCCATGACTGGACGACGCTTGCCGCGTTGGGGCCGAAACGATGGCTGGCCGCCCTGTTCGCCTTCGATCTGCGCGCCGGCCTGATGAGCCTGATCGAGATGAGCCTGGTTGCGGCGCGGTTCCACGATCCGCGGGCCATGGTAACCGGGACGAACAACGCCTGGGGCGACCATGTCGGCCACTCCGTCGAGCGCGGCGCAGGGAGCCAGGGGATGATTGCGGCGATGGTGGCGCCCGCGGTTGCCGCCGCCGCGGTCCGCAACGGCTATGGCGCCAGCCTGATTGCGGGCTTCGTGGCATGGGGACGCGGCCATGGGGTGCAAATGATTGGTGGACTGCCGACCGAAGTCGACACGGTGCCGTTGCCGGGCGAGACGCGTGACGCGATCGCTGCGGTTTATCTGGCGCAGGGCGGCGAGTTCCTGACGCTGCCCAATCGGAGCCGCTATCCCCTGGCTGACTTCTTCGATACGCCCCTGCATCTGAATGAACCGTGCCAGATCGCCCATTCCATTACGTTGGCGCGCGCGCTGGCCCCGCTGCTCGGCCGGACCGCGCGAACGCCGCCGGAGCGGTTGATCGATCGATATGCCGATCCGATGGCCGGCGTGGAGGGCGATCCAGAACCGGGCTGCCCGGGGTCAGGGCAATCGGGTGAATGAAGGAAGGCCAGGGGCTCCGCCCCTGGACCCGGCCAAGGGCGGAGCCCTTGGAACCCTCTTTTTGAGTGTGGGGCACGGGAG
>PLXO01000157.1:0-8119 GCA_003151425.1 Acetobacteraceae bacterium
TTCCGAACATGTCATGGATGGTAACCAATTGAATTTGTTCGTATATTGACCGGACAGTAGTGACATGACGCCGTTGACCACCTCGCGCATGTCGACGCGCCGTTTGCCGCCGCCGCGCTTGGCCGGGGGGATCAACGGCCTGATATGGGCCCACTCCGCGTCGGTCAGGTCGCTCGGACAACGCAGCTTGTCGCGGTTGTAGCTGGGGCGGTTCTTGATCGTCCACATTCAGCACCTCACGCATCGGTGCCGCGTAGAGAGTCACAAAAGTTCGAGCCGGATCAAGCAGATATTCCGGCAACCGGTAACCGACTCATATGACTCGCAAAGTCTCCGGACGGACACTAAGCACGGCGCCCTTGCCCCGCACTTCCGCCTCCTCGAACTCGGCGGCGGCAATCGCCCGGTCGAGAGCGGCGCGCAGCAGCTTGGCCGTCTCCAGCGTCAGCTCGATCCCCGCCCGCGCACCGGGGTCGAGGTCCGTGTTGATGAAGTCGAGCGTGATGACGTCGCCCAGCGGCGCATGGCGCGCGTGGTCATAGGCAACCACCGCCTGCGACAGCGGGAACCAGTCGTCGCCACGCTTTGCCATGCCGTCGGCGCGTGCGATCTCGATGATGGACGTGCACATGTCCGGCCCTCCTACTTCGCCAGATACTTGCCGAAGAAGGCCCATATCTTGTTCCAGCCGGCCATTGCCTGCTCGGGCCGATAGAGCGGCCGGTGCCAATAGAAGAACCCGTGGCCGGCACCGTCGTAGCGGTGGAACTCGTACGTCTTGCCGTGCTTCTTGAGCTCGGCCTCGTGCTGGTTCACCTGCTCCGGGCTCGGTGCGCGATCGTCGTTGCCGAACAGGCCGAGCAGCGGGCAGCAGAGGTCCTTCGTCATGTCAATCGGCGCGACGGGCGTCTTGGTATTGAGCTCCTCCTTGCCCATCACCACGCGGCCACCCCACAGCTCGGCGCAAGCATCGACGTTGTTCCGCTGGCAGGCATAGATGAAGGCGTGCCGGCCGCCCGAGCAGGAGCCGAAAAGACCAACCTTGCCGTTGTTATCGGGTTGCGCGCGCATCCACTTCACGGCGGCTGCGGTATCGCCAACCATCTGGCTATCGGCGATGCCGCCCTCGGCGCGCACCTTGGCGGCGACGTCGTCAGGGTTGCCGTCGCTGCCGCCACCCTCGCGCTCGTAGAGGTTGGCGCAGATCGCGAGATAGCCGTGATGCGCGAACCGACGCGTCGTCTCGATGTAGAGCTCGCTCCAGCCCGGGAGATGGTGGACAAGCACGACGCCCGGATAGGGGCCGGGACCAGATGGCCTGGCCACGTAAGCCGTTATCGGCGTTCCCTTGTCGTCGTTGATGGTCACGTTCTCGCAGGTCATGCCTCGGTAGAATGACATCGATCTTCCTCCATGGGCCTGGGTGTTGGGCCTCCATCGGGCCATCGGAGCGCCGCGCCGTCATCGACAAGCGGGGTGAACTCGCTTTGCTGCCCGAGGGAGTCGCACCGCCAGTATTCGACGATCGCATACCGGGCGCAACAAGAGGCAGGTGTCGGACCAGGGCGATCGGGCGAAGGGATCGAACATACCGGGACTCCGCACGCGCCGGAGACGATGATGCGGACGTCGTCCTTATCCTGCGTCGCAGGTCCTACGACACGGGGCGCCAGAAAGGCGTACGGGCCCGCACGGGGTCGAGCAGCGACCAGTCACCCTGTTCGAGCGAATGGCCCTTGGGAAATGGCGGCCGTGCCTCCAGGCCGAGCGACACCATCACCCGGTCATCGCGGTAATAGCAGAGCAGCACGATCCGGGTGAGCGCACCGACAGCAGCGCCGCCGTCAGCACGCAGCTTCGCCGCCACCTCGGCGCGGCGCGTGGCGTCCAGCGCGGCGAAGGGGCCCCCGGCCAGCGTGCGCAGCCTGGCCAGCGCGGCACGCACATGGTCGGCATCGCGTCCGATACTGGTGACGATGTCGGCGAAGATGGTGTCGTCGTCGGCGCCCGGAACGCCGTATTTCGCGCTCGGCGGAATGATCATGCCGGCGAGGCAGCGCAGATCGGCGATCTCGGCCTCGGTCAGGGTCTGGTCGCTCATCTCGGCCTCAATCAAACAGGGTTGCCAGACGCTGCTTCATGCTGTCGGCGATATACAGCGCCAGCGCCTGGATCGTGCTGGTCGGGTTCACACCGCCCGCTGTCACGAAGATACTGCCATCGACGACAAACAGGTTCTTCACGTCATGGCTGCGGCCCCATGCGTTCACCACGGATCGTTCGGGGTCATTCCCCATCCGAGCCGTTCCCATCAGGTGCCAGCCGCCATACATCACCGGCCGCACCTCATGCACATGCCGCGCCCCGGCAGCCGCCAAAATGTCTTTCCCGCGTTCGATCGCGAAATCCAGCATGCGGCTGGTGTTCTCGCCGATCGTGTAGTCGATCTTCGGTGCGGGGATGCCGTGCCCGTCCCTCAGCACCGGATCCAGCGTCACCCGATTATGTTCTTCCGGCAGGTCCTCGGTGCAGATGCCGAGGTTCATGCGGCGCCCGATCAGGTCGCGGAACACATCGTGGTGGCCCTCGCCCCAGGGCACCAGCCCGTTGGCCTCCGCCATCACCGCCTCGGTACCCACGCCGATGCTGCGATTGACCGACAGGATGAACCCGCGCACGAAGCCGCGGTCACGATCGGTCTCATAGAACTCCTGGCTCCACAGGCACAGTGGCGAGCCGCGATGCGCGTCCAGCTTTTCGTCCGCATAGCCGGTCACGTTCGCCCAGGGATGGAACATCAGGTTCTTGCCCACCAGGCCGCTGGAATTGGCCAGCCCATTCGGAAACCGGCCGGACGTGGAATGAAGCAACAGCCGCGGCGTGCCGACGCCGTTGCAGGCCACGATCACCACCTCGGCCGGTTGAAATTGGGCGACGCCGTCCGGATCGTAATACACCGCGCCGGTCGCCATGCCGTCTTCGCCCGTCGTGATCTCCCGCACCCGGCAGTTCGTCCGCAGCTCCACCCCCGCGCGGATCGCATGCGGCCAATAGGTCACGTCGGCGCTGCCCTTCGCCCCCTGCGCACAGCCCCACGTGCATTGGCCCAGATTGATGCAGGGCGCGCGGCCGTCATATTCAGTGGTGGCAACGGCGCTGTCCGATGGCCACCAATGCCAGCCCAGCTGGTTCAGCGCCCGCGCGAACCGGGCACCGGTCTTGCCCAATGGCAGTGGCGGCATCGGCGGAAGGTGCGCCGGATAGGCCGGATCGCCCGCCAGCCCGGCCACGCCCATCATCCGGTCGTTCTCGGTATAGAACGGTTCCAGCGTCGCGTAGTCGATCGGCCAGTCATCGCCCACGCCATCCAGCGTGCGGGTGCGGAAGTCGGACGGATGCAGCCGCGGATAATGCGCCGTGTACATGATGGTCGAGCCGCCAACGGCGTTGAAGTTCACCACCTTGATCGGCGAGTTGTCGTCGTTGATCGGATAATCGGCCGGCCCCTTTCTTATGTTCGGGCTGGTGGCGTAATCGCTGAACGCACGTGCCTCGAAGTCCCGTCTGTTGGCGGGGTACTCCGATTGCTTCATCCAATCGCCCTGCTCCAGGCACAGGATGCGCATCTTCGTCTCGGCCAGGCTCCACGCCACCGCCGCGCCCGACGCGCCCGCGCCGATGATCAGAACGTCGACCTTGTCCTTCATGCACCGTCCCCTGGCCTGGCATGATTGTGCCCTGAAGGTGGGACCTGTTCCAGCCGCCGGTCATGGCCCACCAGGACCAGCACAATGCCTGAGATCAGCGGCCCGATCGCTCGGTGGCGCGCGGCGACACCTACTCAATCGAACAGGGTTGCCAGACGCTGTTTCATGCTGTCGGCGATATACAGCGCCAGCGCCTGGATCGTGGAGGTCGGATTCACGCCGCCCGAGGTGACAAAGATGCTGCCGTCTACGATGAACAAATTCTTCACGTCGTGGCAACGGCCCCACGCATTCACTACGGACCGTGCCGGATCATTCCCCATCCGTGCCGTACCCAGCAGGTGCCAGCCGGCATACACCACCGGCCGCACTGCATGCACATGCCGCGCCCCGGCGGCTTCCAGGATCTCCTTCCCGCGCGCGATCGCGAAATCCAGCATGCGACTGGTGTTCTCGCCGATTCGGTACTCGATCCGCGGCGCGGGGATGCCGTGCCCATCCGTCAGCACCGGATCCAGTGTGACGCGGTTGTGCTCTTCCGGCAGGTCCTCGGTGCAGATGCCCACGTGCATGCGATGCCCGACCAGGCCGCGAAACACATCGTGGTGGCCCTCGCCCCAAGGCAGCAGGCCCTTGGCTTCCGCCTGCACCGCCTCGGTGCCGATCCCCACGCCGCGGATGAACTGGAAATTGAAACCACGCACGAAGCCGCGGGTGCGGTCGGTCTCGTAGAACTCCTGGCTCCACAGGCTCAACGGGGACCCGCGATGCCCGTCCATCGCTTCGTCGACATAACCGATGACCTGCGCCCAGGGATGGAACATCAGGTTCTTGCCCACCAACCCACTGGAATTGGCCAGCCCGCTCGGAAACCGCCCGGAGGCGGAATGAAGCAACAGCCGCGCCGTGCCCACGCCGTTGCAGGCCATGATAACGACCTCGGCCGGCTGGAACTGCGCGACACCGTCCGCGTCGTAATAAACCACGCCCGTCGCCATGCCGTCTTCGCCGGTCGTGATCTCTCGCACCCGGCAGTTCGTCCGCAGCTCCACCCCCGCGCGGATGGCATGCGGCCAATAGGTGATGTCGGTGCTGGATTTCGCCCCCTGGGCACAGGCCGGCGTGCAGTGACCCAGATGGATGCAGGGCGCGCGGCCGTCATATTCCGTGGTGGCGACAGCGCTGTCGGATGGCCACCAGTGCCACCCCAACCGGTTCATCGTCCGGCCGATCTTGGCGCCGCTCTTACCCAGCGGCAGGGGCGGCATCGGTGGCTTGTGCGCCGGATAGGCCGGATCACCCGCCAGTCCGGAGACCCCCGTCATCCGGTCGTTCTCGGCGAAGAACGGTTCCAGCGTCGCATAGTCGATCGGCCAATCATCGGCCACGCCGTCCAGCATGCGGACGCGGAAGTCCGAGGGGTGCAGGCGCGGATAATGCGCCGTGTACATCACGGTCGAGCCGCCGACAGCGTTGAAGTTCACCACCTTGATCGGCGAGGCGTCGTCGTTGATCGGATAGTCGCTCGGCCGCTTGCGGATGTTCGGACTGGTGGCGTAGTCGCTGAACACCCGCGCCTCGTAATCCCGCCCATTGGATGGATAGTCGGACTGCTTCATCCAGTCACCCTGCTCGAGGCAGAGGATTTTCATCCGTGTCTCGGCAAGGCTCCAGGCGACCGCGGCGCCCGAGGCACCGGAGCCGATGATGAGAACGTCGACCTTGTCCTGCATGCGCCGCCCCCTCAGCTCTGCGCGAATTCGGCCGGAATGTCTGGCCAGAAACTGTGCATCGCCATCGCGTTTCCTCGTTGCTTGATGTTGGGTCCCATAATGCCATCATGTCGCGCGGCCGCCTATGCGCCCAACAAACTTCCGACCTACCAGGATGGACACGTGTTGCGATACCGCGGCACGCTAGCCCGCATTTCTCACACTCTCGCGGGTGCTGGCTTGGTCCTTGCCGCGCCAACAGGTTTTCGCACCTTGCGAATACACCCGGTATTGGCGGCGGCGCGAAAACCTGTTGGCACGACAATGCCCTACGCCATCATCCCGCAACAGTGTGAGAAATGCGGGCTAGAGCGGGATGGACGCTGACAGGCGCGCCCATCCCGCTCTAGCTTTTTAATTGATCGCGCGATTCAGGCCTACGGCGATGCCGCCCTCAGCCATCACGCTCCAGGCTGGCAAAATCGATGGTGGGGCGATGACCGACGGGACCGGCAAAGACCGCATCCGAATGACGGTGGCCGAAGCGCGAGCGCTCGGCGAGGCAGCGTTGCGTGGCGCCGGGTATGACGAGGACGACGCGCGAATCCTGACGGACCATGTGCTGGACGCGGCATTGTGCGGTTACGAGTATTCCGGCCTGCCGAAACTGCTGAATGTCGTCGATTACCCTGACTTCAAGCTGCCGCGGCGGCCCATCAGCGTGGTGCGGGAGACGGCGGCGACGGCCATGCTCGATGGCGGCAACAATACGGGCATGGTCGCGGCCTACCGCGCCGCCGAGGCGACAATCCTGCGCGCGGAAGCCAACGGCCTCGCCATCGTTGTCCTCGCCAACACCTGGATGACCGGACGCAGTGCCTATTATTGCGAAATGATCGCCCGCGCCGGCCTGGTGGTGATCGATACGGTGGCGTCGCCGCCAGCCGTGGCCCCGTTCGGCGGTGCGCGGCTGACTCTTGGCACGAACCCGGTTGCTTTCGGTTTTCCGACTGCGACAGATCCTATTGTCATCGATATGGGTACGTCGGCGTTCATGGCGACCGATCTGCAATACCGGGCGCGTCTCAGCACACCGATCCCCGAGGGCGTCGCGCTCGGGCCGGACGGCCGGCCGACGACGGACGCCACCGCTGCCCGGCTTGGCACGCTGCTTTCCTTCGGTGGCCCGGAAGGGGGCTATAAAGGCTTTGGCCTGGCCTTGGCCATGGACGCGCTCGGCGCCCCTGACCGCCGGGATGCGGCCGGCGGACGCGGTCCGCGGCTATGTGTTCATCGCGTGTCAGCGGCGGCGAGAATCCGCGCATAGATGGCGCGGCTTTGTTGCATGTGTGGCGGCCGATGGCCTCAACGGCCGGAACCGGCTGCGGCGTTGGCGATGTGTTGGGCGTCCGGTGGATGGCGCGATGGAAGCGCTGCTGCGGAAATCCGCGAGGCTGATGACCTGGTCGGCGTCCATCACCTGTATGGCGATGATGTCGGCACCCTGAATCCTGACCGCACCATCTTTGGATGCGGTTGCGAAGGTTGGTACCCAGTGGGTCGTTTCCCCGCGCTGCGGCGCGAGTCATGCACGATAGACCAACGCCAGTGGTTCCGCGTGGCAATCGCCGACAAAAACGACGCTGTTCGGAGGGTGAGGCGTGGTGGGCTTCATGGCTTGCACGTTCCGGCTATCCTTTCGCTCCTAACCTACCAACAGCTCGGCAAGACCGGTGGCCAGCACGCGACGCAGGTCCGCCAGTGCCAGCGCCACACATCCGTCGGTGGGCGCATAATCCGCGCGCGCAACGTGCAGGAAGATCGCCGAGCCGCGGTCGCGCACCACCGGCGCATCGTTCCACCCCAGCACGCCGATCAGGTCGTAGATGCCATCGCTGCGCCACAGTTCCTCGCACCGCGCGTCGTGCGGCAGGCGGACCATCCGGTTGTAGTCGGCGTGCGTTGGGTCGTCGCACCAGCCGTCGTCCGGCGCCAACGGCTCGATCGGCACGACACAGGCGGGCGGCGGGCCGCGATCGGCGCGGTAGAGCACGCGGCGCAACGGCAATACACCGGCTGGGGTGGCGCCGTCGCCCTCATGCTTGTCGGAGCGCACGCCGGCCCGCCCGAGGGCGACGCGGAAAATCTGGCCGGCCAGCTCCATGCGCCCGTCGCGGTGGATCGTCGCCTGCATGGGCGGCCTCACGGGCGTTGCCTGGGCGCCAACAGAGACGCCGGCATGGGGGCCTGCATGCGCTACTCCCCCAGCAAGTGGCCGAACCGCTCGGCCTTGGTCGCCAGGTACTGGTCGTTGACGCCGTTCGGCGCGAAGGCGTGCGCCTCCCGCCCGACGATCTCGACGCCGCACGCCGCCAGCGAGGCGAGCTTGTTCGGGTTGTTGGTCAGCAGCCGCACCCGCTTGATGCCGAGCGCCTCCAGCATCGTCGCCGCGGTGAGGAAGCTGCGCTCGTCGGCGCCCCAGCCCAGGGCGCGGTTGGCGTCCAACGTGTCCAGCCCGCGGTCCTGCAGCGCGTAGGCGCGCAGCTTGTTCACCAGGCCGATGCCGCGGCCCTCCTGCGCCAGATACAGCAGCACGCCGGCGCCTTCTTCGCCCATGCGCCTGATCGCGCCGCGCAACTGGCTGCCGCAGTCGCAGCGCAGGCTGCCGAGCAGGTCGCCGGTGAAGCATTCGGAGTGCAG
>PLXO01000157.1:8137-8509 GCA_003151425.1 Acetobacteraceae bacterium
GCGGCGCCGCTGGGGTAGGCCAGCACGTCGGCGGCGCTGACGCTGAGCAGGCCGAGCCGCGCCGCCTCCGCCACCGCATCGGGGCGCGCCCGGGCGGTGAGGATCGCCGGCAGCAGCCGCGACAGTTTTGCCAGTGCCAGCGCCGGGCGGGCCAGGGCGGGCAGCTTCGCCTCGATCGGCAGTTTCCGGAGCGGCTGCTCCATGGTGGGGTCGGCGAGGGCGCGCAGCTTGTCGGGATCGGCGAGGCAGTCGGCGACCTCGATCGCCACGGCCTGGACGCGCTGGGAGGCGCGGCGGCGGAGCACCGCGGCGGCGCGCGCCGGGGCCAGCAGCATGACCGGCGGTTCCGCGGCGAGGGCGGCAACCTCGGCG